>CAYRTW010000058.1:0-26536 GCA_964426935.1 uncultured Rickettsiales bacterium
GTCGGTGGGGGTGGATGAGAAGCAGGAACTGCTGGAGACCTTTGAGATCCGTCCCCGGCTGGAGAAGGTCATTGCCCTCCTGGCCAAGGAGATCCAGGTCCTGGAGCTGTCCAACAAGATCCAGACTGAAGTGAAGGGGGAGATGGACAAGGCCCAGAGGGAGTATTTCCTCCGGGAGCAGATGAAGGCCATTCAGAAGGAATTGGGGGAGGTGGACGAGCGCCAGGAAGAGTTCGAGGAGCTCAAGCGCTCCATCAAGAGGGCCAAGATGCCCAAAGAGGTGGAAAAGACCGCCTTCAAGGAGCTCAAGCGCATGGGCAGGATGAGCCCAGGGGCGGCGGAGTACACCGTTTCCCGCACCTACCTGGACTGGCTCATCGAACTTCCTTGGAGCGTCTCCACCGAGGACAGTCTGGACATCGACAAGGCCCACGCCATCCTGGATGAAGACCACTTCGACCTGGTGAAGGTGAAGCAGCGCATCTTGGAGTATCTGGCGGTTCGCAAGCTGAAGAAGGACATGAAGGGACCGATCCTCTGTCTGGTGGGCCCCCCGGGCGTGGGCAAGACCTCTCTGGGGAAATCCATCGCCCGCGCCCTGGGGCGCAAGTTCGTGAGGATGAGCCTGGGCGGCGTTCGGGATGAGGCGGAGATTCGGGGTCACCGCCGTACCTACATCGGCTCTCTACCAGGCAAGATCGTCAAGGGCATCAAGAAGGCCGGCTCCAACAACCCGGTGTTCATCCTGGACGAGGTGGACAAGTTGGGAATGGACTACAGGGGGGATCCCTCCTCGGCCCTGTTGGAGGTGCTGGACCCCGAGCAGAACGACACCTTCCAGGACCACTACCTGGACGTGCCGTTTGATCTCTCCAAGGTGTTGTTCATCGCCACCGCCAACCAGTTGGGACCCATTCCTCCTCCTCTGCTGGATCGGATGGAGGTGCTTCATATCCCCGGGTACACCGAGGAGGAAAAGGTCAAGATCGCTCAGCGCTTCCTGTTCCCCGAGAATCTGGAGGAGCACGGTCTGACCTTGGAACAGTGTGAAATCACTGAAGAAGCTCTCCTCCTCATCATCCGCTCCTACACCAAGGAGGCGGGGGTGCGGAACCTCAAGAGGGAGGTGGCGTCGGTGTGCCGGTCGGTCGCCAAGGACGTGGCTTCTGGCAAGCTCCAGAAGCTGGTGGTGACGGCCCCCGAGGTGTCTCGCATTCTCGGTCCGGTGAAGATCTTCTCGGAGGTGGCGGAGAGAATGGCTTACTCCGGGGTGGCCACGGGCCTGGCGGTGAACGCCTACGGCGGGGACATCCTGTTCATTGAGGCCACTGCCATGAAGGGACATGGCAAGATGATCCTGACCGGGCAGCTCGGGGATGTCATGAAGGAGTCCGCCCAGGCGGCCATGAGCTTCGTGCGTTCCCGGGCCAAGGGCCTGGGGTTGGCGGATGATCTCTTCGACACCACCGACATTCATATCCACGTTCCCGCTGGGGCCCAGCCCAAGGATGGCCCTTCGGCGGGCATTGCCCTGATGACCGCGACCACCTCCTTGCTGACCGAGAGGAAGGTGGACAACAAGCTGGCCATGACGGGGGAGATCACCTTGAGAGGCCACGTCCTCCCGGTGGGTGGCATCAAGGAAAAGGTGCTGGCGGCGGCCCGAGCCGGTATCGAGAGGGTGGTCTTGCCTGAGCAGAACAAGAAGGATCTTCCCGATCTGACTGAGGATTTGAGGATCTCGGTGCTGGACTCCCAGGGAAACCCCATCGATCTGGGCCTGAAGCAGCCGGGGGCCGAAGTGAGGACCACCATCGCCATCTATCTGGTGAAAGAGATGGACGAGGTGCTGCGCCTGGCCCTGGGGGAGGATGTTCTCAAGCCTCAGGCGGCCGAGGCTCCCAGGTCTTCTGCCGCAGCCAAGACCTCTCGCCGGGGGAGCTCCCGCAAGAAGTCCACGGCCAATGGTGAAGGAGAGGTGGCTGGCGAGACCCCGGCGACGGTGGCGTAGGCCCCGCGCAGGGGCGGTCGTCGCCCCGAGGACCCCTCCTCTCGGGGGTGTCTGGCCTTTCTCAAGCTCCGTTTGTAGATCAATGCTCCTGTCTCGTTCTTCCTCTGGAGGGAATGAAGGGCGAATCTACGTTCTTCTCCTCTGAGGAGAGAGAGCATAAGCAGAGTTCACAGCGTGGGGAAGTGGATGGCCCTCTTGGGGCTGGCGATGAGCCTCGGGTGCGGCGGGGGAGGCGCTGGCGGGGGAATTTCACCCCCCCTGCTCCCCCTCCTCCTCCTACTTTGTCGCCCCCCGGCCCCGTGGGTGGGGGCGCGGCGGTGTTGGCCGTCAAGCCCTCGGATCGTCAATGCGATGCCGAGTGCCGCTCACCCGCCTCCCGAGATGGAGATATCTGGTGTCAGAACGTCCGCGCCTGTACCGACTGCAAGGGGCCGGGGGGCAGGGTGTGCAGGTGTGAATTGTGGAGCCTGCCCAAAGAAAACCCGGATCCCGACAAGGATTGGAAGAAGGAGGCTGACCCCGGCGTGAAGGTGACCAAAGACGACAGTCGGACGTATCGCTGCTACTGCCAGGACCCCCCCCCGCCTCCTCCCCCTGGCGGTGAAGGCGCCCCCTCCTCCTCAAGCCGGTGACTCCACCGTCCGGCGCAGCTCCCGGGCCTGCATCTGGGGACTGCCCTCCTTGCGTTCCTCTGCCTCCATCACCAGCCTCACCAGGGCGCTGTTGACGGGAGTGGGGGTTCCTGTAGCCCTTCCCAGAGCCACCACCTCGCCGTTCAACAGGTGGATCTCGGTGGGGCGGCGCCGATTCAGATCCTCCCACATGGAAGAGCGCGCCCGAGGGTCGGTGCGGATGACGCTGGGGAGGAGGGTGCGAATGGCCCATCCCGGCAGGGACATCAGGTGCATCATCGCTTTGGGGCGCAGCCGACCGAACCCTTCCACGTCAATCCCCGCCTTTTGACAGCAGAGGAGCCCTTCCCGCAGAGCCGCTTGGGAAACGGCCCGAGCGTCCCGGTCCAGGATGGCGTCGGGTAGGGAGATGGAGGTCAAGGCGATGATGGCATTGCCCAGATTGAACAGGAGCTTGCCCCATAGAACCGCGTCCATGCGGGGGTGGAGCCAGGCGTCGTAGCCGGTCTCCTGAAGGTGCTGCACCAGGCCCGAGGGTCCCCCCAGCACAATGGGTCCGGAGGTGGTGCGGCGAAAGCGGGCTTCTCCTTCGCGAATGGCGTTCCAGGCCACTATCCCCGAGAACACCCGGTCTTCCCCCAGGGATTTCGCCAGGAGGGCTCGATTCTGGACGCCGTTCTGGAGGGAGGTCACGGTGGTCCCCGGGGGAATCACCTGGGCCAACGTGTCCGCCGCCTGGGCAGTCTGGGTGGCCTTCACGGTGACCAGGATCCGATGGCAGTCGCGTAGACGAGAAGGGTCGGTGGTGGCCTCGATGATCACCGAAGAGGGGTCGGGATCCTGAGCATCCGCGGCCCACAGCCCACCCTGGGCCCGAACTCCGGCGACGAAGTCGGGGCGGCCCACCATCACCACATCATGACCGACCCGGGTGAGCCGGGCGCCGATGCAAGAACCAACGATTCCGGCGCCGAAGATGCCGTATTTCAAGAGGAATTCACTCGGGGAGGAGGGAGATGGAGTTCAAAACACCACGGCAAAGCGCCCCTGCAAGGTCCAGGGGTTGTTCAATCGGGAGGCAATGCCGGGATCCTCGTCGAGGGCAGTCAGATCCTCGTCGCCATCCTTCCCATCGTTCGGATCGGTCTCTGCGTACCCGGCGGTCAGCCCAAGGCGCTTGCCCGCGTGGAGCCATCCTCCCTCGATTCCTACCAGGACATGCTCTTCCGCCCAGGTCATGTGGATCCCGAAGTCCAACTCCACCCCCAGGTTGCGGTCGTAGCTGACCTGACCGTCGCAGGCATTGGGGTAGGGGTCGTCGGACTCCTTGTCTTCACAAGCTCCTACGTAGGTGTTGCGTTCCTCTTCCGAAAGATAGGGGATGATGGCCCCGTCCACCCGATCCACCCAGGCGGTGAGGACCCCCAAGCGCAGTTCCAGGAAGCTGGTGGGGCGGAACTTCACCCGGGGGTTTATGTAGAACGAGTTGTAGACACCCCCGTTGGACCACAATCCCTTGTAGTCCGGATCCCCTACGAAGGCCTGGGCCGTTTTGGCTGCCAAGACCTGCCGATAAAGGACCAGCCCTACTCCGTGGTCCCCATGAAGGGCCCGGCCAGTGAAGTCCTCATCCCGCAAATCGTTGTCGCCGCTGGCATATCCCATCTCGAACAGTCCGGTAAGGAGAGGGTCTTCGTACCCACCTCGGAACACGAAGCCCTTGATGTTGGCTTCCTTGCAGTCGTCATGATTGGTCTCACTGTCGGCAAATCCCCCCTCCGCCAGCTCCTCTGAACAGTCTTGATCGTCCCTGGTGGAACCGGCGGCTCCGATGGCCTTGGTCTTGCCGGTGATCCAATACCCCTCGGTCTGCACGAAGAAAGTGCGCCACTTCCAATTGAGGTAGCCGTCCAGGATCCACACCTTGGAGTCGGTCTCCTTCTGCCATCGGTTGACGGCGTAGGTCCCCACCATCAGATCCATGATGTCCGACCCCTTCTTCCCCACGGGCATGTTGTCCCTCTTAAGGGCCAGCACGTAGACCATCTCGCTCACGTCGTCCCCCTGATCCGACAGCCAGATGGGGCTGTATCGAGAGGATTCGATGTACTCCCCAGTGGTGGGGTCCTTTTGATAGAAACCCTTGGTGTCATCAAAGCGGGTGTAGTAGGACACCTGACTGGACTCCACCAGCTTGTCGAATCCCACCCCGACGATGAGCCCAAACTCCTTTGGTTTCAGGGATTTACCTGAAGCGAGACCATAGAGTCCCCGTGCCAGTTCCAAGGGTTTGGTGACGAACATCACCCTGTCGTAGGTGGAGCCAAAGTTGTTGTCTCCGAAGTCCTCATCGAAGCCGTTGCCGTCGTTGGCGAGGATTCCCGCTCCCCATTGGCTCCCCTGGCGCCCCACCCGGATGGAGCCGAACATGAACTGCCACTCTGCCCACAGCCTCTTCACCTTGATGGAATCCACCACCGTCCCGTCGGCCTGGGTGGTGGAGGGGTCGGCGGCGAAGAGAGGGGTGGCGGTGATGTTCTCGTTATCCCCCCACACCACGTTGTCCAGCAGGTCGATCTGACTCTTCACCACCAGAGAGGAACCCAAACGGATTTCAGGCTCCAGCCTCCCCCTCTGGACCAGATAAGTGGTCAACTCCGGCTGATCCACCGGCAGGGTCAGGTTGCTTCCGTTGAGGGAGGGATGCTCGTCGTCATAGAGATTGCCGAACATCACCCCCCGAGCCCGGTAATACCCATGCATGTCGAAGGTGAACTTCGCCTGGGCCGAGGCGGGCCGGGGCAGGGAGGAGGCGACGAGGGAGAGAAGGAGGGCCAGGGAGATCCGCACCAGAAGGGAAGGGGAGGGGGGCATGGGACTCTCCGCCGTGGAAGGCTGGGGGATCGGACACAGGTCAGGGGGTGAAGCAGGCCTCGGGGTAGGGCTTCATCTTGGCGTTGGCGATGTTCACGCTGTCCGCGTCCACATAGATTCCAATGCGGGTGACCAGGCAGCGTCCATCGGCGTCAGTGTCCAGGCAGCCGGCGGTGTCGAACCCGTTGGGAACTCCCCAGAGTTCCATGAACCAGGAGCCCACCGGCACGTCAATTGCGCCGAAAAGGCCATCCTCACTGGTCCACTGCTGGTCCCGATCGGGCAGTTCGTCCACGAAGTAGCGGATGTACACGTCGCTGGCCTTGTTGCCATCCCCATCGCGCACGATGACCTGACCGTTGGCGATGGGATCGCCGTTGCAGTCTTCGAAGGTGCCCGCAGCGATGCCTTTACCGGCGGCGGGGTCAATGGACAAGGTCAGGGGAATGAGCTGAGCGGTGACGTAGGAGACCGAGGTAAAGTTGGCGTCTCCCCCCGACCAGGGCGCCCCTCCCGAGGGAGGCAGGATGGTTCCCAACTCGTAGGTGGGCTGGGTGGTGGCGGGGTTGAAGTTGGTATAGGTGAGGTAGGCATAGGGGGTGCAGGCGTAGACGATTCCCGAAGGAACGGCGGCCAGGCCATCGGTGGAAGTTCCGTCCGGATCATCCTCGGCCGACTCCCATGCAGGGGCCTGGGTGCTGTCGTTGTCTCCCCACACGTTGACGTAGGCGCCCACCACGTTCTCGTCTTCGGAGAAGTCCAGCACCAGCCCCTGCAATTCGGCGGTTTCGTCGGTGTGGAGGGCGGCGCCGGGATCCTGGGGAGTGGTGATGCAGGACAGGTCCCCCACCAGGGGTTTGGTGACGGTCAGCTCATGGCGGTAATCATCGCCGGTGGCATCATCATCATCGGTGACCGTGTCATCGTCGGCGGCGCTGTCGTCATCGAGGCTGGTGTCATCGTCGGTGACGGCATCGTCATCGGCAGGTGGTCCCTCCCGACAACCGGTCAGAAGGGCAAAGGCGGCGAGGGAAGTCAACAGGGAGAGAGTGGACAAGGAGCGATGGGACACGCGGTCCTCCCGGGGATTCTGAGGGAGCCAGACGAGGGGATGAAGGCTCTCAAGAGGTTGAAATCATTCTACTTTCCCCACACATGAAGGATTGTACCGTGGTGGGTGGGGAAAGGTCAAGTTGGGGAGGGCGGGAGGAGGGAGGACCCCGGGTATCGGGTCAGGGGAGGATGTGTACGGGGCCGGCTTGCACTAACGGGTTCAACTCCCCGAACAAGAGCAGTCGCCGTTCAGGCCACCTGGCGAGCCTGTCGGGCAAGAAGGGCGAGCATGTTGCGATACTCAGGGGCGTTGCGGCGCCTTTTGCTGGGTTCGTACAGTCCCTCAATCAGACAGTGCCCCTCGGCGCCAGCAAGCATCGGATGGTCACCCCTGTCTCCCTCACGGAGGGGGTCAGCGACGACGGCTACCTGGGGCATCACCTCCAAAGCGATGAATTTCACTTCATAACGGTGAGTTCGTAGACAGGAGCACCATTGAAGTCGGCGGATGAGGAAAAGCAATTCCGAATGACTCGTGCCTCATCGGGGGTGGTCAATGCGTGATCAAAGACAGAAACGCCAGGTTCCCGTTTCCTCCTGTTTCCTTCGTCTATATCGTGCTTGTTTGGCTTGAAGAAGTCTTCGGTAGGAGTGAGGAACTCAGGAGGGTCGAAGAACGGATCCCTGCGCCGGTGGAGGCGAAGCAAACGGGCCTGCTCGTGGATGGGGTCCCCCAGCACCCGAGTCATCCTGAGAAGTGTTCCCCAATAAACTCAAGGAAGGAGCGAGGCACGCCGCCTCTATAGGGCTCGCCCGAGCCTTGGAACGTTCCCAGAGAGTGATCCCGTACGAACCAGGTGAGGGATCCATCAGGATGAACTTCCAGGGAGGAATAGGCGGTATCGGTGCTCCAAGCGATGCGAACCTCCCCTTCATCCCCGGCGTCGAGCCGGGGGAGGGGCAATCGAGGACCCACGGCAACGAGCATCTCGCGCCACACCTGGCGGACCTTTTTGGCATGGGATGGGTTCAATTGAGCGGGCTCCCGTTCCAGGGAGGCCAGGCAACTTTCGAACAGAAGCTTCTCCGCAGATGGGAGAGGGCCGGAAAGGCTTTTCGAGTGAGGGACTACAATGGAGAGGTTCTTGTGAGCGCTCCGAGACGAAACGCCCCGATCCCATGCAGCCGGGCTTTCATCCGCGCAAGCAAGGATTTCCGGTCGGAAGTACCTGTCAGTTGTCCATGCGCTTCCCCCGGTCTCACCGGGAAAGGCATGAAGGGCAGCAAAGGGGATCATGGCATCCTTCCCCACAACCCTGTTTGGGCATCCTTGTCTGTCAGATCCAAAAAGGCCTCCACAATCACCTTGTGGGCAGCGTCGAACCAGTCGTCCATGGGGATTGTCATGGGAGCCTCCTGCCAGGGGCCCTGAACAGTCAACTCCAACTTCAGAGCCGGGCGGGATGGCTCGGTGGAGGTTACGACTTGCTGCGCGACCCCTCGAAGGGGGCAGTCGGGAGAGGGCCTGTCAAACATCGTCACCCACTGAAACCAACGAGGCGACGGAAGGGTTCGTGCCGATTCTTGCCGCCAGCCGATATCAGGCAGGATTCGGGAAACGTTTGAAGCATCACTCGATTCCAGCGGCACGATGTTCACATAGGTCAACGAGAGACCTTCGGGGCGATGGGAGCGGTATCAGAAAGAGCTTCTCGGAAAGTCCTGAAATGTCGGGCGAAAGCAGCATGCACAGCGTCAAAGTGAGGGTACTCCGACGATTCGCTGCTGTTCCTGCGCCAGTTATAGTGAAACCGATCCTGCTGAAGTTGAAGAAGGCATGTTTCATCCTGGGTGAGAAACCACACCCTCGGAAAAGGCTGCGAAAGGATCTCATTCTGCCTTTGCCGCAACAAAACCTGCACATCTTCGGTTTTGGGAAATTCCTCAATGAACTTCCCCCACAACATTCCCAACAGAGCTGTCTTCATGGCGGTGACGGGCTGGTACAGGACCCCACAGACCACCTCTTCGATGGGTGGAGTTTGAAAATCCACTGAAGTCATTGCACGGATTCCCTCACATGAAGATGGAGCGAGCATCACAAACGACGATTCCCCTACCGATCTGCAGCAGCACTCCCGCCCGCACCAGCCCGAAAATAGCTGCCGCCCCGACGGGGCGCAACTTCTTCCCGGGCCCGTCGTAGACGCCCATCGTCCCTCGGGCCTTACCCCACCCTCTCCCTCCCCTCGCCCATGCCCCATCCGGCCTCCCTGGCGTATAAGACCTTGCCATGCCTTTGCCCCGACTTCCCTCTCCCTCCCTCCTGGCGGCCCCTCTTCTTCTGGGTGCCGGTCTCCTCCTCCCCTCCCTGGCTTTGGCCACCTTTCCAGTGGGGGTCTGGCCCCAGTGCGGGGAGGCGGATCGCCCTGACCTCTGTCCCTCGGACATGGGCACTACCTTCTGGCATCTCTCCTACGTCCCCGCCGATTGGGACCGGGTGGACGAAGTGGAGAGGCCCCTGGGGCCAGGGGCTCGCTTGGATCGGGCTTTTCGTCTGACCACTGGGGACCCGTCGGTGGTCATCGCCGTCCTGGATTCGGGGATCGAGTGGGACGCCTGGGGCCTGGTGAACAAGCATCTTCTTTCTGAAGGAGAGATTCCTCCGCCCCTCCTGGGCGACGGCACCCCCTCTCCCCGCCATGATGTGGATGGAAACGGCGTCTTTGACGTGCGGGATTACACCCATGATGACCGGGTGGATCCGGCCATGGGGGTGGATGCATCGGATTGGCTCCTGGATCCTTCTGACCTCATCGCCGCCTTCTCCGATGGGGTGGACGACGACGGCAACGGCTACATCGACGACATCGCCGGCTGGGATTTCTACTGGAACGACAACGATCCCTACGATGACATCCGGGTGGGGCACGGCACTTACGAGGGCGAGACCTCCACCGCCGAGGCCGAGGACGGGGAGGGCCACCTGGGGGGATGTCCCAACTGTCGCCTCCTCTCGGTTCGAGTCGGGGACGCCTTTATTGGTGATGGAGACTCCTTCGCCCAGGGGCTCCTCTACGCGGTGGACCAGGGGGCGGACATCGTGCAACTGGCCCTGGGGAGCCTCAATTACGGGCCCCATTCCCAACAGGCTCTGGAGTATGCCCACCAGCGAGGGGTGGTGATCATCGCCGCCGCCGGGGACGAGACCAGCTTTCACCTCAACGTGCCGGGAGCCGACCGTCACACCCTGTACAACCACGCCATTCGGTACGACGACAACGACGCTGCGGACTCCACCACCTTCTTCAACTACAGCAACTGCACCAATTTCGGGGGGCGCCTGGAGCTCTCCGCCCCCTCCACCGGTTGCGCCTCCGGGTCCACTGGGGTGATCGCTGGAATCGCCGGACTCCTGGTGTCGGCGGGAAGGCAGATTGGACTGGACCCTCCACTGAGCCCCGAAGAGGTGCGCCAGCTCCTGACCATGACCGCCTTGGACATCGATGGCGAATCCTGGCACGGTGGCGTCCAGGACGAAGAAAAATATCCTTCCGGCTCTGGTTGGGACCTCTTCTTCGGTTACGGAAGAGTGGATGCCGAGGCGGCGGTACAGGCGGTATTGGGAGGGCGGATTCCCCCTGAAGCGGAGATCGACCAGCCGAGCTGGTTTGCACCCCTCTATGCCGATGAGCATTCCACCGTAACCATCACCGGAAGGGTGGCGGCGGTGCGCTCCTCGTCCTTTCGTTATCAACTCGCCTTTGCAGCGGGAGTGGAGCCAAAAGAAGAGGAATTTCGGCAGTTTGCCACCGAGTCAGACCTTCAGGGACCCAAGGAGGGGACTCTGGGGGAGCTGTCAGTGGCCCAGGTACTGGCGACGGGGTTTGATCCGGAAGCCGACCTGACTGCCTGGGATGGGGAGGACAACGCCAGCCGGCCGGTGCGGGTTCACCAGCGTTCCTTGACCTTGCGCCTCCGGGTCTGGGATGCCGAAGGCCGGATGGCTGAGGTGAGGAGGACCTTCCACCTGCTGAGGGACTCCCGCTTGTTTCCCGGATTTCCTCTGTCTCTTCCTGGCTCCATCGAGGCCAGTCCCAAGCTGGCAGATTTGGACCAGGACGGTGATGACGAGATGATCATCGCCTCTTCTGACGGGAGGGTCCATGCCTTTACCTTCAGCGGCGAGGAGATCCCCGGGTGGCCGGTTCGGTCCGAGCCCCTGGAGGAGTTGGATCCCCTGAGGAAGGATCATCATCGCCTCGCTGAGGCCTTCCTGGTGTATGGACTGGATCCCGACATCACCTCTTCCATCCTGGCCACTCCGGCGGTGGGGGATCTCACCGGAGATGGCACCCTGGAGGTGGTGTTTGCGTCTCTGCGAGGGACCCTTCACGTCGTGGACCGGGATGGGCAGGCGGTCCCTGGCTTTCCGGTATCCCTTGCGGAAGTGGATTCGTCGATGACCAGTACCGAGAGGGATCTGGATGAAGGGTTCATGAGCAGCCCCGCCCTGGGAGATCTGGACGGGGACGGCCTCCTGGAGATCGTGATAGGGGGTATGGACGGGCAGGTTCACGCCTACGGGGGAGATGGGGTCGAAATCTCCGGCTGGCCCATTCCCCTGGACTATCAATCCGGTGGAGTGGGAGCTCTGGGGAGGGATCGGATCGTGTCCTCACCGGCCTTGGGGGACCTGGATGGAGATGGGGAGTTGGACGTGGTCATCGGCACCAATGAGTCTCTGGGAGTGGCCTACGCGACAGCGTATGCCTTGAGGGGAAGGGGGCTTGCCGATGAGAGGGGAGCCCTTTTGCCCGGATGGCCCATTGTTCTGGACGGACTCTTTACTTCGGGGGCCCTCCCGGTCATCGGCAAGGGAACTCCGTGCTCCCCCGCCCTCGCCGATGTCGATGGGGATGGCCTCCCTGAGATCGCCGTGGGCACCATTGCCGACACCGGCTCCCTGTTTCGTGGCGACGGGTCCCTGTTTGTGGATCTGGCGGCTTTGTCCACCACCTTCGGTTCCGGCTCCGACTCGGAAGAGGCGGCCTTCCTCCACATGATCAGCTCCCCCTCCTTTGCCGATTTCGATGGGGATGGAGACCTGGACATCCTGGACGGCGGTTCGGGGATGAACTGGTTTGTTGGAATCGCCGACGACGGGCGTCGCTACGATTTCGACCACCTTTTCGGGGCGTGGGATGCGGGGTCAGGGGCGTTTCTGCCCCCCTTTCCCACCCGGGTGGAGGACTTGCAGTTCTGGATGAACCCCACCGTCGCTGACATGGACGGAGACGGGGATCTGGACGCATTCACGTCGTCTGGCGGGTATCTGGTCCACGCCTGGGACGCCTTTGGACACGTTCCTGAAGGATTTCCTCTCATGACGGGGGCCTGGGTGGATGGGGCGCCGGCGGTGGGGGACATCGACGGCGATGGCTATCGGGACCTGGTGGTGACCACTCGGGCGGGCACCTTGTTTGCCTGGAAGACCCCTGCCCCTGCCAATGCTGCGGCTGCCTGGACCTCCTTCCATCACGATCTGGCCAACACCGGCAACGCGGCGACGCCCTTGCCGAGCTATCTGGGCCCCGCCCAAGTGACCCACCCGCTGGTGCGGGTTCAAGGGTGCGCCTGTCAGGCGGGAACCTCTGGAAGGGGGGGGATCGCCTTCCTTCTTTTCGCCCTTCTGGCAGCGGGAAGGCGGCGGCGTTATGAAAAACAGCTTCGAGCCTGGTCGGGTCCGCCGAAGCGCGGTGGTTCGCGGTACTCTTCACCGCCCTCTTCTTCCTGCTCTGTGTAGCTGACGTGGTGCGACTTCTTCTGTCAGCAAGGGATGCTCTGTATGCGTACTAATTTGTTTTCATTAGCTATTTTGTCTGGACTGGGGTGGATGCTCCTTCCCGTCACAGCCCGCGCCGAGCTGCCCCTGCCCACCTTCCCCGAGTGTGGCACCGTGGATCGACCGGACCTGTGTCCCTCTGACCTGGGGGATCGGTGGGAGTTTCTCAGCTACGTCAGGGCCGACATGAGGGACCAGATCCGCCCCGAGGAGTTGGAGATCGGTTCTGGGATGTCCATCGACAAGGCCTTCCAACTCACCACCGGTTCCTGGGACACCCTCATCGCGGTGACCGACTCGGGAGCCTGGTGGTCCCGCACCGAGGTTCGTCGGAAGTACTACATCCACCGGGGAGAGTTGCCCGTTCCCCAGCATGGGGATGGCAGTACCGAAGGTGGAGGGGACCCCTACGATCTCAACGGCGACGGCCTCTTCAACATTGATGACTATCAAGAGGATCTGCGGGTGGACTGGGCCGCCGGTCCCGATTCGGAATCCGATGACTGGTTGGATCCCGGCGACCTCATCTACACCTTCTCCGATGGCATCGACGATGACGGAAACGGCTACATTGATGACATCTCCGGTTGGGACTTCTGGCAGAACGACAACGATCCCTATGACGAAGCCCACGATGGGCACGGCTTCGGCGAGATGTCCAATGCCGCTGCCGAGGGAGGAGACGGGGAGGCCATTGGTTCCTGCCCCAACTGTGCGGTGGTCCCCCTGCGGGTGTCCGATTCCTTCGTCGCCGATGTCAACAACTTCGCCCTGGCGACGGTGTACGCGGTGGATCTGGGAGCCAGCATCGTCCAGGAGGCGTTGGGGACCATCAACAACACCCGTTTCACCATGGAGGCCATCGACTACGCCTGGGAGAGGGGGGTAACCGTCATCGCCTCCGCCGCCGACGAAACCTCCTACCACCACAACTTCCCGGGGGTGAATCACCACACCGTTTACGTCCACGCCATCCGGTATGACACCGACGATCAGGATGATGCCTCCTCCTATCTCGCCTATTCCAACTGCTCCAACCACGGAGCCCGTCTGGTCCTCTCCGCCTCCAAGACCACCTGTTCGTCGGGGGCAGTGGGCATGACCTCGGGAATCGCCGGCCTGGTGTACTCCCACGCCAAGGAGGTGGGTCTGGATCCCCCTCTTTCCGCCGACGAGGTCCATCAGCTTCTGGCCATGACCGCCACCGACATCGATGTGGAGGAGAGCCGACCCAACGGCAACGATCCCGAAAAGTACCCCTCCAAACCTGGCTGGGACCGCTACTTCGGCTATGGTCGGGTCAACGCCTACGAGGCGGTAAAGGCCGTCTCCGACGAACGGATTCCCCCTGAGGCCGACCTCCTCACCCCCATGTGGTTTGAAGTCGTGGACCCTTCGGTGACCCCCACGCTGGAGGTCACCGGGCTGGCCCAGGCTCGCCGCTCCTCCTCGTTTTCCTATTCCCTCCAGGTGGCGGTGGGGGACCAGCCCGACGACAACCTCTTCACCGAAATCGCCCAGGGTACCGACCTGACCGAGGCCGTTGATGGGGTGTTGGGCACCCTGGATCTGGGACAGCTTGCCTTGGATCCGGAAGCGGCGCTGGAAGCCTATGGAGAGGAGGATGACAACGTGACCAAGGAGGACAAGGTCAACGTCTTTTCAGCGACCCTGCGCCTCTCGGTCGTGGACGCCGAGGGAAATCGCGGGGAGATGCGAAAGGCCTTCTATGTGCGGCACGATCCCGATACCAAGCCCGGGTTCCCGGTGTACGTGGGAGGGTCGCTGGCGGCGGTGCAGGTCTTTGACTTCGATGGGGACGGAGTCGATGAACTCATCTACACCACCTCTGACGGTAGCGTTCACCTGGTCAACGTCACCGAATCAGGCCCTTTGGAGCGAGATGGCTGGCCTCAGTGGCTTTCCTTGAGGGAGGAGTTTGATCCTGCCGATCCAGGGGCATCCCACCTGGGTTCCCCCTCCATCGAGGCAGGGGACATCGGCGCAGACGTGCATCACACCACTCTGGGGGCCCCTGCGGTGGCGGATCTGGAGGGAGATGGCGTCTGGGACGTGGTGGTCAGCACTCTCAACGGCCAGATCCTCGCCTGGGACGAGGCGGGCAACCGAAAGCCCGGGTTTCCCATCCTCCTTCCCAAGGAGAGGGTTCCTGAGGTCACCCCCGGCAACGTGGTGGATTACGGCTTTTTCTCTTCCCCGTTGCTGGCGGACCTGGATGGAGACGGCCTTACCGAGATCATCTGTCCATCCATGGATCAATACATGAACGTTTGGGAGCCCGATGGCAGCGTCGCCGACGGCTGGCCGGTGAAGGTTCAGTATGTGGATCCGGTGGACGGCGCCACCCAGAACGCTCGGATCGTCTCCTCTCCGGCGGTGGGGGATCTGGATGGGGATGGGACTTTGGACCTGGTGGTGGGCACCAATGAAACCCGGGACGACCTCTACGGACAGGCCTATGCCCTCCACGGGCAGGGAGAGGATCATCCTGAAGGCGCCTTCCTGCCCGGCTGGCCGGTGTTCGCCTCGGGCTTCTTCGTCAACGCCCTGCCCTACGTGGGGCTGGGAATTCCCGCCTCCGCCACCTTGGGAGATCTGGACTCGGATGGTGTTTCGGAGATCGCCATCAACACCATTGCCGACCCCGGCCACATCTACCGTCCCGACGGAACGAAGTTTGGGGATCTGGCCTATACCGCTGGCGATTTCGGTTCCAACAGCAACGCCCAGGAGCCAGGAGCTTCGGTGCAGATGATCTCCAACGGAGCCTTCGGGGACGTGAATGGAGACGGAACCTTGGATTACGCCCAGGGCTCGGTGGGCTTTGAGTACGCCATCGGGCTGACCGACGACGGAATTCGCTACGATTTCGACCATCTGGTAGCCGCCTGGAGCGGCAAGGATCTGGAGTTTCTTCCCGCCTTTCCCCGGGTGATGGAGGATCTTCAGTTCTTTACCGCTCCCATCCTGGTGGACCTGGACGGGGATGGTGGCTCGGAAGTCATTGAGGGTTCGGGGGGATACATCCTCCACGCCTTCAATCAACAGGGAGGAGAGCCGGCCGGCTGGCCCAAGTTCACCGGGCAGTGGCTCCTGGGGGTGACGGCGGTGGGAGAGTTTGATGGAGATGGGCTTCTGGATGTGGTGGCCGGAACCCGCAACGGCTGGCTGTGGATGTGGGGAACCGCCGCCGTGGCCCACACCGCCCGGAGGGACTGGTCCAGCGCCAATCACGATGCCCAAAACACCCGCAACCACGATACTCCCCTGCCTGCCTATCCGGAAGTGGAAGTGGGAGGAGATGACGACGACGATTCTGCGGACGATGGGGGGGACGACGATGGTGAGGGGTGTGGGGGCTGCCGTGCCCAAGGGGAGGGAACGGCCAAGGGAGGAGGACTGGCCTTGCTTCTGGGGATCCTGGTGAGGGGGGGCAGAAGGGGAAGAGGTCGTCGCACCTCCTGACTGGTGAGGCCCTATCTCTCCCAGGCCAGCAGCATCAAGGCCTCCTCCATCAGTGCAGGAGCTGCCTCGGGGCCCAAGGAATTGGTCTCCTCGTAATGATCCCCTTCCGCCTCCTCGAAGTAGGGGGAGTTCTCCGACAGGATGTATTCCCACGGGGGAATCAGGTACCCCAATTCGTCGTTGGCCAGGCCGAAGATCAGGCTGTACTCAGCACCGATCTGCTCGTAGAGATAGGGTCCCTGGGGAGCCTCCTCCAGGGGAAGAGGATGGTCGATTTCTTCAATGAACACACGGAGAGGGCCGGTCATCGAGCCATCGTAACCCCCTACCGCCCACTCGGGCAGCAGCTCGCCGGGGATGGTGAGGATGCGGGCGGGTCCCAGTTCGAGAACATCCACTTCGGTGCGAACGAAGGCCCGGTTGTCCTCCCCCGCCGGCTGGTCGGGATCGTAGTTGTAGAGGGGACGGTCGAAGACCCCCGCGTTGAACATGATTTCGTAAAGGGTGTTTTCTACTGGAAGCTCAACGACCTTTCGCCGAAAGGACAGGGGAGGTGCCGTCTCTGAACGCACCCCCTCGGCGGACAACATCTGGAGGACATAGGCCCCCAAGAACCCGCCAATGGCGTCGGCCTTCTCAAAGCTGTTGTCCTCGGGGGTGACGCTCCACAGGTCCGTCCCCGGTGCCGACAAGGGGGTCATCAGTCCTCCCAGGGCTCCGTTGAAGTAGATCGCGATCCCTCCCAAGCCGGCCAGAAATCCGTCGGGGGTGTCGATTCCCTCCTCCACGGTTCGCAGCAGGTTGCCCACGAAATCGGCAGTGATCAGGAGGTTTTCGTCGGCCACGGTTTCCGGGTGGTTGGCCTGGTTGATCAGGGTGGCGATGGTCGCTCCCGATTTCGCGTCCTCAAAACGGAGGGCGAACAGGTTCTTGTCGTGAACGGCGGGGTCCCGGGTGTCGATGTTGAAGTTGTTGATTCCATTTCCAAATGCGTCCCCATCCTCAATGATCTTGTGCCCATAGCTGACCTGTGCGGGAACCAGTCCTCCTGTGGCTTCGGTGAGGGCGTCCATGACCTTGCCCTTCACCCCGTCGTTGTAGTCCGGGTTCACCCCTGAGGTGACGATGTTCACGCCCCAGATGCCCATGGTATCGGGCCCCTCGTGAACATGGGTGGAGGCAACCACCAGGTGGTCAATGCCCAGTTCGTTGCGAGCAGTCTCTCGGATCTCCTCAATTTCATTGTAGAAATATCCGATGAGATCCAAGGCGACCAGGCCTAGACGCATGTCCCCCTGCTCCAGGACGATGGCTCTGGCATGGAGGTCGTCGTGAACCCCGTTCATGGCCCTCCCGGTCTGAAACCCCGCCATCCATATGGCCTGAAAGAGGTTGTCGCACTCGGTGCCATCGGGGTCGGGGCCCGAATATCCAGGGGATTCTTCATATACGGTCACCGATCCCCCCCCGTAGTCGCAGGAGGAGGGGCAGAGGCGATCCTGGCCACAATCGTTCCAGGTATCCCCATCGTTGCGGGAATACTCGAAGTTTCCGTTGACGTCGCTCCAGGTCTCGTAGGCTTCGGGGGTGATGAGGGCCAGGCCGGCGCCGACTTTCAGCACCCCATCGCCTGCGGTCAGGCAATCTGGATCTCCCGGACACGCCAGCTCCGGCTGCCAGGAATCGTCGTCGTCGGCGGTCGTGTTGTCGTCATCCGAGGCAACGGTGGTGTCGTCGTCCCCTTCCGGGTCGGTCGAGGAACACCCGGGGAGGAGGAGGAGAAAACTCCAGCAAGGGATCAGAGAAGAAGAGGGGAGACGCATGTGGCGATGCTTGCGGAAGGGGTCTCCCTCGTCAAGAGTCGGCGCGGAAGAGACGGCGAAGGTCGTTGCGACGAATCTCCAGTCCGAGGGAGATCATTTCTCCGGCAACCAGACGAATCTTCCGTGAATTCAATACTTTGGATTCACCTGCGCGCCGAGGGCGCACCTCCAACGTGGTCTCAGCGACCCTCATGCCCAAGCGGATGGCCCGAATGGGCAGCTCCAGGTTGAGGAAGAAGGTCTCCGACTTGAGGGGAAGGCGCATCAGGGCAGTGCGGCGGATCATGTAGGCCCCGTCGATGCGGTGACGGACTCCAGTGGCCAGGAAGGTCAGGGCCCGCAGGCTTCGCGAGAGAATCCGCCGGGCTCCGTTGTCGGCAGTGCGGAACCGGTTGGGGTAGTGGCAGATGACGATGTCGGCCTCCGCCATGGGGGCGAAGAACTTCTTCAACTCCAGGGGATCGATCTGGCCGTCGGCGGGGAGGATGGTGACCCAATCCCGATTGGCCGCAGCAAATCCGGTGTGCAGGGCTCCCCCGATCCCCCGATTGCTCTGATGGGAGACGACCCGCACCTTTGGATCCTCGGCGGCCACCCGCAAGGCCGCCTCCCGAGTGCCATCCACCGAACCGTCGTCCACCAGCACCATCTCGTAGTTCCGGGTGTGGGCCCTCAGGAAATCCAAGGCCTCCCGCATGACCGGCTCCACGTTCTCCTCCTCGTTGTAGGCGAACATGATCACGGTGAGATCGACAGGGGGAGATTCGGTCATGGGCTGGGGGTCCAGGTGATGAGCGTTTCTGCTCGATCGAGAATCAGGGGTGCGGAGGAGGGACCCAAGGAGTTGGTCTCCTCGTAGTGATCCCCTTCGGCCTCGCTGAAATAGGGAGGATCGCCCAGCTCATACTGGAAGGGGGGAATGATGTACCCCAGCTCATCCCCGGTCAGGCCGAAGACCATGGGCATCTCTCCCCCCATCAGGTCCATCAGGTAGGGACCTGGGGGGGCCTGGGAGAGGTCAGGTGGATTGGGGTTGTCGGCCTCGATGAGCTTTCTGAGAGGGCCGGAAAGGCTGCCGTCATATCCCCCCAGAAACCATTCGGGAAGAAGCTCCCCCGGAGCGTTGAAGATGCGAGCCGGTCCCAAGCTCATGAACCCCACCTCGGTGAGCAACTGCCCCATGTTGTCGTCAGAGACGGGCTCGTCGGGATTGTAATTGTAGGCTTCCCTGGGGAACAAACCGGCGTTGAAGGCCAGTTGATAGGTCCAGTTCTCCACGTCCAGATAAAGCTCGCTGGTCCGGAAACTCAACGCGGGGCTCTCCTCGGTGATGGCCTGCTCGGACCCCAGGGCAGAGAGGGCATACCATCCAATGAAGGAGCCGATGGCATCGGACTTCTCAAAGGAATCCTCGCTGCGAACTTCATTGAACAGGGTGGAGGTGTCGCAATGAAGGGGGGTGGCCAGCCCTCCCACCGTGCCGTTGATGAACACCGCCACTCCTCCCACCCCCTCCTGGTGGCCGTCTGGGGTATCCACTCCCTCTTCAACCGCCCGTCTCAGTGAGTCGGCAAAGTCAGAGGTGATCAGGAGGTTGTCTCCGCCCAACGCCTCAGGATGATTGGCAAAGTTGAGCACGGTGGCTACGGTCTGATCGCTTTCGGGAGCGAAGAAGCGGATGACATTGACGTGTTTGTCGTGGACCCCGGGGTCACGGGAATCGATGTTGAAGTTGTTGACTCCCTTTCCGAAGGCTTCATCGTCCTGAATCTCATGGGAGGCAAAGGTGGCGTGTACGGTCCTCAAGCTGGCGACGCCATCGGCGAGGGCCTGGAGGATGGCCTCCTCCACCGTGGCCATGTAGGCGGGATCCACGCCGGAGGTGATGATGTCCTTCCCCCAGATTCCCATGGTGTCCGGCCCCTCATGATTGTGGGTGGCCGAGATGGATACCCAGTCCAATCCCAGTTCCTCCCTGGCTCGGACTCGCACTGAGTCAATGCTGTTCTTGAAGAATCCCACCAGATCCAGACTGACCCAAGCGGTCAGGACGTTGCCCTGCTGAAGCACCACCGCTCGCGCCCACACGTCATCGTGTACCCCATTCATGGCGCGGCCATTGGAGAATCCGGCCATCCAAACCCCCTGAAAGGTCTGATCGCATTCGGATCCGTCCGCATCGGGCCCAGAGTACCCCGGGGTTTCTTCGTAGGTGACCGAGGTGCCATCCTGGTAAGAGCAGGAGGCCGGGCACAGCCGATCCGTGCCGCAGTCATTCCAGGAGTCTCCGTCGTTTCGAGAGTAGGAGGAGTTTCCGTTCACATCATTCCAGGACTCCCAGAGGGTAGGGGTGATGGACATGGCGCCCGCTCCGGCCTCAAGGGAGTCTTTCCCCCCCTCGTCGCAGATTCCCGAGGGGTCCCCAGGGCACACCAGATCGGGCATCCAGGAGGAATCGTCGTCGCCGGCGCTACTGTCATCGTCGGTGGCCGCTGTGGCGTCGTCATCCTCGGCCGGGGGGGCCTGGCACCCTGTCATTCCCAGCAGGAGCAGGAGTGGAGAAGGAAGAAGAAGAGAGGGGAGGAAGGGGGAGGGAAGGGAGGGCATGGAGAGGCTCCAAGGGGGAGGTATCCTGGGCTGCCCGGAAGCCTCGGTCAAGGAGGGCCGACGGGCAACTTCATTCCCCACCGAGGCCCATCCTTGACATGTTTTCTCTTGCCGTGCTAAGTTCGCGTGCGAAAAGCGTTGTAAGTAAGGGTACTTGGCGGTGGCCGCCTTCCCCTGAACCCATCCGGGAGTCCACGCATGAACCGAATCTCCGCCCAACTGGTCGGCATCCTTGCTCTCGCGGGAGGGGTGGTCGGCTGCGGCATTGGCGACGAGCCCCAGTTCCAGCCGGGAGAGGTGGACGATGACGTCGGCACCGACGACGACAGCACTCCGGGGGACGATGATTCTCTTCCTCAGAACCAACCCCCCCTGGTCACCATCACCTCCCTGGAGCCCGAAGGGGGAAGCTTCATCATCGGCTTTGATGTGTCAGATCCCGATGGAGATCTGGTGGACGTGTCCTTTGAGTTTGCCCTTTGCCCCACTGACTGGAGTGATCCCCTCCCTCCCACTCTGAGCGATGGCCTGGAAGATCTGGTGGGGGGAAGCTACCAGACCACTTGGTCCTTTGCTTCTGACATCGCCGTTGCCGATGGAGAGTTCAGCCTTCGTGCCAGGGGCAACGACAGCGTTCAGGACAGCGATTGGTCCTACTACCCGAGCGATGGCTCCTGCTATGAGTTTGGCAATGGGGTCATCACCGGGGTGGGCCACTTTGATGAGCCGGGAGCGACCGAGGCCATCAATTTCGACGACTCCGGGGATGCCATCGTGCCCCTCAGCGATGGAGAGATCGACAGCAACGTGGGAATGCGTTTCTTCATGGTCCTGGTGAACACCTCCGGCGCCGCCAGCGGGCTTTCTCTGGAAGAAATTGACGGTGGGGACGCTGCCGCCGCCCGGGTGGCTGGATCCCCCGCAAAGCGCACTTCGATCAAAGAACTGAAAAGATGGACGGAGACTCCTCCTCCCCCCTCCCACTCCGCCACGGCTTCTTGCGTGGACAGCCTCTCCCTGTCGGACATCAACCATGAGATCCGGGACTTCACCATTCGCAGTGGCCTGGATGACACCGCGCGCGAGGTCCACCCCGGGACCCTCAAGGCGCTGGGCGATGGCCTGGAACAAGGAGTGGCCATCTTCGTCGATGACTTCGTACCCATCGATCACGACGAGGACTGCGACGACCCGGACAACGAGGTGGAGTACGACTTCCGGGGGGCGGACGGGTTTGACAACTGCGATCTGGCCGAGGCCGCCGACGTCATCGCCGCCAACATCCTCCCCAACACCACCCAGACCTTTGGCGCCCTGTCGGATGTGGACCAGAACTGCCGGGTGACGGTGTTCATCTCCAATCAACTCAACGGATATACCGTGGAGGACACCGAGGAGGACAACGACAACAGCCTGGTCCGCTCCTTCTCTGAGGCGGAGATTGACCTGTGGGCTTCGGATCCCACCCTCAACCCCCTCTCCAACGAGCAGGAGATTGTCTACGTCCACGCCCCCGATCCCAGCGCCATCTGGAACCGAAACGTGCCGGTGGACCTGGACAGCTACCTGAATTTTGAGTTGGTGGGGAACGTGGCTGCGGCAGTCTATAAGCTCATCAGCTACGCCAATCACATGGGGATCTATGACCACCCCCTCGATCCCAACGAGCCCAATGAAACCCTTCCTCTGGATGATTGGCTGGACGATGGACTGGCCCTTCTGGCGGCCGATCTGACCGGTTTCGGAGCCATCGCCTACCAGAGCGCCTGGACCTACCTGGATCAATCCCAAGCCAAACCCCTCCTCTACGACAACGCCATTACCGAATTCAATGACCGCGGAGGAGCGTGGCTTTTCGCACGCTACCTCTATGAGCAGTATGGAATGGCGTTCATTGATGCCACCAAGGCGACCTCCGATTCCATCGGCGCTGTGGAGTCCTGCACGGGGGGGACCATGGACGAAACGGTTATGCGATGGGCGGTGGCCCTGGCTGTTTCCGGTCGGATCAACGACGAAGGAACCCAACTTGTTCCCGAGTCTGACACCCCCAACTTCAAGAGCCCTGGGGTGGTGGTGGTGACCCCTCCCGATGAGCCCCCCGATCCGGTGGTTGCTGGCGTCCTATATGGAGCCAACGGATTTCAGCAGGGCTTCATGATGCGAGGGGTCAATCGCTCCTATGTGGGGGGCACGGACCTTGGTGGAGCCACGGAAATTGAATCCCGAAGGATCAAGGCCGAGAACGTGGATGCTTTGAAGTTCATGCCCACCACCGATTTCTATGGGTCGGTGGAAGGGGGCTATGGAGTGGTGGTCATCGAAATTTCCTCACTGGTCAGCGAGATCACCACCCTCAAGGTGGGGTCGGATGGTGGGCTGGTGGGCTACGTGATTCGCAGCACCGACGATCCCGACGAAGACAATCCGGTTCTGGATCTGGAGCTGGTGGATGGCAGCCTCCTCACTGCCGCCCAGCCTCTTTCCACCCTTCCCTCGGATGGCAGTGAGATCTGCATCATCGGCAACATCGAGTTGGACCAGCCCATCACCGTTCCCGACAGCGCCGATACCGGCGACGACGATTCAGCATCAGGCGATGACGATGATGACGATGACTCCACCCCAGATGAGACCGCCGAAGCCACCATCCCCGACACGGATCGTTACCTGCTTCGGCTGGACGAGCCGGGGACCCAGAGGATCGGGATCCACATGGACATTCGCTATTCCGGATCCGATGGATCCTGGAGCATGAATGACCCCTGGTTTGCCGTTGCCCTGGCTGAAGATGTGCCGGACCATCAGGCCCTCTCGCTGACCTGTTCCGCTCCCTTGGAAGACTACCCTGCCACCACGGTTTCCTGGATTCATCAGCAGTATGACCTCATTTCCGATCCCACCGCTGCCGATGCCCTCTTCGTGCCCACCGTCCCCTCGGGGGAGGCGCTGACCTGCTCGGAGGATCTGGATCAGGATGGAGTTCCCGATCTGGAGGAGCCCGATCCCCAGACCTTCGCTGAGCAGATCCGGGTCATGCAGGCCTCCCGACTGAGCCAGGATGACAACCTCTACGATGATCTTCCCCCGGGGTACTGGCCCTATCCGTCCACCTACATCGACGTGGACAGCAATGAGCTCCCCGCCAACGAGTTTTCCTCCTCCGATCCCCGATACAACATCGGGGGGATGGCGGTCCCCGACACCGAGCAGGCGATGCTGGAGTTGAACCTCCCCGGGGACGGCCGGGAGTACATCATCGTCGTTGGGGACGGTTCGGCCGGAACGGGACCCTACGACCTCTGCCTGCGTTACCTGACCGAAGAGTAGGCGCCTCCTTTCGCGGGGTTCTTTCCAAGGCTCCGCCTGATTCTCCGCCGGGCCCCTTCATTCTTCCAGGAATCTCTCCTCCCCCTCCCGAGTCAGCGCGGCGAGATCGGCCCCCTGCCAGGCCGTCCACCAGACCCTTTCCTGGGTAAAGGTCACCTTGCCGGGAGCCCCTTTCACCTTCCTCACATGCTTGACTGCGGTCACCGAGACCTCCCAGCGCTCCCCCTCGGGAAGGCGGGACAGCTTCAGGGCCAGTTGAGCTGCAAGCCTCACCAGGTCAGGCCCGGCCTGGGCCCCCTGCCGCTGGGGAACCACTACATGAGCGCCGGGGCGACCGCGAGCGTGGAACCAGAGGTCGTTCCCCCGTGCATGGTGGAAGGTCATGGCGTCGTTGTCAGCGGCGGATTTCCCCGCCCAGATGGGTTGACCACCTGGAGCCTGAAAGACATGGAAGGGGAGGCGGGGTTCCTGCTTTCCAGAAGCAGAGGAGGGGCGGTTTTCGCCGTCTCCCCTCCTTCCTTTTCGCCAGGAGGGAGGCAGGGAACTCCAGAGGGCGGCGAAGTCCTCCAGGGTGACGGCCCCATTCAACTCTCTGCCCAGCCTCTCCAAGGCGCGAACTTCCCCTTCCGTGCGGGCCAGCTCTTGCGCGGATCGGATGGCCCCTTCTCGGAATCGCCTGGCGGTATGGAAGCATCTGGCCACGTTTCCCCTTCCATCCAGATGGGGAAGGAGGGGAAGCACCACTTCCACCGGCTCTTCTCCTCCCCAATCGGTCACCCGAGTGGCCAGGAGACCCCGAGGCAGGCGCGAGGCAACCGGAGCAAGCAGCTCTCCTCTCTTCTGCCACTCTGACGACTGACTTCCCCTCTGCATCTCCTCAGCCTGCCTGCCAGCCTTGCGAGCCAAACGCCTCCGGGTGTTGCGAAGGACCCGGTCCAGATTGGCCATCAAGGTTTTCCGCTCTTGCTCCTTGCCCTGCTCCTCAAACCAGGATTCCAGAATGAGTGACCTTCTGCCTGCCGGGAGGTTCAGCCACTCCTTTCTGATCTCCTCGTTCCTGGGAACGGCCGGGAGGGGTGGGGGCCTCCACGGTTCCCCGACCCGCCACAGGGAGTCTTCCCCTCGCAGAGGCCGAAGGGTCCCTTGAACTCGCATTTCTGCATCCAGCAAGAATAGATTGGCGCCCCGGCCCGTCAGTCCGATCAGCAAATGGTGCTCGGGGATGCCTTCGGGCCCACCAAAGCTCATTTTCACCACCCGATCCCCCTCCAGGAGGGCCACTTCCCGAAGTCGCCCCCTCAGTCGGGCTCGGAGCAGATTCTGAAAAGATAATGACTTCAATGGGTTGGGAGGATGATTGCCCACAAGATGCATTCTCTCCAACCCGGCATCGACGGCGATCAATAGCCAATGACTCCCTCCAGGAATCCGAAAGTTCAGGAGCAATTGGGAAGGAGAGGGCTGACGGCATTCCGCCAGAACGCTTCCCAGCAGCATCCCCTCCAACTCCTCGACGATCCAGAGCAACTCACTTCGGTTCAGTCCCATGAATCCTCCTGGCCCTTGCGGCTCTTCGCTGCCGGCGGTATTCATCCCTCGCCGTTGCAAAGGACTTCCATGACTTCTCCCTCACTCGTCCGTGGTCCTTTCACTCCCAGGAGGTACCTGGTCCGGATTGCTGCCCTGGTGGGGATCCTGGCAAGCACCGGCCCCTCCTCCGCCAGCGCGGCCGATCCACCTCCGAGTGCAATCGCCGCCGCCGTGGACCTGAAAGCCCTTCAAGCCGCTGGCCCCCGCGCCCTCCTTCAGCGTGCCGTCGACGCTCTGGGTGGCAAAGAAGGGGGCCGTGAGGTCTGGTCTCGCGCTCGGACGGTGGATTTCTACTACGACCATGAAGCTCTCCAGAGCTATGCGGGGGAGGGAATCCTCGCCTCGCATCATTATCAGGCCCAGATGGACGGCAGCCAGTCTCTGGAAGTGACCATTCTCAAAGGAGATGGGAAAGGGAGCCTGACCCGGGTGTCAGGAGGGGAGTCCTCCATCGAAGTCGACGGCCAGCGCACCGCCCTGGCCCCCGATCAGGCCCAGCGCCGCATGGACGATTTTTCTCCCGGCAAGCTCTTCCAGATTCCCCTCGATTTTGGCCCATCAGAGGGGCAAGTGGCAGACGCCGATATTCTTGAAGTCCTGTCTGTCGTCGGTGTGGAGGAGGTGCGAGGGCGCCCCGGGGTTGTTCTAAGAGCGGAAGAGGAAGGCATTGAACGGCTTCGCATAGTGCTGGATACCCAGAGTTGGGTCCCTCTGGAAACCACGTTCGAGTCGGCAGCGGGGAGAATTACCTATCGATTCGGCGACTACCGAACCATCGTCCCCGGGTTGATCCTGCCTTTTCGACGGGAGTTCCTACGGAATGACATTCTCCTGGGTACGGTCCAGGTCAGGGACATCAAGGTAACCCTGGCCCCCGAGGCAGAACGGAAAAAGAAGTAACCCCCCGTTTCATCGTTGACACAGGGGGGAGCTTGCCCCATATTGGCGCGACCTTTGGGTCGGGGTCGCTCCCTGGCCTGAAGGACGGCGCGGGGACTGATCCTGATGGCAAGGTCCGCTGGCGTAGCTCAATTGGCAGAGCAGCTGATTTGTAATCAGCAGGCTGCGGGTTCGACTCCCACCGTCAGCTCCATCGCGACGCAGGGGCCGCCCCTCGACCGGCTCTGGTGAAATTATTACGCAGGGGTGCCCGAGCGGCCAAAGGGAGCGGACTGTAAATCCGCCGGCGATAGCCTACGAAGGTTCGAATCCTTCCCCCTGCACCTTTAACGTTTGGCGACGGTCATCCTTGATGTTCAGGTGGATCATGCGGGAATAGCTCAGT
>CAYRTW010000059.1:0-10875 GCA_964426935.1 uncultured Rickettsiales bacterium
GTACAGGTCGGTCTCCGGCCCCTGATCCCGAATCCGACCGGAAAACTGCTCGGGGGCCATGTACTGAGGCGTCCCGGACACCGTTTCCTCTCCCTCGGCGCCCTCCTGGGAACGGAAGGCATGGGCGAGGCCGAAGTCAGACACCCGCAGATGGGAGCCCCCTCCCTGGTTGCGGCTGAGCAGCACGTTGCCGGGTTTGAGGTCTCGGTGGATGACCCCCCGGGCGTGGGCATGACCCAGGGCGTCGAGGAGGGAAAGGAGGAGGGAGCGCAGCTCGGGGAAGGAGCGGGGACGGCGCCCCTGGGCCAGGGATCCCCCCTCCATCAGCTCCATGGCCAGATAGGGACTGCCGGCGGTCAGGCGAAGGTCCGAAGCCAGGTGGGAGCCTTGTGATTCAGCAGCAGCAGATACGGTTCCCGCGTCGTGAACCCGAATAATTCCAGGATGATGCAGCCGCGCCACCGCCTCCACCTCGGCGCGAAACGCCGCCACCCAGCGGGACTCCCGGGCCCTCGCCAGGGGGATGACCTTCACCGCCACCGGCACCCCCTCCCGTCGGTGGACCCCTCGCCACACCACTCCCATGCCCCCTCGCCCCAGGGGGTGAAGGAGGAGGAAGCCGTCCAGGGCTATGGGAGATGGGTGAGCCATGCTGAAGAACGATACCAGCATTGCCGGAGGGCCGGACCCCTTCCGCCCCCTCTGGTATCTTCACTTCCATGGACAAGGATGTGGTGGCGGTGTTGACCCTGGGGGCTGGGGAGGACGGGAGGGGAGCCATTCTCGCCGACGGATCGGGCCCTCCCTCCCTGGGTGCCCTCAGCGAGGGGGCCCTGGAACGGGTGGCCGCCGGGCTGGAAACCAGGCTCCGCCCCTCCCCGGGAATCCTCACCGCTGCGGCCCTGGTCCGCCTCTCCCAGGGGGAGGAGGAAGGGGCGCTGCTCCTGGAGGAGGCTGCCCTTCAGGGACCGGGAATGACCGACATCGTCCATCATCTGTGGCGCCTGCGCGGGCTTTCCGAGGGGGGGGCCTCTCCATTGACCCTCCTTCTCGACCTGCGTTCCCCCCCTCTCTCCTCCTTGCCCTGGGAGCTCCTGGGAGCCCGTCCTCCCGCGTCTTCCCCCCTTGGAGGCGGACGCATCGCCCGCCTGCAGGCGGCTCCCCTGGGCAGGATGGCGCCTCTGGAAGGGCCCTTGGAGGTGTGCCTGTGGAGCCCTGACGGGGAGGATCCCACCTGCGCCCGAGTGGAGACGGCCCTCCAGCAGCTCCTCGCTCCCCACCCGGCGGTGCGATTTCAGCGACAGGGCGGGACCCTCCAGGAGGTGCTGGCCTCCGCCTCTCCGGGTTTCCGCCGCCTGATCCACGTGGTGGCCCACGGAAAGAGAGCCTGGGGAAGGGTGGAACTGTCTCTGGGAGAGGGGGCGTCGGTGGGACCCGAGGACGCGGCGGGGAGCCTGGGCGGGGCCCATTCCTCCCTCCTGGCGGTGCTCCTGGACGTGTGCAGCGGGTCGGCGGGGGACCTTTCCACCCATCACACCGTGGCGGGGCGTCTGGTCTCTTCCGGGGTTCCCTTCTGCCTGGGGCCCCGAAGCACCTGGGGGACACAGGCGTCCCAGGTGTTTTCCGCTTCGTTCTATCGGGTCCTGCTGGCAGGGGGCTCCCTCCTGGCGGCGGTGGACGAGGGGCGACGGGGGCTGCGCGCCCTGGGAGTGGGACATCCCGATTCCCGATTCTGGAACCCCATCGCCGCCGTGTCGGATCGGCGGGTGGTTTCCATGACCCTGAACGATTCCGTACCCGACGCTTTCCTTGTGTGGCCCCGTCCCTCTCCCGACGCCATCGCCCTCCTGCGCCGCGCCTCTCCCTGGGCGGAGGCCTCGGGATTCTGGGGAGTGGAGCACCTGTGCGCCGCCTTGGCTCGCTTCGATGCTCTTCCCGGACCCCTGGCCCTGGCCCAGCCGGTGTTGGGACAGATTCCCCTGCGCCTCGCTCCCCTCACCCGCGCGTCTCCCTCCCCCCCTTGGACGGTCCCTCCCCGCCAGACGCCTCGGATGGTCCTTCTGGGAGGGGCCCTGTCCGAGGGATTCACGGTGGGGGACCTGTGCAGAGAGGTGATTCGCCTGCCTTGGGTGCGAGATCAGTTCCCCGACCGGACCTTGGCGCAGGCCCTCCTCACCGCACCCCATGGGGACTCCACCCTCGCTTTTTCATACTTCTCCGCTGAAGTGGCCCTTCCTCCTCCGCCCACCGAAGGGGTGGATCTGGAGGTTCTGGGGGGACCCGAAGATGGAAGGGTCCTGAATCTGTACCGCCCCGGCCAGGCGCTGGGTCGAAGGGATCCCAAGGAGGGGGCCGGAGGAGAACCCTGCCTCTACCAGGACTCTCCCCTGACCGATCCCACCGTCTCCCGCCGCCATCTTCTCTACCGAGGAGGGGGGATCCTGGAGGCCCTGGGCAGCTCCCGAAGGCTACGGGGAGAGGAGGCCCCCCAGCCGGTGCGAGGGGAGTTTCCGGTGCAGCCCGGGGATCGGCTGCTGCTGGGACGGGGAACGGTTCTGGAAGTGAGGGGCGTGGGGAGGTGAATCCGGCCCGTGCAGAATCATGGCACCGTTCACCCTGTTTCCCCATCCCCTTCCTTGACGGACCCGAATTCTGGCAGCATGGGTACCCACATGAAAACAACCATAGATATGGCGGATGCCCTTCTAACGATGCCCGCCGGGTGGCAGCAGGGGAGGGAACCACCCTTCGCGCTCTGACGGAGGAGGGTCTGCGGATGAGCCTCCAGCGACGCAAAGCCAAGACGAGGTTCCGCTTGAGGGATGCTTCATTTTGCGAAGACCCTGGGGCTGGACACCCGCACTCCTCCCATGCCACACTCCGCTCCCCACACTCCAACCCACCCCTCGAAAGGAGAGTCCCCATGACAGCCCTTGCCCCCTCGCCTCTTCTCCTTCGTTCCGGGGTGGGATCTTCCTGATCCGGGCTCCCTGAGCCTCCTTCTCCTCTCCCTTTCCCCCTCGGATCCGCCGAGCCTGGCCTCGGCCACACTCCTCCTCCTGGCCTGACCGGGAGGTTTCCCGTTCGCTGTGGCGAATCGGGGGGAATCTCATGACCTCTTGGAATCAACTGGGCCTCAAAGCTCACCTGCTCCCGTTCTTTCAATCTCTTCAGGGCTCCCAACCCTCCTGGCACCTCGCCCGGGTGATGGCGGTTCTTCGGGATCGCTATCGGCTGGAAAACCCGGAGGGGACCCACTTCGCCCACCTGTCCGGCTCCCTGCGGCAGAAGGCGGATTCCACCTCCTCCTTGCCAGCGGTGGGGGATTGGGTGGCCTTTCGCCCGGGAGCCTCTCCTGCCGATCCCGGGCTGCTGATAGCGATCCTCCCCCGGGAAGGGGTGCTGGCCCGCAGCGGCAGCGATGGGGTGAGGGAGGTGCTGGCCTGCCATGTGGACCTCGCTGTGCTGGTCACCTCCTTGAACGGGGACCTGAATCCCCGCCGTCTGGATCGAATGGTGGCCCTGGCTTGGGAGGGGGGAATCCTGTCCCTGGTGGTGCTCACCAAGGCCGACCTCCATGCCCATCCGGAGGAGGTGGTGTCCGCCCTCTCTTGCCGGTGGCCAGGGGTGACGGTGCTGGCTGTTTCTTCGGTGGGGACGCCGGGCCTCGATCTCCTCCTTCCCCACCTTCACGAGGGGAAGACCGCCGTGCTTCTGGGAACCTCGGGGGTGGGGAAATCCACCCTCACCAACCGGCTCCTGGGCCTGGAGGCTCAAGCCACCGCCCCCATTCGGGAGGACGACGCCCGAGGACGCCACACCACCACCCACCGGCAGGCCTTCGTGCTGCCCGAGGGCCGGGGACTCCTCATCGACACCCCGGGGATCCGCTCGGTGGCTCTCGACGGGGGAGAGGAGGGGGTGGCCCTGGCCTTCGCCGAGGTGGAGGATCTGGCGTCTCAATGCCGATATCGGGACTGTGTTCACCGGGACGAGCCCGGGTGTGCGGTGGTGGCGGCCCGGGAGGCAGGGGATCTGACCGAGGAGCGCCTCCGCAGCTACCACAAGCTGAAGGGGGAGCAGGCGTTCCAGGCCCGCAAGGAGGACGTCCTGGCTCGAAACGCCGAGAGGGACCGGTGGAAGGTGCTTCACAAGGCGATGAGACGGGAGGGGAAGGGGAGGTAGGAGGGGGGAACCAGGGAGGATTGCCCTGGGACCGCCCCCCGGTTGATCTATATTCGGAACCCCCTGCACCCGGATCTCCCTCCATGCCCTCCCCGCCTCGGCTTCCGTCCCTCCTCCCTCCTCTCCGGGGCCTCCTTCCCCTCGGAGTGCTGGCGGCCGCAGGGCTGCTCTCCCTGATCACCCCAACTCCGGCATTCTCCTCTCCGCCTCCTCCCGCCCCCGCAGAGGGGGAGGCCTCGGCGGGCCCCAAAGAAGCCCCGGTCACCGTCCTGGTCTACCTGAACTACCATACGGGTTACCTCATCGCGTTTATGGATCCAGGTCAAGAATACGGGTCGAACTCCCTCCCCCTCTCTCCCACCCGGACAGCCCTCCACAGGCCAGATCCCCGAGGCCTCCCCCCTCGGACAGGCGGGCCTACGCTCCCAACCGCGCCCCCGCCACCGCCGCAGCGATCAGGCGGGGAACGGTGGCGGGATCCTCCCCGGGGTGCAGCAGCAACCGATGTCCCAGCACCTCCTGGGCCAGGGCCTCCACGTCGTCGCTGCCCACCGCCGCCTGCCCCCGCCTCGCCGCTCGGGCCGCCGCCAATCGCAGCCACCACTGACCGGCCCGTGGAGAGGGGCCCAAGCGAATGGCGTGCCTTTCTCGGGCTGCCCCCGGACCCTCCCCCGGTTGCAGGGCCAGCAGGGTCTTGGCAATGAGGCGCACCGCCCCCTCGGTCTCCACCGCCCCTCGCACCACCGCCCCCAGTTGCCTCAGTCGGGGAGCCGAGGCCTCCGCCAGCTTCGCCTCCGCCTCTTTCAGGGCCCCCGGATCGTCCCCTGCCTGGGCCACCTCCACCGCCCGGAACAACGCCCCCTGCCCGGGAGAAAGGAGGACCGGCGCGGTGCTTCCCGAACCCAGATCCTCCTTCAACCCTCCCCGCACCACCTCCCGCAACAGGGCGTCGCTGGGATAGGGAACCCGCAGCCTCAAGGCAAAGCGGTCCAATTGGGCCTCGGGCAGGGGAAACGTCCCCTCCATTTCCACCGGGTTCTGGGTCGCCAACAGGAGGAAGGGGCGGGGAAGGCGATGGGTGCGATCCCCCACCGTTACCTGCCCCTCGGCCATGGCCTCCAGGAGGGCGGACTGGGTGCGGGGGGTCGCCCGGTTGATCTCATCGGCGAGGACCAGGTGGGTGTGGAGGGGACCGGGGCGAAACCGCAACTCCCGAGCCCCGGTCTGGGGATCCACCCGCAGGATCTCGGTCCCCAGAAGGTCGGAGGGAAGAAGATCAGGTGTGAGCTGGATGCGCCGCCAGGGAAGCCCCAGGGCGCCGGCCAGGGTGCGGGCCAGAAGGGTTTTTCCTTGGCCCGGGTTCCCCTCCAGAAGCACATGACCTCCCGCCAACGCCGACAGGAGCAGCTTCTCCAAGAGTTCGTCCATGCCCAGGACCCGGGCGGAAAGAACCCCCTTCAAGCTTTCGAAATCCTTCTGGAATCGGTCCAATCCCTCCCGGGCTTGAGAGGGGGGCAGGTCAACGGCCACGGGCGAGAATCTCCAGGGCGGTGCGGTCTGAGGAGGGGAGCCAGGAGAGGAAATCTCCTTTGGCCCCCAGGAAAGGGGAAGAAGGATTCACGGGAGCCGAGACCGAGGAGGTGGAGGAGCTCAGTGAAGAAGAGGCCGTGTTGGAGGCAAGGGAATCCGCCTCTCCCGGCGTGGATTCCTCTCCCCCCTTGCCAGTGCCTCCCTGGTCACTCTTTGGGGAAACCGACTCCCCTCCACTCCCCTCTTCCCCGGACTTCAAAGGGGACGAGGACGCCACCTTTACCTGAACCTGCCCCCGGGAATCCCCCAAGGCTTGAGGTTGGGCCAATGAATCGGGAAACGCTCCCCCCTCTCCGCCTCCCCTGCCCCCCGGGCTCCCGGCCTCCTCCCTCAGCTCCCTGGGAATCGCCTCGCCGTAGGAAGGCTGGGAAGAAGAATCCGACGACGACGAAATCGACGGGGAAGCGAGAAGGGCCGTGGCGGTGTCGATGGGCTCTTCCTTCACCCCCAAAGCCAGGGCAAGAGCGAATCCCATCAGGGCGAGCGCCATGAGGCTCGGAAACGAGGGACGGGAGGAAACCCTGCCGAACAGAGACGGGGAGAGGCGCAGGGTGTCGGCCAGATCCTCCTCCAGAAGGGCCAGGTGGGGCCTCACCTCTCCTTTCTTCCTCAGGGCAAGGCTGGCCTCGATCCTTTCCCGAAGGGCCGTTTCCCGATGCTCATCCCCTCCTCCCACTACCCGGGCGAGGCGGAAGGAGGGTTCCCCACGCCTCCAAAACGCCACCCCCGCCGCCAGCCCCCAGGCCATCCCCAGCCCCATCGCCGGCCGAAAATCTCCCCAAACCAGCGCCAGGGAGGGCCCCAGGAAGGCCGCTCCTCCCCACCACATCCACCGCCCCAGCAGACGACGATCCAGCCTGCCGGTGGCCTCCCGCATGGCCCTGGTCAACGGGGAATCCTCCCTCACCTCCGCGCCTCCATCACCCGCCGGGCCTTGTTCAGCATCCGCTGGGTGGCGGAATCCAGCCCCAGGCCAGAAGCCTCCTCCCATTCGAACCAGCGCAGGGCCCGGGCCTCCTCCCTCTGCATCCGCATCTCCTCGGGGTGGCGCGCCAGGAGCAGGTAACGCAGGTCCAGATGAAGGTGCTCGGGTTCGCTCCCTCGGGCAGGAATGGTGTGGATGTCCACGTCCAGGGGGGGTGCCGTACCGTGGGATCCCTCATGAAGGCCATGAAGAGATTTCAACCCCGTCTCCTCCCTCACCTCCCGGCAGGCCCCCTGGTAGGGATCCTCCCCCTCCTCCAGGTGTCCCCCCGGCTGGAGCCAACGGGAGAGTTTCCGGTGAAACAGGAGCAGCACTCGGCCCCCTCCCTCCTCCACCACCACGGCGGAGCCGGTGACATGGCCGGGAGAGCAAGAGCGAGAGAGCAGGTGGGGATGGACCTCGGCGAAGGCCTGGATCCGAGCCACATCATGGATTTCCTTGGAGTCTTCCCCAACATGAGCGGCAAGCTGCGCCAGAAGGCGAGAGACGATCTCTTCCGCAGAGGACGAGGAGAAGGAGGACGGGGAGCCCATGGGCAGAGTCTACCCGAGGCGGGTCCCCGTCGGCGGTCCTCCCCGTTCATTGCCCAATAAGGCCCTCCCCGTCTACCCTGATGGCCCATGCGGCGCCACCTGAATCGCACCACCCAGCCCGTTGTTTCTCGCCCGGTGTTCAATAACTGGGGGGTGGTGGCCTGCGGTTGGTACATCGCCTGCGCCTCCCGGGAGCTTCCTCGGGGGAGGGTGACCGGGAGGACCCTGTGCGGCCAACGGGTGGTGCTGTTTCGGGGAGAGGACGGAACCCCTCGCTGCCTGGACGCCTTCTGCCCTCACATGGGGGCCGACCTGGGCATCGGCACGGTGCGGGGAAACACCCTGCGCTGCTTCTTCCACCACTGGAGCTACGATGGGGAGGGGACGTGCGTGGACATCCCCTGCCAGAAGGCCATTCCCCCCTCCGCCCGTCTTCAGGCCTATGCCGTGGAGGAAAAATACGGATTTCTGTGGGTGTGGCCCGAATCCACCGCCCCCCATCCGGTGCCTGACTTTGAAGGGTTGGAGGGGATGGAGACGGTGACCCGTGCCGGGCGAGCGTTTGAGAGAACCTGTCATCACCACGTCTGCATGATCAACGGCATCGATCCTCAGCACTTGCGAACCGTCCACCGCCTTCGCCTGGACATGGCTCTGACAGTAGACCAGACGGCAAACGGACACGTTCAAGACTACATCCTTGCTGGAGAAATCCCCGGGGACTCCGTCTCAGGCAGGCTGCTGCGCTCCCTCATCGGCCCTCGCTACAGCTATGCCATGCGCTACTCTGACGGCACCCTGGGGCTCTTGACCACGGTGCGGGAGGGGCACCTGATTCATCCGGGGTGGAGACTCCCTCGCCTGCACATGTTTTACGCCTACACCCCCCTTCGACCTGGGCGAATCCGAATCCAGCCGGTGTTCGTCACCCGCCGCCGCCGAGGTCCTCACGGCGCCCTCCTGTCCTGGCTGTTCCTCCTGTTGATGCAGGTGGGGTACAGGGTGCTCAGGGACGAGGACGGTCGAGTCTACGATAACATCCGCTTCCACACCGGCTCCCTCCTTCCCCTGGACGCCCCGGTGGCCCGCTTTGCCTCCTGGATCGACAGCCTGAAACCCTCCCCCTGGTCCCTCTCTTCGGAGGATTCTGTTCCCAATGACCCGCCCCAGCCCTGAACCCTGGTTCATCCTGTCCTGGGCCCTGGTCGCCGCCACGGCTCCCCACATGGCTCGGGCTGACACCGCCGAAGAGGCCTTGTCCGCCATGGAGCTTCCCGCTGGCTCCTTCGCCTCGGTTACCTCCGCGGGGGATCTGGAGCGGATGGTGGCGGTGCGTTCCTCCCTGGGAGCCACCCTGCCTATCGAAGGGGAGACCATGGTCTTCCTGTTCACCGGCGACGACTCCGTGCTCCCCGGTTGCATCGACAGCGACAACCCCCCCGGGGGAGCGGCGGGGGATCGGGTGGAGATCTCCTTTGATCTTCAGGTCCCCGAAGACGCCCGCTCCCTGTCCTTTGACTTCTTCTTCCTATCCCGGGAATACCCCTTTTTTGTCGACTCCCAGTTCAACGATTCCTTCACTGCGGAGCTGACTTCCGCCGCCTGGGAGGGAAACATCGCCTTTGACGCCGAGGGAAACCCGGTGGACGTCAACAACGTGTTCTTCGAGGGCTACATCTCTTCGCTGATGGCCGGCTCGGGGTTCGATTGTGAGGGGGCGGGAGGAGGGACCCGGTGGATTCGCAACGTGGCCCCCGTGGCTCCCGGGGAGGTCGCCCACCTGTCCTTTGCGGTGGAAGACGTCACGGACGGCATCCTGGACTCCGGAGTGCTGCTGGACAACTTCCAGTTCAGCCCCACTGCGGTGGAGGAACCCACCATCGGTCCCGCCGACGTGGACGGGGACGGAGAGGACGCCACCGAATTTGGGGGAACCGACTGCGACGACAGCAACCCCGCCGTGAACAGCGAGGCCGACGAAGCCTGTGAGAACGGTCAGGACGACGATTGCGACGGGGAGGTGGACAGGGACGATGCCGACTGCCGGGAGACGGTGGACCTGGACGACGGAGTGACCGATCCGGGTGGATGCTCTTGCGGCGGGGAGACACCCTCGTCGCTTTTGCCGGTGGCGGGGCTGGCGGGGATTCTGGGGGTGGGCCTGATTCGGAGGAAGATCAGGGTTTGCTGAATCAGTAGGCGAACTTGACCGTTCCCAGGATGGACCAGGAGGCCAGATCGATCCCCTCGGAAGACGCCCCCAGGGAAAAGGAGCGCCGCGCCTCCACCACCAGCCAGGTGTCGTTGATGCCGGCGCGAGCGTCCAGGATCCCCGCCCGGGCGGGCTCCAGGCGATCCAAAAGGAGCTGAAGTCCGAACCCCACATGGGCGGTCCATTCCACCCCGGAGAGATCGATGCTGCTGCCATCCCCTTCCTTGAGGATCTCCCCGATGGGGCTGTCCTCCTTGGGGATCACCACCTCGGCGTCATGCTCCTTCCAGGGAATCACCTCCAAGCCCACCCGGCCGAAGGGGACCACCGGAAACTCCCGGACAGGATCGAGGCCCACCACCAGGCCCATGGAGAGGGGAAACAGGGTCAGCAGCACCCGATCCGCCCCCTCCTCTCCGGTCTCCAGGTTCACGGCGGTTCCCCCCTTGCGGAGGATTCCCAGCCCGAACTCCAACTCCACGCTGACGTAGCGGGCTATCGGAACCCACCCGGCCTGAAGCTGAAAGGCGGTTCCCAGGCCGGTGTCCGAGTACACCTCCCGGTATTCCTCCTGATCGAAGAGGAAAAATCGGGGCCCGAAGGAGAGGGTGCCCCACTTGTGGCTTTCGTCCTTCTCTTCCAGGAAGGCGGCGGAAGCGGTGCGGGGAGAGAGGGCGGTGAGGGCCAGGAGGGCGAACAGGGAGAGGAGGGGGCGGTTCATGGGAGATCTCTCCGAATCAAGGCGGGGAGGGACGGGCGGCGACGGACGAGGCCGACAAGAAAAAGGAGCAACAGGGGGGAGCCGGCCCACAAGGGAGACCGGGCACCGTCCAGGTGGCATCCGCAATCGGTTTCCTCCACCCCCGAAAGGGCACCCCATCCTCCCTGAGTCCCGGGGGTGGCGTCCACCGAGGCGGTCCATTCCGATTCTTCTCCCGACAGGACGGCGGCGACGGCGAACCAGTACCGGACTCCGTTGTCGAGGGGGGAAATGGTGACGGAGAGGGTGTCGGTGGAGGCGGTGTCGTCATCGGAGACCGAATCGTCATCCGAGGTGGCCGAGTCGTCGTCGGAAGAGGCGGAGTCATCGTCGGAACCACCCAGGAGAAGGGAGGACAGGGTGGTGGTGACCCCCGAGGCATCCGCCTCCCAGGGGGACGAGGCCCCCTGGGAGACGGTAAATCCCTGAGGATCCTCGTCCGAGTCACAGTCCTCTTCATCGAAGTGACAGGTGGAGAAGTAGATCCGGTACCCCTCCACCCCGGAAGTGGCACTGGCGGTAAGGGTAAGCACGACCTCTCCATCTCCTCCCAAGGCCGATACCTGGGAGGGAGGGGAGGGAACCTCGGAGGGGGAGGAGTCGTCGTCGG
>CAYRTW010000059.1:10975-26497 GCA_964426935.1 uncultured Rickettsiales bacterium
GTCGTCGTCGGTCACCGTGTCGTCGTCGGTCACCGTGTCGTCGTCGGTCACCGTGTCGTCGTCGGCCACCGTGTCGTCGTCGGCCACCGTGTCGTCGTCGGCCACCGTGTCGTCATCGATGGCGGAATCGTCGTCGCTGGCGGAATCGTCATCCCCCTGCCCCGCCTGGAAGAAGGACCCGGGTGCGGATGAATCAGGGGAAGCGACTCCGGCACCGAAAGCCGTCAGGTGGGCCAGGGCAAGGGAGAACAGCAGGGTTGGATTCATGAGTCCGCCTCAAGGGGGAACAGTCTCCACAACAAGAACCGTGCCATGTGGGTTCGTTCCGGGAAATCTGCCGAACAGCCAGGATTGGGTACCTTGTTTATCAAACGATTCAAAGCCGTTGCCCACCTCTCTCCTCTCAGGCATTTCCGTCTGATCCTTCCCAGGGGATCCCTACCTGGGTGGAGACATTCTGTCACGCCTACCCCCCCCTTGCCTCCTCTCCTGCCAATCTGTCACCTCCAATCCTTCTCGTCGCCCTTGCGTCCGAGCCATCCGACCCCCCATCCTCGCCGGCCTGAGGATCTCCCATGCGAACGTTTCCCCCGATTCCCCTTTTCCTCCTCCTCGTCGCCTGTGCAGGAATAACCGCCGACCCCCTCCCCAAGGGGGGAGCAGAGGCTGCGCCTCCGCAGGAGCCTTCAGGAAAGACCCGGGATCCGGCGGGAATGGAGGCCCCCCTGTCTCCCGCCGCCACCCTTCGCAGCGAGGAGATCCTCAAGCCCCTGTTCTCCACCGGGGAAGCCACCCTGGTGCGCCAGGTGGGCCTGTGCATGCCGGTGCAGGCCTGTACCTGGGTGGTCTCCCGACGTCCCGGTCAGCCCGATCAGCGCCTCAAGACCGTAGCCGATCTCGCCGCCGTGGTCCCCGAGATCAAGACGTCCTTGGAGGCCCTGGCGCTGGTCTCCTTCCTGACGGAAAACCATCATTCTTTTCAAGGCTTTGACTGCGAACTGGGGGTGATGCGGGACGGGGTCTTCGACCGATGGGAGCTGCCCCCGGGGACCCGAGGGGACCCCTCCAAGGTCACCACTTCGGATGCCCGCTCCGGCCCTCCCTTCGTCCTCACCCGGTACCTGGGCTGCTACACCGAGGCCGAAGATCAGCTCGTTCTGACCCGGGAGACGGTGGATGGGGATGGGTCTTACACCTTCTCCATCCAGGAGGTGGTGCATCGCGGACGGTTCCTGCCCCGGTATCGGTAGAGCCCCCCCTGCCCCCGGTGGATCCTCCCCGGGGACCTCCCTATACTGCGCCCCTCTTCGACTGGAGCCCTCCCCCATGTCCTCCTCCCCTCCTGTGGATGTTCGCGCCCACCTGCCCGTCGGCGAAGCTTCGGAAGCCGCCGCCCGGGCGGGACTTTCCTCCATGGCCTTGGGACTTCTGGGGTCGGAAATCCTCAAGATCGCCGCCGACATCCGAGCCCTTCCTCCCGGGGGAACTCCGGTGTGCAACCTGACGGTGGGGGATTTCGCCCCCAGCGAGTTTCGCATCCCCTCTTCCCTGGAAACCGGAATCGCCCGGGCCCTGGCCAGGGGAGAGACCAACTATCCTCCTTCCGACGGGATGCCCGCCCTGCGAGAAGCGGTGGCCGCCTGGTACGCCCGGGACCTGGGAATCCTCTACCCCACCTCGGGAATCGTGGTGGCAGGAGGGGCCCGGCCCATCATCTACGGGACCTATCGGGCCGTGGTGGAGCCGGGGGATCGGGTCCTCTATCCGGTGCCCTCCTGGAACAACAATCACTACTGCCACATGTGCGGGGCGGTGCCGGTAGAGGTGGCCGCCCGGGCCGAGGACAACTTCCTGCCCACGGCCGACACCCTGCGCCCCCATCTGGCAGGCGCCCGCCTTCTGGCCCTCAACTCTCCCCTCAATCCCACCGGAACCACCCTGACCCGGGAGGCCTTGGGGGACATCTGCACCCTGATCCTGGAGGAGAACGCCCGGCGCCGGCGCACTGGAGACAAGCCTCTCTACCTCATGTACGACCAGGTCTATTGGATGCTGACTTTCGGGACGGCGAAGCATCACACCCCCGTTGAGCTGTTCCCGGAGATGGCCGCGTACACCGTGTTTGTGGACGGAATCTCCAAGGCCTTCGCCGCCACAGGCTTGCGGGTGGGGTGGACGGTGGCCCCTCCCTACGTGGCAGCGCGAATGCGAGACATCCTGGGACACGTGGGAGCCTGGGCTCCACGCCCCGAGCAGGTGGCCTCTGCGGAACTTCTCGCGGACGCGGAGGGAATCCGCTCCTATCACGCTGGAATGAAGGTCGAAGTGCAAAAGCGCCTGGACGCCCTCCACCGGGGATTTTCCGCCCTGGCGGCCCGGGGGCTGCCGGTCTCGGCCATTCCTCCTCAAGGCGCCATCTATCTGACGGTGCGGTTCAACCTGCGAGGCCTGCGTCCCCCCGGCGGCCCTCCTTTGACGGGCAACGAGGACATCCGCCGCTACCTGCTGGATACCGCCCGAGTGGGGATCGTGCCCTTCCAGGCATTTGGATATCGGGAAGATGACGGCTGGTTCCGCCTGTCGGTGGGAGCCGTTTCCCTCGCCGCCATTGACTCCGCCCTCCCCCGTATCGAGTCCGCCCTGTCTTCCCTCTCCTGATTCTGGTTCCACGGGGAACTTCCCCGAGAAGGATCGCGTCCATGACCGAATCCGCCATGAAGCTGTACATGCACTCCATCTCCACCAACGCTCGTCGCCCCCGGGTGGTGATTCATCATCTGGGCTTGCCGGTCGAAGAAGTCGTGGTGGACATGGGCAAGGGGGGTCATCGGGACCCCGCCTACCTGGCCCTGAACCCCCACGGTCGGGTCCCCACCCTGGTGGACGGGAACTTCGTGCTGTGGGAATCCAACGCCATCGCCCAGTACCTGGCGGATTCTGCGGGCGCCACCGATCTTTCCCCCACGGATTTGCGGCTTCGGGCCGAAGTGACCCGTTGGATCTGCTTCTGCCACGCCCACTGGGCCCCCGCCTTGGGTCCCTTCGTCTATGAGAGGGTGATCAAGCGCTTCATGGGAGCCCCTCCCGATGAGGCCCGCCTTCAGGAGGCGGAAAAGAACTTTCACTCCCAGGCGGTGGTGGCGGAAGACTGGCTGAAGGATCGACCGTTTTTCGTGGCGGGCCGCCTCACCCTGGCGGACATCGCCCTGGCCCCCCAGTTCAGCTTCGCGGCAGCGGCCGGCATCCCCTGGGGGGGCTACCCCAACCTCCAGGCCTGGTACCAACGGGTCGCGGCCCTCCCCGCCTGGCAGGCCACCGAGCCTCCTCGCCTTTAGCCTTGGTTTCGGGCCCGGGCCCGGGAAGGAGCCCGGGTATCGACGGGGGCCAGGGTGTAGGATGAGGGGAGCTTCGAGGTAACAGCCCGGCATGCCCCGCCCCTTCGTTTTTCCGGTGCGCGTGGAGTTCGACGAGTGCGATCTCTATGGCATCGTCCATCACGCACGATATTTCATCTACATGGAGAGGGCCCGGGTGCAGATGTTCCGGGAGATGGGGATGCCCCCCGATTCCCTGCATGGTCACGGCTTCGGTCTGGTGCTGGTGGAGGATCACACCCGGTACCGCCGCCCCACTCGCTTTGGTGAATCCTTGTCGGTGGAAGTGGTCCTGGGCAAGCTTGGCGCCGCATCCCTCTCTCTTCAGTACCAGATTTTTCGCGGGGAGGATCCGGTGGTGGAGTCCACCATCCGTCTGGCCTGCGTCGGCCCCGACGGCCGACCCTCCCTCTTCCCTTCCCTCTTCCAACAGGCCCTTCACTCCTGGGAAATTCCATGACCCATCCCCCCTCGTTGGCCACCGCCGAAGGCACCGCCCGCTACGCCTCCCGCTTCCAGGATCGCTGTTCCCCGGATCACTTTCGCCAGATTCCCCTGGGCCTCACCGCCTCCTCCATCGGCTTGGGAACCTACCTGGGAGATCCCGATGACGAGGATGACCGGGCCTACGAAATGGCCATCTCCCTGGCCCTCCAGGAGGGGTGCAACGTGCTGGACGCCGCCATCAACTACCGCTGCCAGCGCTCCGAACGGGATATCGGCAATGCCGTCAAGGAAGCCCTGGCCCGGGGGCAGATTCAACGAGATGAGCTCCTGGTCTGCACCAAGGGGGGATACGTGGCCTTCGACGGAGAAGAGCCCGACGACCCCTTCGCCTGGCTGAAGTCCACCTACCTGGACACCGGCATCGCCCCCGCCCATCGGGTGGTGGAGTGGAACTGCATCCATCCCCGCTACATCGAAGACCAGATCGGCCGCTCTCTTCACAACCTGGGGGGAATCGGCATCGACGTGTACTACCTCCACAATCCCGAGGCCCAGCTTCAGGAATGCTCACCGGGGGAGTTCATGGACAGGTTGGAGGAGGTGTTTCCGATCCTGGAAAAGGCGTGCAAGCGCGGGGAGATTGGGGCCTATGGCCTGGCCACCTGGGATGGTTTCCGAGTGCCCGAGGCCGACCCTGGCCATCTTCCCCTGGGGGCCATCTGGGACCTGGCACTGAAGATCGGTGGACCCGGTCATCGATTCCGGGCGGTTCAGATGCCCCTGAACCTGGGCCTTCCCGAGGCCCTCCTCAACCGCACCCAATCTCTTCAGGGAGAGAGGCTCCCCGCCCTCGCCGCCGCCCACCGCTTGGGGCTGACCACCTTCACCTCGGGCTCCATCCTTCAGGGGGAATTGGCCCGCTCCCTGTCCCAGAAGGTTCACTCTGTCGTTCCCGGCCTGCACACCGACGCCCAGAGAGCCCTCCAATGGACCCGCTCCTCCCCCTTCGTGGACGTGGCCCTGGTGGGGATGCGCCAGGTGCGTCATGTGGAGGAAAATCTGCATCTCGCTCGGGTGGGCAAGGCGCCGGCGGAGGCGATGCGGGACCTGGTGGCGGGACGAAAGTAACCTTCGGTTTTCAGCTCAAGGCCTCTTCGTCCGACGCTTCAGGATTCAGGGGCCTGACGGCAGGGGTCCTCCGGGCCCGGAACCCCTCCCACTCCACCAGCCACACCCCCAAGAGGATCACTCCCACCGCCACCCACACCCGGAACTTCAGGGGCTCCTCCAGGATCCACGCCCCCAGAAGGACCGCGACGATGGGGTTGATGTAGGTAAACGTGGTGCAGCGAACCGGCTCCACGTGGCGAAGGAGGAACAGGTAGCACAGGGTGGCCGCCCCCGAGCCCAACACCGCCAGATAGATCACCGGGCCCCAGGCGTCAGCGGTGGGAGGGGGGAGCTGGGGAGAGCCGGTGACGGTGGCCGCCACCCGAAACATCAGCGCCCCGCAGGCAAACTGAGCGGTGCACAGGGCGATGCGGTTCCAGTTCCCCATGGCCGACGCCAGATACACGGTGGACAGCCCCCACACCAGGGACGAGAACAGGGCCAGGGCGATGCCCAGCGGGTGATCGGCCCCGGTGATTCCCCCTCCCGTCAGCACCCCCACTCCGGCGATGGCTACGGCAATTCCGGCGATCGCCATCCATCCCGGCCGCCTCCCTCCCGGCTGAAGGGATTGAAACCCGGCGATGAACAGGGGCCCGGTGGCCGCCAGCAGCGCCGTGGAGCCACTGGACAGGTATTCCTCCGACCAGGCCCCCAGGAAATTGGACCCGGCGATGCCCAACACTGCCGACCACAGGGGTACCTGAAAGGCCCGCAGGTTCCCCGGCCAGGACACCCGCATTCCCCAGGCCAGGGCCCCCATCACCAGGGTCGCCAGCAGGAAGCGGTTGGCCACCAGGGTCACCGCCGGCATTTGCAGCACCGCCAGCTTCACCACCAGATAGGTGGAACCCCATAGGGCACAGAGGGCGAGCCAGGCCAGGACGAGGCGGAGGTTGAGGGGGAGGGACACGGGCTCACCGAGAGAGAGAGAGGGGGGCGCGCCAGAGGAGGCCTTAGAGTAGGAATTCCCGGACCGGGCCGGTACCCCTTCTTTCTTCAAGGTAGACCCGGGCCCGCGTCGGTGTAGGATGGCCCCCTTGCTGCCCGGTTCGGGGCATGGAGGTGAGTATGTGGGGATTGATTCAGGGAAGACAACTGCTCCTGGGAGCCGGGCTCCTGACCCTGTGGGGGTGCGCGGGCTCGGTGACGGGGGAGCTGAACGGGGACAGGCCCGCCAACATCAAGAGCGGCTTCTGGTTCTACAACGTGCATCAGGACGAAGGGGTGATCCTCGAGGTCCAGTTGGCCTCCGTGTCGGGCCTGTGCGACACCGCCACCACCGTGCTGGAGCAACAGACCAACGCTTATCAGGATTACCTGGAGGGGAGCGCCGACGCGGAGGAGCTGGAGAGTGACTTCGCGGAGATCGCCGCGGCCTACCTGCCCAAGGAATACTGGCTGACCTCCGCCCTCTTCCTGGCGGAGGACCAGGACTCCCTGGTGGATGATGGCTACCAGATGGGAGGAGAGGGCGCCACCGCCGCCCTGTACGTGTACTTCCTGGACAGCTCCTTCAACTTCTTGGGGGTCTTCACCGGAGACAGCAGCTCCCAGGAGGAGAAGAGCTTCCTGGCGGAGGACGGAGAGGCGGAGATCTCTCGTTTCACCGACGAAAAGAAGGCCGTGGGAGAGGGCTGGGCGGAGATGGTGGACGGTGGGGGTGACGATGCCGGCCGGGTCGAGTTCACGTTCTCGGTGGACTTCTGTTCCTCCTACCAGGACGCCTGGGATGAGCTTGTCGCCCTGTTTGCCCTGTATTCATAGAAGGGAGCGGCCATGACGATCATCTATCGGGTGGCCTGGGGGCTGCTGGGGTGCTTCCTGGGAGGAGGGTGTGCTGGAAAGGTGACCGGGGAGGTAGATGGGAAGACCCCCGCCCCGGTGCTGGGGGGCTTCTGGTACTCCACCTACGATGGGAGGGACGCGGTGGGCATCGGGGTGATCCTCAGCTCCGCTCCCTCCCTGTGCTCCCGATACACCTCCCTCTTGGAGGGGCAGACCGAGGCGTACCAGGAGTTTATCGACGACTTCGACCTCTCCAATCTGGCCGACAACCTGATGGAGAATGATCTGGACCACCTCCCCCGCACCGAGTGGACCACCCTCCTCACCTTCCTGGCCGAGAACCCCCAGGAGATGGTGGACGACTTCGATCCCTCCGATGGCATGATGTCGGTGCAGGTGTGCTACCGGGACGACTATGTGGAGTGGGATAACCTGCTCTCACAGGGCAGCTCCGCCCTTCACACCACCTGCGAAACCGGGGTAGACGGGGCCTTCGAAATCACCCACTTCTCCGAAGAGGGCTCCGCCTCGGGAGGGGGGCAGGTGGAGCTCACCGACGGAGAGGTGGACATCCAGTTCCAGGTGGCCCATTGCCCGAGCTACGAAGAGGCCCTGGAAGACTATCTGGACGTGTCGGAGTAGGAGACCGGCCCTCCTCCCCGGGCTCTCCCCGCCACCTCCCGGAGCCGGTCCACCAGGGTGGTCAGATCCCCCGTCTTCTCCTGGAATCCTGCTGCCCCCGCCGACAGGAGGTTGGGGATGGCGTCGGAGGCGGCGTTTCCCGACCAGACCAGGATGGGCACCCCTCCCGCCGCTTCTCTCAGGGTGACGAAGTTTTTTTCCGGAGTGCCCCCCGACAGGGACAGGTCCATCAACACCACGTCGATTCCTCCCCCCTCCAGCACCTTCACCGCGTCGGAGACCAGGGGGACGGCCTGCATCCGAACCCCCAGAAACGCCAGCGCTTTGGGCAGGGTTCGCAGGAGCATGACCTCATCATCCACCAGGAGCACTCCCGGTCCGTCGATGGCTCCGCCCTCGGGGCGAGGACGGGGAGGGGTGGCCGACGAGGGGGTGGGGAGGTCCCGGACCTCCGGCTCGGCGAGGAGGGACCGGGGAGAGGGGCGACTGGGGAGGATCACGGTGAAGGTGGCCCCCTCCCCGAGGCGGGAGCGAACCCCCACACGTCCGCCCAGGGTTCCCACCAGGTGGCTCACCACCACCAGTCCCAGTCCGGTCCCCGATCCCTTGGTGGAAACGTAGGTATCGAAGACCCGGGGAAGGAGGGCCTCGGGGATCCCCCTCCCGTCGTCGGCCACCTCCAGCACCACCTCGTCTCCCCGGGCTCGGGCGGTCAGGCGAATCTCTCCCTCTCCTCCCAGAGCGTCCCGCGCGTTGAACAGGAGGTTCAACAACACCTGGTGAAGAACCCCGGGATCCCCCGCCACATCGGGGAGATCGGAGGGGATGTCCACCTCCAGCCTTACCTTGTCACCCAGGTTGGCCTGGAACAATGGCCGGACATGTTGAATCACGCTCCCCACCCCCGTCCAGGCCGGCCCGTTGCCCCTTCTCTTCCTTCCCAGGTTGGCCAGTCGCGTGGTCAATCCCTGGCCAAGTTGCACCGCCTCGGCGATGTCCGCCAGGCACTCCCGAATCTCCGGGGAGGCATCCCGAGCGGCCCGCCGACCCGTCCCCAACGACGCGGTGATGGACTGGAGGTAGTTTCCAAAGTCGTGAGACAAACCCCGGGCGACCAAGCTGGCCAGGGCCTCCTGGTGACCCGCCACCAGTTGGACCTTCATCTCCTGTTCCCGAGAGAGATCCTTTACCCACAAGAGCATCGACTGGGGCCGATGGGACCCCAGCCACAGGGGAAGGAGGTGGAGACGGCCCAGCCTCCCTTCCTTCAGGCCTTCGTGAAGGAATCGAACCTCCAGGGGGTCCGGGACCCTTCCCTCCTGCCAGGCCTGGTGCAAGGCCTCTTCCCACCGAGGCCGATCCCCAGGATGGAGAAGGGAGGAGAGGGTCATGCCTACCAACCGCTCGGGGGGCTGACCCAGGAGCTCCTTCCAGGCGGAATTGGGGCGAGAAAGAACGCCCCCCTCCTGAAGAGAGGCCACGGGCTCGGGAGAGCCCGCCTGAACTTCATCCTCCCGCCGCAGGGCCTCCCGCAGGGCCTCCCGAAGCTGGCTTGCCTCCCCCTCCTCGTGGTGAAGACGACCCACCAGAACCGCCGCCGAGAGGGCAACCAGGAGGAGGGCCCCCATCCACTCGAACCCTCCCTCCCTCTCCAGGAAGGCCCCGATCCCCAGGATCAGGACCCCCGTCCACAAGGCCCCTCCCCACAGCACCGCCCCTCCCCAGGCTCTCATTGACCACCCTCGGGCAGGGCCCCCTCTCCCAGCGCGGCACGGGCGATGGCCAGGAGCCGTTTTTCATTCACCGGTTTGTCGAGGAGATGGAAATCCAAGCCCCACAATCGTTTGATCTCCACCGCGCTCCCCAAGGAGGCGGTGGACACCACCAACTCCAGGGAGAGGCCCCGCCGGGCGATCTCTTCCAGGACCAGGACCCCTCCCCAGTGGACCACCTCTCCATCCCCCAGCTTTCGGTCCAGGCGGGGATCCCCTGCCGCCAGATAGAGATCGAGAATGGCCAGGCGATAGGTGGACTCGGAGAGATGAGAAATGGCCTGGGACGCGGTTTCGGCTACGTCCACGACACATCTCCAACCGGAGAAGAACGCCACCAGTGCAGAGGAGCGGTGCTCCTCGTCTTCGACCACCAGCACCCGGGGGAGATCCGAAGAGTTCGCGGACATGGGAGCGCCCTTCCTGCTCTGGGGGGATTGTATCAGGGGCTCGGGAAAGGGCCCCCCTCCCTCCCTTTCCGTTTCTGGGGAGCCCTTCCCCCCCTCGCGCTTCAGGTAGACTGCCCGTCGGGGTTGCCGCTCCCCGCCAATCCGTCGCTGCGGGGGGCTCTCCGTTCGTGCTTCGCGTTCCTCCCTCCTCCTCTTCCCCTCTGACCCGAGAGGCCCTATGGAGGGCCCTGAGAGCCAACCTTCGCCCCACCGCGTCCACCGCCGAGGAGGCCCTCGCCGCCGTCGCCTCTCTGGTCCACCGCCCCCCGGGGACCTGGATGCCCCACCGCCGGGAGGCCCTTCTCCAGGCGATCCGGGACGCGCCTCCCGGACCCCTGGTGCTGCCCTCCCTAGGGGATCCCCTCCTGCGGGAGGTGGGGGACGCCTCGGGACGCCCCCTGCTCTTCCTTCCCACCGACTCCAAGACCGGCCTCCCCTCCGAAGAGGGGCTCTCGGGGGTGCTGAAGGGAGCCGGAGCGGTGATCTCCGAGGCCCCCTGGGGAGTCCCCCCTCCTCCCCTCCTGGTGGAGACCGCCCTGCGGGAAGGGGCGTGGCTCATCGAGGACGTCACCCGGGCGGTGGGGGCGCGCCTGGAGGGGGCGGCCATGGGGAGCTTCGGCCACCGGACCATCCTCCCCCTCTTTCCCTCCCCGGACTCCCTGTTCCCCGACACGCTGCTGTTGGGGGAGGAGCTGCCTCCGGTTCCCCAGCTCTCCTCCCCGGGGCGAAGCCTCCTTCCCCTCCTCTCCCTGACGGTGCGGACCGCCGCCCGGGATCCCCGCCTCCACCGCCTGTTCCCCTCCTCCTGGTTGGAGGGGGCGGATCGCCTCGCCGGTTCTCCTCGGGTTCCCCTGGCCGACCCTGCCTTCTGGCCGGTGATCCTCGACGCCGCCCGGGGTGTTCCCCTGGCCTCTTCCCAGAGGGCCACCCACTATCGCTCCCTGGAGGCCCGCCTCCACCATGCCCCCGGTGTCGACCTGCTCACCGTTCCCCACGGCGTGGAGCCCTCTCCCCTGGCCCTCCCCCTCCTCACTGCCCGAGGCGCCCGGCTTCAGAGCGCCTTGCTCCAGGCGGGAATCGCGTCTCCTCTCCTGCCCCTCGCCGATCTCTCTCGCGGCGCCTGCCCGGTCACCGCCCGCCTCCTTCAGCGCCTGGTGTTCCTTCCCATCGTTCCCCACTACCGCCCCCGGGATCTGGCGGGATTGGCGGAGAGAGCCCGCCGGGCCCTGGCGGCATCGCGAAACCAGGACGGGGGAGGGGCTCGCCCCTGACCGCCTCCTGCTGATCCGCTATTCTCCCCCCTCTTTTCTCTCCCTGAGACCCCATGCACACCTCCTTCCGCGCCCTCCCTCTCCTGCTCCTCCTGGTTGGACTGGCTCTTCCCCGGCCTGCCACCGCCGAGGAAGGCATGTGGACCCTGGACAACCTGCCCAGGGCGGCCCTCGCGGCCCACTACCCGTTCACCCCCGATGAGGCCTGGGTGGAGGAGGTTCGCCTTTCCTCGGTGCGTCTGGAGGGGGGCTGTTCGGGTTCCCTGGTGTCCGACCACGGTCTGGTGATGACCAACCACCACTGCATCGAGAGCTGCCTGGTTCGCCTGTCTACCCCCGAGAAGGACAGGATGGCCGAGGGGTTCCTGGCAGAAACCTTGGGGGAGGAGCTCATCTGCCCCGGACTCGAGGTGAACCAACTCCTTTCGATCGAGGATGTGACCGCCCGGATACACTCCGCCACTTCCGGCAAGACCGGGGCGGATTTCAGCGCCGCCCAGAGGGGAGAGGTGGGGAAGATCGAACAGGAATGCAGTCAGGGGGACCGCTTCACCTGCGATGTGGTGGAGCTGTATCACGGTGGTCTCCATCACCTGTATCGCTATCAGTCCTATCGGGAAGTGAGGCTGGTGTTCGCTCCCGAAGAGGAGATCGCCTACTTCGGTGGCGATCCCGACAACTTCAACTTCCCCCGATACAACCTGGACATGGCCTTGCTTCGCCTCTCCTCCGGGGGGCAAGCGGTCCGGACTCCCCATTATTTTCCCTTTTCCACCGGCGGCGCAGAGGAGGGAGAGCTGGTGTTCATGGCCGGCCATCCCGGCACCACCCGGCGCCTGCTGACTCTTGCCGAACTGGAATTCCTGCGAGACTCCACCCTCCCCTTGGGTCTGTACGGATACTCCGAGCTGCTGGGGGAGCTGCGGGAGTTCTCCCGACGGGGAGATGAGCAGGCCCGAGCCGCCAGACAGGACCTGCTCTCGGTGGAAAACACCTTGAAGGCCTGGAAGGGGGAGTTCGCGGCCCTCCTCTCCAACGAGTTGATGTCCCGCAAGGCCGTCGAGGAGGAGGCGTTCTATTCCCGGGTGGGAGCCGACCCCTCCCTCTCCTCCCTGTTGGGAACCGCTCTCCCGGACATCGCCCGGGCCATGAACGCCAGACGCAGCCATGAGACGGCCTTCCGCCTCATGGAGGGGGCCCGGGGTTTCATGGGGAACCTGTTCCGCTTCGCCCGCATCCTGGTGCGGGGGGCGAAGGAGAGGGCCCTGCCGACCGAGGCCCGCCTGCCTGAATACGCCGAGCAGAACCTTCCCGGCATCCTCCACCAACTGCTGGCGGAGGTCCCCGTAAATCGGGAGCTGGAGGAGCTGAAGCTCCGCTTCTCTCTGGTGCGAATGCGGGAACTTCTGGGCCCCGACTCCCCTCTGGTGAAGAAGGTCTTGGGTTCCGAGAGCCCCGAGGCCCTGGCCCATCGCGTGGTCTACGCCACCACCCTGGAGAGGGCCGACACCCGCAAGGCCCTGTGGGAAGAGGGGCCGGGAGCAATGGTCTCCACCAGGGACCCCATGCTCCGCCTGGCCTCCCTGGTGGACGACGACTCCAGGGCTCTCCGGACCCGCTACGAAAACGAGGTGGCGGCCGTGCTGGACGAGGCCACCTCCCGCCTCGCCCGGGCCCGCTTCGCCCTCCTGGGGACCCAGGTCTATCCCGATGCCACCTCCACCCTGCGCCTCACCTACGGCACGGTCGCCGGCTGGAAAGAGGGGGAGGTCACCGTGCCTCCCTTCACCTCCTTCGGGGGAACCTGGTCCCGGGCCACCGGCTCTCCCCCCTTCCGCCTTCCTCCCCGATGGGTGGCCGGCCAGGCCTCCTTGGACCCGGAGACCCCGTTCAACTTCTCCTCCACCTGCGACATCGTGGGGGGAAACTCGGGAAGCCCGGTGTTCAACCGGGACCGGCGCATCGTGGGGCTGGTGTTTGACGGCAACATCCACTCCCTGGGAGGCAGCTTCGGGTTCGATCCCCAGCTCAACCGGGCGGTGTCGGTGGACAGCCGGGCCATGCTGGAGGCCCTGGCGAAGGTCTACCGGGCGGACCGTCTGGTGGCCGAGCTGACCGCTCCGGTCAAGGCGGGGAAGAAGGCGGGGAAGGGGAGAGGCGAGAAGAAGAAGTAGGGGGGATCGGTTTCAGCGGCGGACCCGGCGAACGAAGTGCCCATCCACCCAGTTTCCCCGGGCGTTGAAGTGGCCGGCCACCCAGCGGGTCCCCCGGGAGGGGGACCGGGCCGGCACCCACCCCGCCTCGATCCACACCCCTCCGTACCAACCCTCCTCCAGCCACACCCAGCCGCTGCGAACCTCCTGGCGGGTCCACTGAACCTCCCCCACCCACACCGGGAGCCATCCGGGAGAAACGACGATCGTGGTCATGGAGTGACTCGAAGACACCACCTCCCGGTAGGAGGACGAATAGGATGAGTAACTCACCTCCCGATGGGAGGCCCGATGGCTCACTACCTCCTGGTGAACGCGAGGCGGAGACGCCAGGGCGGGGGCAGAAACGGCGGCACCGAGCATCAGGGTGAGGGCGGCGACGAAGGGGCGAAGGGAGGGGAGAGGATTCATGGGAGGGCTCCGTTTTTCAGGCCAAGCGCCCGGCCGGACGCGCCCTGCATACGGGCCTCCCGCAGGACCGGTTACCGCGCCGGTGAAGAGCCCTCGACGGCGGGAAGAGACTCCCCCCGGCCCTCCCCGGCAGGGGGAACCACCTCCACCCAGGTGGAGGCCATTCTCACCCGGCCCTTCTCCTCTCCGGGAGGATAGGACAGCCAGGCGCGGGGCTCCCGGTGGGTATTCAACCGCGCGGTGACCGCTCCCACCACCTCTTCCACGGGAAGAGCACGATCCGCCACCACCGCCATGAAGGCCTGAGGACCGCCGGTCCCCGTCAGGGGAAACGAGCCGGGAAGCACCAGGCCGGAGCCGGTTCCCATGGGAAGGGGGGGGCCGGCGGGTGGATACAAGACCCGCACTTCTCCCGAGGAGGAGGTCCCCAGGAGCACCAGGTAGGGGAGATGGGACTCCGACCAGGTAAACTGAAGAGAGGCTCCCTCCTCCACCCGGGCCCCCGCCGCCAGGGGACGGACCCCCTCTCCCCGGTCCACCCACGCATAAAGCTGGGCCTCCCGGGTGGCGGCAGGGCGTTCCCCGGTCAGCACTCCTCTCACCATCTCTCCTCCCCAGGGAGCAAGAAGGGACAGGATCAGGACGGCAGCCACCCCCGTCACCCCCAGGAGCCAGGCCCCCAGGGACCCCTCCCCGTCCCCCTCCCTGCCCCCCCCCTCCTGGGGAAGGCCGGGCCTCTCCGCCATCCCCGGCCACATCCGGTCAAAGGGGTGGGCCGCCAACCACCGGTCATGTTCGCTCTCTGCCCTCTCCTGCCACCTTCGACACATGGGACACCCGTGAACATGGGCCAACATCCTCCCCCTCTCCCCGTCTTCCACCTCTCCCGCCACCAGCAGGCGCCAGCGATGCCGGGTGGGGTGGCCAGAAAGGGAGGGTCGGGCAAACCGGCGCACGTATCGACGCACCGGCGCCGGATCCGCTCCCAGGTGGCCGGCGATCTCCTCGGGGGTCATTTCATCCACCCGGGCCAGCACCACCAGGGTCCTCCTCTCCGGGGAGCAGCGGCGGAGATGGGCCAGCAAGGAGGGAAGTCCCCCTCCCTCTGCCTCGGCGGAGGGTTCCCCTTCCCCCTCCTCTCCCCGGGCCAGAAGACGGCTCAGACACTCACTGGTGGAGGCGGTCAGGAGCCACGCCGAGGGGGAGGGAGCCTCTCGAAGTTCCCGGAGATCATGGCGAATCCGAGAGAAGAGGGAGGACACCACCTCTCTCGCCGCCTCCCCGCTCCCCAGGATCTCCTCCGAGCGTCGCAGCAACAGGGGGGCATAGCGACGATAGAGATGCTCGACTTGGGTGCGGGTGGCCACCTCGGTCATGGGAGGGAGGGAGTCTCCGGGAGGGGGACATAGTGTACCCCCGATGGGGGCTCCCGGCCACCTCGTCCTCCTTCCTCGACGGGTGGCTCGCCCCCGGCTCCCCTTCAGGGCCGGGACCCGGCTCCATCCCCACCGTCGTAGAGAATTCCATATCTCCCCCGGAAGAGAACCCTTCCCTCCATGGCTCCTCGGGTGGCCCGGTCCCTTCCCGACAGATCCAGGAGGAGGGCCCGATCCCCCCATCCTCGGTCGGCAGCGGGATCGCTCCCCGCGCTTCCCTGTCCCTCCTCGCTGAACAGGGAGTAGAGGTCGTCCCCGGTGCGATCCAGAAGGAGGCCGATACCGTTGTAGACGGCACTTCCCTGGGCTCGATCCCGAGCGGAATACACATCATCTCCACCCCGATCCAGGAGGAGACCCACCGCAAGGTCAAACGCCGCCCCCTGAGCCAGCCGGGTGGCCACCCGGGTATCGTTGCCTCCCCCCTCCAGGAGGACACCCACCCCCAGGTGCCGACCCGCCCCCTGCACTTCCTCTCCCCCCCCCATCCTGTCATCTCCCTTCACGTCCAGGAGGATCCCCAGACCGTACCAGCGCCCCCAGCCTTGG
>CAYRTW010000060.1:0-12812 GCA_964426935.1 uncultured Rickettsiales bacterium
GGACTGTCACTGGCGCCAGGGGGAACGCTGTTCTCGCGTCGCCGGCGATCACCCGGCTCACCTGCCGTATCGACAACTCGGTCACGTACACCGAACAGGGGTCAAAGTCCTCCCCCCTCCCAAAAGCCAGGGACGCTGGAGTCTCAAGCCCCATCCCCACGGCCTCCCCTTCTCCCCCATCCACATCGACCCTCCACACCTCGCCAACCCCCGCCGCCGCCACCCACAGCCTTCCTTCTTCGTCCATGGCCACCCCGTCGTTTCGAGCGGCGTCGGTGGTGTAGGCGGCCTCCACCGGCTCCCCCGGCTGGTGGTCCGCATCCAGGGGAAGGCGCCACACCGGTCCCGGGGGTTCCAAGGTGCTCACCAGATAGAGAGACTCCCCATCCAGGGAGAAGGCCATGCCGTTGGGAGAGGGTATGGCGTCCGTGAAGCGATCTCCGGGGCCCGCTTCGAGAGCAAATTGATCAACGAACCCATTGGTATCACTGACCAGGACCGTTCCCCAGGGGGTCAGGGCGCAGAAATTTGGATCGACAAGATTTTCTGCCAACAGATGGGCTGTCCCGTCCAGATCTATCGACCACAATGCCCCGTCCAGTGAATCTGCGAGACCACCTGGCGCCGCCACCACCAGCCCTCCCTTTCGCGGCGCCAAGCCTGCTGCCCGAGGAGCTTTGGCAAAGGGGGTGCCATTGCCGGCAGGGCTCACCTCCACCACGCCTTCGGTGGAGGAAACGAACAGACGCCCTTCCACAAATGCGATCCCCTCTGTTCCGGCGGGAAGGTCCTCGGCCAACACACTCACCGCCCCCACGGGCCCGTCATCCCAGCAGGCAGCCGCGTCGTCATCTCCGGGGGTGTCGTCATCGCTCGTGGTGTCGTCCTCAGAAGCCGTGTCATCCTCTCCGGTGATATCGTCATCGCCAGTGTCGTCATCTTCCCCAGTGATGTCATCATCCAGGGAGCTGTCATCATCACCCCCCTCTGTGGTGATGTCGTCGTCCGACCCACTCGGAGCAGGAGTGCAGCCACCGCTCCCTCCCACCAACAGCCCTCCTCCCAGAACCCACTCCAATGGCCTCAACCTCACGCCCCCTCCCAAAACCCGTGGGCCGACGCGATGCGCCCCGAAGAGGTGAGGGCAAACACGTTTCGCCCTTTCCCCAGCATCCGTCCCTCCCCGCCCACCATGCTCCACGGTTGAATCACGGTGGCCCCACACAGTTGAGGTTCCCCCTCGGGGCGAAGGCTCATACCCACCATGTGAGCCTTGGTGGCGGCGATGTGAGCCAGGAGGTCATCTTTTCCCGAAAGGGCCGAAAACCGATCCCAAAACCCCACATCCGGCGCGGCGCAACGTCCCAGGGCGGCCCGCCTTTTCTCTGGGTCCTCCTCGTTCCAGACCTTCCACCAATCCCCCAACAGCCCCGGCAGGAGAGGCCCGAAATAGCCGCGCGTCGCGGCCCCATGAAGCAAAGACAACTGGTAGCGCCACCCCTGCTCGTATCCGCGCCTCACCGCCACCGAGGGAAAGAGATCATGCCGCAACCTCAGGAAGCAGCCTCTCTCGGAAGGCAGCAGGGTGAGCTCCACTCGGGAGCTTCCCGGTAGGAGAGGCCGTCCTTCCCCTTCATCGCCAAAGGTGAACACGAATCGGGAGGGTGGTTGAATCACCTCGACCCGGCCCGAAGCGCGTGCTCCCCCCGGATGCACGATGGACACCCGGCCGCCCTTCTCGGGATCGATCGTAGTTCCCTCTCCCCACCACGAAGAAAAGTGCTTGGATTCACTGAAGAACCTGAACACAAACTCCCGGGGAACCGGCAGGTCGATGCTCCTCTCCACCGCCCCATTCGCGACATCACCCCTTGCCCCTTGCATGATCACTCTCTCCTATACGCCCCCATTTCATCCCCATGACGAGCTACTCTATCACTGTTTTTGATGAATTCATCCGGGGTTTCATCTTCATGGCGTGTATTTATTTTCTCGGGGATGATACATTCCTGCGCCTGTTTCGACTCTTCAAGAGCCCTCATGTCACCTGACGACATCCCTGAGATCGACCCCGTTGATGCCCTGGTGCTGCTGAAAAACGGTGCCGCCACTTTTGCAGATGTTCGCGATACTTTGTCTCATCAATACTCGCGTATTCCCGGAGCCATCCATCTCCATGACAACAATGTCATGGATTTTATCGAAGACACTCCCAAGGATCGTCCCGTGGTGATTTACTGCTACCATGGCCACACCTCTCTTGGAGGAACGGCGTTTCTGCTACAGCACGGATTTCGCGTTGTATACAGTTTGAGGGGGGGATTCGAAGGGTGGCGCCTATCTTTCCCCGTCGAAACATCGGAGATGTAGAGCCCACGTTCGCTTCTTGTTTTCAGACGGATCTGTCTCACCTTCCCTCGGAGTTCCCATGTCCCGCTGCGTTGTCACCATCGATCAAGGTACTACTGGCACCACGGTTCTTGTCGTGGATGCTGGTTTGCAGGTTCTTTCCAAGGTGAACCGGGAGCATCCCCAGATCTACCCCCAGCCGGGTTGGGTGGAGCACGACCCCGAGGCCCTTTGGGAGTCTACTCGGGATACCCTGGCGCGCTCGGTAGCCGCCAGCGTCGTCTCCCCCGAGGACATTGCCGCTGTAGGGATCACCAACCAGCGGGAAACCACCCTCCTCTGGGAACGGTCTACCGGAAAAGTCCTCTACAACGCCATCGTCTGGCAGGATCGGCGGACTTCAGAGCGCTGCGCCGAGTTGAAGACCCAGGGGCATGAGGCCTTGTTTCGCGCTCGCACCGGCTTGGTGGTGGACCCCTATTTCTCAGGGACCAAGCTGGCCTGGTTGCTGGATCAAGACCCCTCTCTGCGTCGCCGGGCCGAGAGGGGAGAATTGGCCTTTGGAACGGTGGATACCTTTCTGCTGTTTCGACTCACTGGAGGCCAGAGCCACTTCACCGACGTAAGCAACGCTTCGCGCACCCTGATGTTCGACCTTCATCATCTCAGGTGGGACGATGAGCTCCTGGCCATCTTGGGGGTTCCCCGGGCGGTTCTTCCCGAGGTGCGGGGCAATGCAGAACTCTTCGGTCACGTTCGGGGGGTGGAGGGCATTCCCGACGGGACCCCCGTCACCGGCATGGCAGGGGACCAGCAATCGGCCTTGTTCGGACAGCTATGCTTTGGCCCCGGAGACGCCAAATGCACCTATGGAACCGGGGCCTTCCTGTTGATGAACACCGGTACCGCCGCCGTTCCCTCCACCCGTGGGCTGCTCACCACGGTCGCCTGGCAACTGGGGGGCAAGACCAAATACGCATTGGAAGGAAGCGCCTTCATCGCCGGGGCCGCCGTGCAGTGGCTTCGAGACGGCCTTCACCTTATCGACTCCGCCGCTGCCATCGAACCCCTCGCCGCTGAAGTTCCTGATTCTGGGGGGGTGGTATTCGTTCCTGCCCTGACTGGCCTGGGCGCTCCCCATTGGAATCCAGAGGCCAGAGGAGTCATCACCGGCATCACCCGGGGCACCACCCGAGCCCATCTGGCGCGGGCCACCTTGGAGGCAATAGCGCTGCAGAACCTGGATATCCTCTCCGCCATGCGCACCGATTCAGGCCAGCCTTTGAACCAGCTCAAGGTAGATGGAGGCGCCTCCGCCAACGATCTGCTCATGCAATTTCAGGCTGATATCCTTGGGGTGCCGGTCACCCGCCCTCAAGTCCTGGAGACCACCGCCATGGGAGCCGCGATGCTCGCTGGACTGGCGGGCGGCGTCTGGCCTGATGATGCCGCCCTTCGCGCCGCCTGGAGGGTGGATCGGGAGTTTCATCCTCAAATGCCCGCCGCCGAGGTCGCTGCCCATCGCGCCCGGTGGGACAAAGCGGTGGGAAAAGCCTGATTTTCGTCACTACGATTTTCTTGCCAGGGCCCTAAACACCAGCAGGTGTCCCACCAGGGCGGAGGCCACCAGGACGCTGGGAAGCCAGACCCAAGGAAAGCGAGCAGGAAGGGTGTTGGCGGGCTCTTCCATGAAGGTCCGAAAAGCGGTGGGCATGGACAGGAGGGCCACCCCAACGATGTTGACCAGCAGTCCCATGCCAAGGATGTTCCAGATCCATATCACCCCACGAGGCACCCGATTCATCACCAGGAGGGGCAACAGGAAGAGAGCGGTCACACCGGTGATGACATCAAAGTTTCGTCCCTCCCAGGTCATCTGCCGGGGAATCACTCCTTGCTGATACAAGCTGTGCAGGACGATCTCCACCGGGATCCGAAACCCTTGAAATCCAACCAATGACCACAAAGGCAGATGATGAGACAGAAGTCTGCCCCAGGGAGAAATCGCCAGGCTCCCAGAAACCACCAACATCGGCACCAGCAGGGAGATGACCCTCGGGGGCATGTCGGTGAAATCAAGCCAGAATCCGGAAGCAGCGACCGCCCCGGTGAGGCCAATCCACAACACCATGGCGAGGGAGGAGGACTGTACCCGGGATCGGGTCACCGAGGGGGAGTCACCGCGACGGCGACCCGCGTGATGCATGCCCAGGGGAAGGAGAGAGGCGATAAAAGCCACCGTCGCCAGAAAAGAAAGGAGGGTGACTGGAGATGGATTCATGGTGTGTAGTCATCATTCATGGTTCTGCCGGGGTGGCCCTTGCTGCCAGTTCGGCGACTGCATCGGCGACAGTGCCCCAGACCCCGGCGGGGAGATCATGGCCCATGCCAGGAATCTCCAGGTAGCGAGCTCCGGGGATGGCGGCGGCGGTGGCTCTCCCGGCCGCCACGGGAACCAAGGGATCGTCCTTGCCGTGGATCACCAGGGCGGGAACGTTCAATCGCCCCAGCGCCTGGCGCCGACTCCCGGAGGCAAGGATGGCGGCAAACTGACGGATGTTGCCCCGAGGATCGGGACATCGATCCCACGCCTCCTGCCCGGTATCATGAAGCCTTTCCTTTTCCATTGGAAATCCAGGACTTCCGATGATTGAAAACCGCCTCACCAGATGCGGGCCCGCCTCTTCCCGACTGCGTGGAGGCGGGCGAAGGACCTCCCGAATGGCCCTCACCTTGCCAAAAACGTAGGCCCGATCCCCGGGTGTGGACAGCATGGAGGTGAGAGACAGCACCCGCTCCGGGTAGCGGATGGCCAGGATCTGGGCCACCATGCCTCCCATGGAGATACCCAGGACATGGGCGGCGGGCAGGTCCAAAGCGTCCAGCAGCCCCACGGTGTCTTCCGCCATGTCAGCCAAGGTGTACGCAGAGGGAACGGGGAGGCCACTCAACCACCGAAGGACCAGATTCCCCTTTTGAGGAACTCCGGCCTCGGTCATCAGAGTGGATTTCCCGGTATCCCGGTTGTCAAAACGGATGATTCGGAAGCCCCTCGACCGCAACACCGCCAAAAATTCGGGATGCCAGTGAATCATCTGGGTGGCCAGGCCCATGATGAGAAGAAGAGGAGGCCCCTCCCCCTCCTCGGCCCATTCCAGCTCTATTCCCTGGGGAGTGGTGCAGCGAGGCATGTTTTGACGGTATCACGCCTCTGGCTTTACTGGAACGTGGGGGGGACTGAAGGCGAGCCAGACGCAGCGCAGGCCGCCGGCCAATGCGTCAGGTACGGATCCAACGGCGGCCTCGCCCTCCCCTCGGTCACCGGATCCATGGGGCCGTCGATATCAATAAATGCCGATGACTGGCCACCGCCGCAAAACCGTGTCAACCAGCGACGTGCCTCCCCTATCCCCTTCCAGGTGAGCACACGCAGGGTCGTAGAAGGCTGAGTGGGAAAAGCGAGAAGAACCTCCGGTGCCCAGGTCAACTCTCCAGGGAGGACAGCCCTCCTCTGCTCCCACAAAGGATCGGTCATCTCCGCCACCAGGACCGGTCGAGGGAGGGGTTCCCCCGGTAGGACCCGAATGGGAAGGCGACTCGGCGAGACTCCGGCCAGGGCCAGAGCGACCGGATGAACCAGCGCAGTGGTTCGAGGAATCGCCCCCCTCAGGCTCAAGCCGGTGGGGAGGTCCGCCGCCATGACGGCGACCGAGAGAGGAGAGGCTCTGGAGAGGAGGAGCACTTCTCGCAAGCCCTGTTCCGTGACGTCCAACCTCTGACTGGAGATCCGAGGATCTCGGAGGGAGGAAGAACACGATGTGACCGCTGCGGCTGGAAAAAGCGAGAACATCCCTCCTCCCAGCCCTACGACAGCCAGAATGAGCCAGGGGTGGTGGCCTCGGCTCTCTCGGGGAATTCGCAGGGATGAAACGCCTCTCTTTACCAGGGAGGCTCCTGACGAAACCGCCGCCATGGCCACCAGGGGGAAGAACACAGAGACGTGATAATCCCTGAGGTGACCCAACGCTCCTCCCATGACGAACAGGACCAGCAGGCAGCTTCCCGACCATCGGGCCAGAAAGCGGACCCCTCTATCGCGATCAGACAGGCCCGCAGCGATCAGCACGGCCGTCATCCCCACCACCATTCTCCACCCCCACTCATTCCCGCCAACGGCACAGTTGAAGGAAGTCAGCAGGGTCTCCCACAGTGGTTCCTGGCTTTTCCCGGTGGGAATCCCCCGTGCAAAGCCTGTCGTCAGGCCAGACCCCCCGGCCCACAGCAGACGAAGATTGGCGTGGATCATGGGAAGCAGAGCCAGAAGGCCGGCCCCGGCGGCCACCAATGCGCTTCGTCGATTTTGTCCGGAGAGGAGGAAGGGGACCCAGGGCAGAAGACCCAGGAGGGCTGTCCCCCCAAATGGATGAAGGAGAATGGCTCCGGAAAGAGACAGGCTCAGACCCATGAGAGGCCACAGTCCCGGATTTTGCGTGGAGAGAACGGCCATCCATCCCCCCAACGCCACCATCATCGGAGCCTGAAAGCAGTACCCTCCATAGTGAGGATGATCAACCAGGAGAGGATTGACAGCGACCCATGACGCCGCCACCCCTCCCGCCCAGGCTCCCGACACCCGGCGGACGGCGAGGCCAACGGGTAGCACCACCAGGGAATGAAGCAAGGCTCCCAGGGCCAGGGCCTGTCTCAATGTGGAGGATAAAGAAACGATGGGAAGGAGGAGGATTGTTTGCAAGTATCCAAATACAAAGGTGTATCCGGCGTCATGAATTCTCCATGACTCACCGTCACGAACCATGATGGCATCATAAAAAGGGCGGATGGAATCAAAGTGGATGCGGAACCCGTCCAGATCTCTCAGGCGCATCCAGGCGGAGAAGAGGAGGAGGATCGTCATCCACAGAGGGAAGAAAAGCCGGCGGAGGAGGGAGGGGATGCGTGTGAAGCCAGGAAGAGGGGCCATGGGAAATTGCGGTCAGTTCAGGGTGAGCCCCGCCCCTCGTCGGGATCCGCCAGCTCCAGTTCCTCCACCGCCGTCAGCACTCCCAGGTCGGGGATGCGCGAAATCTCTACCTCGGTGCGATGTACACCAGCGTTGCGTTGAAACTCGGAGGTGGAGGTGGATGCGGCGAGGGCGATTTCGTAGTCGATCTCCCCCGCCTTCCACAGGCGAAGCACTTCCTGGTCGAAGCTCTGGGTACCGTAGATGTCGTGGCCTTCTTCAAGATACTGCTTTAGATTCAATGACTTGCGAGGATCCTTCAAGCCATCTCGGATGGAGGGAGTGGCGATCATCACCTCGGTGGCCAGGATGCGGCCCTTTCCATCGGCACGGGGCAGCAGGCGTTGACAGAGGATGGCCTCAAGGGCATCGGCAAGGCGCAAGCGCACCTCCGTCTGGATCTCGGGAGGAAAGAAACTGACCGCCCGCTGAAAAGTCCGCAAGGTGTCGGTGGTGTGGAGAGTGGACAGGACCAGGTGACCCGTCTCGGCGGCCCGCAATGAAAGATCCATGGACTCCTGGTCTCGCAGCTCTCCTACCACAATGACATCGGGATCCTGTCGCAGCACCGCTCGAAACGCCGACGCAAACGACTCGGTGTCCGAACCTACCTCCCTCTGCGACAAGGAAGCCTTGTGGTTGCGGTGCAGGAACTCAATGGGATCCTCAATGGTGACCACATGGCAGCGTCGGTGCTGATTGAGGTGGCCCACCAATGCGGCCAAGGTGGTGGATTTTCCCGCTCCAGCCGCCCCGGTGACCAGCACCAACCCTCGTTCCAGCAGAGCCAGGGATTCCGCTACCGCCGGCAACCCCAGTACTTTCAAGCTGGGGGGCTCGGCGGGAATGAGGCGAATGACTGCGGCCAGAGAACCTCTTTGACGAAACAGATTCACGCGAAACCGGCCCACTTCCGGAATGGACCAGGCGAAATCCATCTCCCTTACTGCGGAGAGGGCTACCCCCGGGCGAGCCGCTTCCAGCAGAATGCCAGCGGCGGCGGCCGTATCGGCGGGAGTCAAGCGGGCACCCTCCAGGGATCGCAGGGACCCGTCAATGCGAAAGGTGGGGGGATCGGGGACCCGCAGATGAACATCAGAGGCCCTCAGTTCCTTGGCCCGAGCCAGAAGTCGATTGAGAAATTCACGGGTCACTCGCGAAGCGGGGCGAGGGGCCGCAGCAGAGGCAGTAGAGGGCGGATCGGTCATCTCGTGGGGAACTCCTGGGAGGATCGAGGGCAGTGGATGCTACTTCTTTGCCTTCTTGCGAGCGTCCCTCTCCGCCTTTCGCTTGGCTTTGACCTTGTGTCGATCCACGGGCTTGACCTTGCGGGGCCCCGGAGCCTCCATGCCCGGAAGGCCCAGCCCACTGAAGGCTCCCATGCCTCCCATCGCCCGAGGATCCATGCCCAATCCTGCCTGTCGCATTTTCTTGCCCATGCTGGCCAGTTTGCCCATGCTCCCCAGCCTTCCCAGCATTCCTGCTGCCTTGCCGATCTCCCCCATCATCTCGCGAGCCATGTTGAATCGGGTGAGCAGCTCCTTCACCTCGGTGGGACTGTGCCCCGATCCTCGGGCAATGCGACGGCTCCGCGAGTCGTTGATGATGTCGGGATTGCGTCTCTCCCCCATGGTCATGGAGTTGATCATGGCCTCCACTCGGACCAGTTCCCGATCATCCACCTTCATCCCCTCCGGCATCATCTCCTGGGCGAAGGGGAGTTTGTCAAACACATCCTGAAGGGAACCCATCTTCTGGATGGTGCGAATCTGATCCAGAAAATCGTCGAAGTTGAACCGTCCCTGTAGAAGCTTTTCGGCGTCTTTCTCCGCTTTTTCCTCGTCCACAACGGACTGAAAATCCTGCATCAGGCCAACGATGTCACCCATTCCCAGGATGCGGGAGGCCAGCCCTTCGGGGCGAAACTCCTCCAGCTTGTCCAGGCTCTCCCCCATTCCCAGGAACTTGATGGGCTTGCCGGTGACCTGCTTGATGGACAGAGCGGCGCCGCCCCGGGCATCACCATCCAACTTGGTGAGAATGAATCCGGTGAATCCCAGGCGGCGATCAAATTCCGCTGCCGTCTTCACCGCGTCCTGCCCGCTCATAGCATCGGAAACAAACAAGATGTTATCCGGCGCGACCTTTTCCTTGATCTCCTCAAGCTCCGTCATGAGACGGTCATCAATGGCCAGCCGGCCAGCCGTGTCGATGATCACCACATCCCGTCCCACCGACACCGCCTGCTGGAGCGCCATGCGAGCCATCTCGGGTGGAGACACTCCCTTGAGATAGAAGACTGGTACCCCCAGCTTTCGCCCCAAGGTGAGCAGTTGATCCACCGCTGCTGGCCGATACACATCTGCTGCCACCAAAAGGGGTTTCTTCCCCTTTGATTTCAGCATCTTGGCCAGCTTCCCCGTGGTGGTGGTTTTTCCCGATCCTTGGAGCCCCACCATCATCATGACCGTGGGAGCCTTCTTGTTGAAGACCAGGGAGGTATCCACCGGCCCCATCAGATTCACCAATTCGTCATGGCAGATCCGCACGAAGTGATCGGCGGGGGAGGCCTGAAACATCTGGTCCTTGCGCTTGACCTTGATCTTCACCACCTCCCCGACCGCCTTCTCGGTGACAGAGGCGATGAACTGATTTACCACTCCGTATTCAACGTCCGCTTCCAACAAGGAAACACGGATGTCTCGAACGGCCTCTCGGATGTTGTCCTCGGTGATCTCCGCCGCGTTCTGGAGTCGCAGACGGGCGGCGCGGAAGCCTTTGCTGAGCGTTTCGAGCATGATGTCCTGAGGATGAAGGGGAAACCCTTGGAGGAGGCCAGAGGGCCTGCGTAAAAGCGCCCGATTATAGAAGCCGGGAGGCTGGTGTCAAAGAGTACCGCAGGGGAGGAGGTGCTTGTCAGGCTCAATACATATTCGTATGTTGTTCGAGCCCAGCGTGCCGGCCTCAGGAGAAACCATGCCCCCGTCCACCCAGCCTCATGGAGAGCGACGGCTCGCCGTCGTGCTGCGCGAAAAGAGGCGAGAGAAGAACCTCACCCTCAATGAATTGGGGGCTCGCCTGGGCCTGGCCAATGGAAACTTCGTCGGAATGGTGGAGAGGGGGGAAAGGGTCCCCTCCGACCAGAAGCTCATGGAATGGGCGCGCCTGCTGGACCTGGATGAGAGGGATACGCTGGAGTTGAAGTACAGGGAGCAGCCGGGCTCGGTAGTGGTCAGTCTGTTTGGTTCTCCGACACCCACCTACCCCTATCTGCGGGAATTCCTGTTGGCGACCTGCCTCAACCGAGATGAGATGGAGGGAGAGTTTGCCCGGGATGCCCATTCCTTTCTGGAGGACCTGATCTTCCAACATCTGCTCCAGACCTCCCTCCTGGAACCCTTGCTCAAGGAGCGCCATCCCCTGGCGTCCCTGCGCCATCACCTTCAGGAATACGTTCGCAGCCGGCACATTGACCCCGCTGCATCCGCCGAGGCCGACTGGTTTGATCGGGAGGGACCCAGTTTTGTGGAGTTTGGCATCACCCATCTGATGGGGTGGTCTTTTGATCGCCCCAGCCTGACCCTGACGGTTCATCGCTCTCGTCATCCTGGGGATCACTTCGTCATTCCGCTGGTGGAGCCGCGCCTTCGAGAGGAGGTTCTTCGGGTAGCCGGGAGGGAGTTCCCCGTTCGCGGGGAAGGTCCGGGGCTCTCCTCCCTCTCTCCCCTTCCCACTCTGAAGGAATTTTTACGCCGCGAAGGCCTGCTGGAGGCGGATGTCCACGAGATCATGGACCTCATCGAGTGGAAGAAATCGAGGCGGCGCGACCCCAGTTGAGGAGGAAGGGACGGGAAAAGGAGGGGGACTGGAGGGGAGGACGCGGGCGGGGAGGAAGGGAGCAAAGAAGAAGGAGACGGGGGGCTCCCGGGACGGTTCGACCCATCCCGGGAGCCGGAGAGAATCAGGGCTCGAACAGGATGGTGGCTCCACCTTCGGACATGCCGTCATCGGGCAGATACACCTCGCCGGGGTCGCCGTAGTTGGGGCTGTCCCAGTGAGTGTCGGACCACCTCACGCTCAAGCGATAGCGAGAACCGATTTCCAGACCCACCTCGTCGGGAACGGTGATGGAGGTCCATCCGGCATCCCCGTCGATGATGGCGGTCCACACCCACTCCTTGATGGCACCCACCGTGTCCTTGATGCCGATGACGACGCTGCCCACCTGAGCGGAATCAGGAGGAGCTTCCCAGGTGATGGTGGGAGTGGAGCCCACCCCTTCTTCCATGTCCATTGGGTAGGTGATGACCGGCTCGGGCATGTCGAAGGACACATCCATCCAGGCGTCGGGATCGCTCACCACCATCACTCGGGTCAGCTCCTCCCCAGCGGTGGTGGCGTTGAGCATGGTGTAGCTTCCGGCCGGAGCCATGGGAAGCCAGGCACCGAAGTCCGACCCGGGAGTAGCGTAGTAGGTGTACCCGGTCTCGGAGTCGAAACCGAGGCTGCAATCAAAGAACTTCATCGACAGGGCGATGGGCTCGCCGTCGCCAAGGGGGTCAGGAACGGAGCCCTCTACCCACCAGCGATTGGCGCTGTTGAGGGTGATGGTCCCGGCAGGGTGGGCGCTGGGATCCACCGGGCCCCACATTCCCGCTCGGACCAGATCGCCGTCGCTGTCCGATTCCACACCGTAGGCCCAGCCCCATCCGGCGGGGAGATCTTCGAGGGTCGCCGAGGGATCCTCAGGAGTCAGGATCTCGGCGCGGAACCGGTCGAAATAATCGACTCCGGTGTTGGCCGAGGCTCCCAACGAACTGTCGGCATCGGCACCGGCCAGGGTGATGGTGACATCTCCCGGCAAGGATGAGTCGAAGAAGTTGTCGGTCCTCATGTCGAAGTTGACTTCGTTGGCGTCCCACACCTTGGTGGCCACGGTGTAGCCGTCGGCGACGGCGGTCACTTCCACCGTGCCGGGAGCCCCCACGTTCATGAAGTAGTTGCCACCCCCGTCGGTCACGGCGGTCATTCCACCGGCCATCACCAGGGCGTCCACGATGGGGGTCGCCGTCATCTTGTCCCAAACGCTGCCCGCAATGTAGCCGGTAGCGTTGGCAGGAGTGACCGGGCCACCATCGGGAATGTCGGCGCAGGGATCCGCAGGAGGAGTGGTGTCATCGTCTCCTGGGGTCACGTCGTCGTCGCTCAGCGTGGTGTCATCGTCGGGGACGATGGTGGAGTCATCATCGCCAGCGGTGGTGTCGTCGTCCGGAGGAATGGTGGTGTCATCGTCGGGAACGATGGTGGAGTCGTCGTCCCCGCTGGTGTCGTCGTCGGGAGGAACGGTGGTGTCATCGTCGGGAACGATGGTGGAGTCGTCATCCCCACTGGTGTCGTCGTCGGGAGGCGTGGTGTCGTCGTCGGGAGGCGTGGTGTCGTCGTC
>CAYRTW010000060.1:12912-25750 GCA_964426935.1 uncultured Rickettsiales bacterium
GGCGGCGTGGTGTCGTCGTCGGGAGGCGTGGTGTCGTCGTCGGGCACCGTGTCATCATCCTGAGACGTGTCATCGTCGATCACCGGAGTGGAATCGTCGTCCTCTCCGCTGAATCCGCTGTCGTCGTCATCCCCTTCGGTGTCGGTGCAGCCTGCTCCCAGAAGCAGGAGGGAAAGAGTGCCGGCGGTCAGGACCGCCCAGCGCGCTGGCAAATCGTACTTGTTCATGCTCATCTTCTTATTGCTCCTCGGGGTCCACGAAGGACCGGCTTGGTCGTGCCCCGGTGGTCGCCCTCGCGGCCCCGTTTACCACTATCCTTTGAATCGCTACAAGGGCGAAGGCGGCGGGAGTGTATAAAAACTTTACAATCACTGTCCTTCGGGGCCTGGTTGAGCCGAAGCTGCGGGGAATCGCCGTGCCTCCCTCCTCTGGACAGAGGCTCAGCCGGTACCGATAGATACCAAGGAACCCCAACCGTTTCCGCCTCCAAGGCGCCCTCATGCAAGAAGTCCTCGTGTACACCACCCGCGCCTGCGCGTACTGCGTCCATGCCAAGCGCCTCCTCGCTGCTCGGGGAATCCCCTACCGGGAAGTGGATCTGACCTTTGATCCTGCCACCCGCTCTGCCCTCATGGCGCGGACCGGACTCCTCACCGTTCCTCAGATCTTCATCGGTGAGGAGTTGGTGGGCGGGTACGACGACCTGGAGGACCTGGACCGCAGCGGAGACCTCATCCCGTTGTGGAAGAAGGAGGCCCGCAAGTAGAGAGGGGCCCGTCCCGGTCCCTCTATCCTCTCCCCAGCCTGGGTAGGGCCTCTACCCGTCGAGCCTCCAGGGCCGTCCTCAGGGCGTCGGGAAAGGGACGGGCGCTGAAGTGATCCATGTCGATACAAGCGGATTGCACTTCAGCTTGGGCTGAGGGTCTCTCCTCCCCCAAGTGGCGACCGATGAACTGATAGGTAAGGCTGCCCACTCCCACCTTCACCACCCTCACCTCCACCTCCATGGTGTCTCCGAAGCGAAAGGGGCGTCGGTAGTCTACCTGGCAACTCACCGTGGGCAGCCCTACCCGATCCCGGTTGATCATGGTGGGGATGGGAAGGCCCAGGACGTCTGCATACCAGTCTTCAAGAGCCTGGTGAAAATAATGAATGATGGTGGGGTAATACATGACCCCCCCGTGGTCGATATCGGCAAAACGGACTCGCAAAAGGAAACGATCAGACACGGGAACTCCTATTTCGAAACGGGAGACAACGAACTGCGGGCGGAACACATTCAAAATGTGTCACAGCTCATCGGGCACAAGAATTATTTTCCCTCCCACCTCTCTATTTTCCAACATGGTGTGAGCCTGTCTCACCTCGGAGAAGGAAAACACTCTTCCGATCTGAGGGCGAATAAATCCGTCTTGAACAGCTTGCAGGGCCGCCTCAAGCTCGGCACGATTTCCCATGGTGGAGCCGATAATCTGCATCTGACGATAGAACACATGACGCAGATCGGTTTCTGGATTCCAACCGCTGGTGGCGCCGCAGGTCAACAGGCGGCCACCGTTGCGTAGCATCCTCAGACTGGAAACCCAGGTGCTCTTTCCGATGTAGTCCACCACCACATCGTATCCTTCGGGGCAAAGACTCTTCGCCTTTTTTCCCAGCAAAGGATCCTGCGAGTCCAGGACGTTCGCCACCCCCAGCTCAAAAAGCTGCTGCCTCTTTTCCGTGGTCGATGCCGAGGCAATCACCTTGGCCCCCACCATTCGGGCGATCTGTACTGCCATGACCCCCACTCCCGCCGCAGCGGAGTGGATGAACACCCTCTCCCCGGGGGTGAGTCGTCCTCGGGTGATCATCATCCGCCAGGCGGTGAGGAGGGTCAGGGGCAGAGAAGCGGCCTCTATGAAGTCCAGTCCGGAAGGAAGGGGGAGGACCTGGGCGGCATCCACCACCACCTGCTGGGCGTGGGTGCCATCCCCATGCTCTCCCAAGATGCCATATCGAGAGCACATGGAGGGTTCGCCCGAGGTGCAGAACCGGCAAATCCGGCAACTGCTCCCGGGGTCCAGGATTACCCGGTCTCCCGGCTGGATTCCGGTGACGCCCATCCCCACTTCCAGGACCACGCCCGCAGCATCCGCTCCAGGAATCCGAGGCAAAAGAATTCCCGGAAGCCCTCGCCGCACCCAAAGATCCAGGTGATTGAGAGACGCCGCCCTCACCTCCACCCGGACTCCCATGACGGGCAAAAGAGGGTCGGGGACCTCCCCAATCTCCAACCCCTCGGGTCCGCCAAACCGACAAATCTGTATGGCTCGCATGTCTTCCCTCCCGACCTGAACGCCGGGGCTCAGGTGCCGTATACCTTGCCGGGCTGGCGGGCCGCCAGGAGCAGGCCTCGTACCACCCTCCCCACCGCAGCGGGCTCCCAACGTCCTCCCCGGTCTACCGTAGGGCCCCTCTGCCATCCCTCGGCCACAGCGATCATTCCTCCTTGGACCTCAAAGACCCGCCCGGTAATGTCACTGGAGTCGCTGCTCGCCAGCCAGGCGACCAGGGGGGAGATGTTCCGTGGATCCATGGCATCGAACCCCTGTTCCGGAGGAGCCATCATCGTGGCAAACGCCTGCTCGGTCATGCGGGTGCGGGCTGCTGGAGCAATGGCGTTGGCCGTGACGCCGTATCTCCCCAATTCGGCCGCCTGAACCAGGGTCAACGCGGCGATGCCCGCCTTGGCGGTGGAATAGGCCCCTTGCCCGACACTGCCCAAAAGTCCTGCCCCTGAGGATGTATTGACGATACGAGCGTCGGGCGTTCTCCCCTTCTTCGCTTCCTCTCGCCAGAACGTCGCTGCGTGGCGTGAAACGCAAAAATGACCCTTCAAGTGGACAGAAAGAACATCATCCCACTCTTGCTCCGAGGTGGAGACAAACATCCGATCCATAAAAAAACCAGCGTTGTTGATGACTCCATCCAGTCTCCACAACTGATCCAGGGCCATCTGCACCATCCGACCAGCCCCCTCCCAACTGGTCACGTCTTCCCCGTTGGCGATGGCGTCTCCTCCCGAACCTGAGATCTCCCTCACCACGTCTTCGGCGGGGAGAGAAGAAGCTCCTTGGCCATCCAAGGCACCGCCCCAATCATTGACCACCACCCTGGCCCCCTGTCGCGCCAGCTCCAGGGCATGTTCCCGGCCGATTCCCCTGCCGGCGCCGGTGACGATAAAGACTCTTCCTTGGCAGATCCCCACGGTCACAACCTTTCCAGGATGGTCACGTTGGCCTGACCACCCCCCTCACACATGGTCTGGAGCCCGAAACGAGCCCCCCTCCTCTCCATCTCGTGGAGGAGGGTGGTCATCAACCTCGCCCCAGTGGCCCCCAGGGGATGCCCCAAGGCGATGGCCCCTCCGTTGACGTTCACCCTCTCGGGGTCGGCACCACTCTCCCTCAACCACGCCAGGACCACCGACGCAAACGCCTCGTTGATTTCCCACAGGTCCACGTCCTCTGGCCTCAAACCGGTCCGGGCCAGGGCCCTGGCGGTGGCAGGAATGGGAGCGGTGAGCATCAACAGGGGATCGTCTCCCAGGACGCTGAGATGATGGATTCTGGCTCGCGGGCGAAGGTGATGCTCTCGAATCGCCTTCTCCGAAGCCACCAGGAGAGCCGCTGCTCCATCGGAAATCTGGGAGGAGACCGCCGCAGTCAGACGCCCCCCTTCCTGGAGGGTCTTCAGCCTGGCCATCTGCTCCAGTGAGGTCCCCCGGCGCGGTCCTTCATCGAAGCTCAACCCCGCCAAGGGAGCGATTTCACTTGAAAATCTTCCTTCGTCCGCAGCGGCGATGGCCCGCTGATGACTTTGCAGGGCGTACTGCTCCATGTCCTCCCGCGACAGGTTCCATCGGGAGGCGATGCGCTCCGCCGCCTGGAACTGGGACACCTCCTGCTCTCCATAACGAGCCTTCCAGCCGATGGATCCGGAGAAAGGATCGCTGAATCCCAGGGGGCGAGCTGCGGTCATCGCCGCCGAGATGGGGATCTGACTCATGTTCTGCACCCCGCCAGCCACCACCAGATCCTGGGTACCACTCATCACCCCCTGGGCGGCGAAGTGGACCGCCTGCTGGGAGGATCCGCACTGGCGATCCACAGTGGTTCCTGGAACGCTTTGGGGCAGGCCGGCCGCCAGCCAGCAGGTGCGGGCAATGTCTCCGGCCTGGGGGCCGATTGCGTCCAGACATCCGAAGATCACGTCGTCCACCGCCCCGGGGTCGATTCCAGTTCGTTCCATCAAGGCGGTGAGAACGTGAGCTCCCAGGTCGGCGGGATGAATGGTGGAGAGGGTTCCCCCTCGCCGTCCAACGGGAGTTCGAACTGCCTCTACGAGATAGGCTTCAGACATGAGTAAAACATCCTCGGTGATTCATGAAATTCAAGGCCGTGAATCCTCCTCTTGCAGACTCACCACTCCCTCTCCGTCCAACAGGTATTTCGCCAACTTTTCCCGGTGGCGGGCGCCGTCTCCCCATGCAGCAGCCAGGGCGAACGCCCTCTTCATGTAAAGGTGAAGATCGTATTCGGTGGTGTAGCCGATGGCACCGTGGACCTGGAGGGCGATGCGAGCGATCTTCCAAGCGGCATCAGAGGCCTGAGCCTTGGCAAGGGAAACGGAGACTGTCGCATCCCTGTTTTTTTGAGACAGGACCCAGGCGGCTTGATACACCAGAGGACGAGCGAAATCCAAGGCCAGCCAGGCATCAGCAAGGTGGTGCTTCACCGCCTGGAAGGAACCGATGGGGCTACCGAATTGATGACGGGCCTTGGAGTACTCCACGGTCATCTCCAACATCCGTGCGGAGAGACCGAGGAGTTCTGCCGCCGTTCCCAAGCAGGCCCGAAGTTCCAGGAGGGCCCACTCCCGACTCCCCCTTTCCCCCGCCAACAGGAGCGTCCCGGGAGTCCCATCGACGTGAATCTGACTCAGCCTGCGGGAGCGATCCACCGACCTCTGGGGACTCAAGACCAGTTGCTGGGGATGCGCCACTCGAATGGCGTCCTCCCTCCAGAACACCAGGCCATCCAGGCGATGGGCTTGGGGAACCAAGGAAGCCACGGAAGGAGCTGAAACACCGAATCGCAGCGTTCCTGAAGCAATTCCGGTCAACCATGAATCGCGATGTTCGCTGGGGTCGCATTCGACAAGGAGGGGAACCAGGGCGGCGGTGGTATCGACCAGAGGTTCGGGAAGGGCGGCCCGGCCCGCTTCCTCCAGAATCGCCACCAGATCGACGAGCGAAAGGCTCATTCCTCCGTGGGATTCGGGCACCAGCATTCCCAGGACCCCCACGGCGGCCAGTTCTCTCCACGCAGGCTGGCTGGCGCCATCGTCCCCGTTCCACACCGCCCGCACCACCTGAGGGTGGCAAGTGGCCCCGAGGAGATCCCGGGTGGCCTTCCTCATCATGTTCTGCTCATCGGTGAAGGCAAATCGCATAACTACTTCCTGGGAAGTCCCAGCACCCTTTCGGCAAGGATGTTGCGCTGAATTTCGTTGGTTCCCGCATAGATGGGGCCGGCGAGGGCAAACTGGAATCCTCTCATCCATCCTCCATCCTCCACCCCCACCGATGATCCCGGATCCAATTCCGCCAGGGGCCCAAGAAGGCGAAGGGCTGTCTCGTGGAGGCGAACATCCAGCTCCGACCAGAACACCTTCATGGCCGAAGAAGAGGGGCCCAGGGACTCTCCCTCCATGGCGCGAGTCACCGCATGATAGGTGTGCCACCGATAGGCACGCGCATCCATCCAGGCCCGAACCACCGCATCTCGGACGGTGGGATCTCCAAGATGACCCTGTCGCTGGTACAAGTGAACAAGTCGATCCGCTGCCGCCAGAAATCGACCCGGAGAGCGGAGGGTCAGCCCCCTCTCTGCTGAGGTCGTCGCCATGGCGACCTCCCAGCCCTGATGGACTCCCCCCACCACGTCCTCGTCGGGAACAAAAACGTTCTCCAAGAACACCTCGGCAAACCCTGGGTCTCCGTCCAGCCTTTCCACGCTTCGCACCGTCACCCCTGGAGCCTTCAGGTCAAAAAGAAAATAGGTCATTCCCTTGTGACGAGGCGCGGTGGGATCGGTGCGAAACAGTCCAAACGCCTTGTCACACCAGAGCCCACGGGTACACCAGGTTTTCTGACCGCTCAGCAAGAATCCCCCCTCCGCCCTCACTCCCCGGCTTTTGATTCCCGCCAGATCCGAGCCGGCCTCTGGCTCGCTCCAGGCTTGGGCCCACAGGACATCTGCCCGGGCCATGGAGGGAAGAACCCGATCCCTCTGCTCCTCTGAACCGCAAGCAAACAGGGTTGGAGCCAGGAGAAAGATCCCGTTTTGAGACACCCGCGACGGGGCTCCGGCCCTGTAGTACTCCTCCTCAAAAATGAGCCACTCCAAGGGAGAAGCTCTCCGTCCCCCGTAGGCTTCAGGCCAGGAGACCACCGCCCATCCCCCGGCAAACAGGGTCTTCTCCCAGGTAACGTGTTGACGAAACCCCTCTTCCGTGTCCACTGAGGCCAGGGGCGAGGTGGGGACGTGAGCCTTCAGCCAAGCCCGCGCCTCGGCGCGGAAGGCGGTTTCCTGAGGTGAAAATTCAAGATCCATGGGCGTGTCACATCCTCATGGTGTTTTTGGGTCAACACCGGGGGTGAGGGCGAGGGCCATGCTCTTGGGGTCCTGCCCGCGCAAGTGGTCTGGGGAGCTCATGGAATTGTGCGAGTGGGCCACATGATGGAGGGCGAAAGAGGCGTCCATGGTGTCCCGCAGCCCCATCCGATCCTCCGCCTGATTGATGGCCTTCTTGGTGAGGTACAACCCGAATCGAGGCATGGCGGCGATTTTTTCAGCCAGGGCCAGGGTTTCCTGTCGCAGCACCTCCCTTGAAAAAATCCTGTTGATCATCCCAGCTTGATACGCCCTTTCGGCAGTCATTTTTTCACCTAGAAACAAAAACTCCTTGGCCAGACGAGGGTTCAGAGCGAAGGGGTGGGCGAAGAACTCCACCCCGGGAATCCCCATCCTCACCACCGGATCGGCAAATGTGGCGTCTTCAGAAGCCACAATGAGATCGCAGCACCACGCCAGCATCAGCCCCCCGGCAATGCAGGCTCCTTGAACCATCGCCACGGTGGGCTTGGGCAGTTCCCGCCAGCGACGGCACATCCCCAGATACACCTCCTGCTCCCGAATGAAGAGGTCTTCTGCCCCCCCTCGACCTTCGTGCTCCCAAGCCACGCTGGCCCGGCGGGGGAAGGAGCGATGGATGTCTCTGTCCGGAGTACCAATGTCATGTCCACCGGAAAAATGCTTCCCTGCTCCCCCCAGCACGATGGCTCCCACCTCATCGTCCCCCACGGCCCGCACAAATGCGTCGTCCAGGGCGTGGGTCATTTTCACATTCTGGGCGTTGCCGTATCGGGGTCGATTCATGGTGACCACGGCAACCCGTCCAACCCTCTCGTACAGGACGATCTCCTGAGGATCTTCTGCCATCTCGGGCCCTCTCATTGTTCTCTCCTCTCCAGGCGACGCAGGGTCGCTTCCGCTTCGGCGAGGATGCGCTCCAGGAGTTCTCCCACCGAAGGAAGCTCATCCATCAGACCGACTCCCTGACCGGTGGGCAGCACCCCCACATCCAACCTTCCATCCACCAGGCTCGCCCGAGTGAGCATGGGAGCATTGGCGGCCATGGTCACTTGAGCCCAGGTCAATTTCTGCCGCTGTCGCATCCGCCACCCCTCTCGCAGCAGGGACAGAAGAGAAACATGGGTGAGGGATTGAAACCTCAAGGCATTGAGGAGGGAACGCCACAGCCTTGCCATTGAGCCGGCTTCCTCCAAGCTCTCCACCAGGGGAGTCCGAATCACTCTCTGGGGATGCCCGTCGATGGCGCGGGTGACCACCGTTCCTCCCACCGCAGTGTCCAGGTAGACCTTTTTGACGGACTCGGGGACTCCACTCTCCTGGGTCAACAAGAAGCGGGTCCCCATGGCGATTCCCGCTGCGCCGTACGCCAAGGCGGCCACCAGACCGGCCCCTGTGGTGAAGCCTCCCGCAGCCAGGACGGGAATGTCCACAGCGCTGCACACCTGGGGGACCAGGATGGAAGTAGGCACCTCACCGGTGTGACCCCCTCCCTCGGCCCCTTGAGCGATCACGGCGTCCACTCCCCATTCAGCGACCTTTTCGGCATGTCGACGCGCCCCGATGGTGGGCATGGTCACAACGCCATGCTCCTTGAGCCGCTGGATCATCTTCTTTCCCGGGGCCTGTGCAAAAGAGGCCACCTTCACCTGCTCCCGAATCAGCAGGGAAACCCGCGCCTCTGCGTCTTCCTGATCGGCACGAAGGTTGACCCCGAAGGGCCGATCCGTCGTCTCTTTGATGGCCCGAATGCCCGCTTCCAGTTCGGCAAAGGTGAGAGTGGCGGAAGCCAGGATCCCCAAACCCCCTGCCTGTGAGGTCGCCGCTGTCAACCGGGGCCCCGACACCCATCCCATGCCGGTCTGTACGATGGGTAGGCGGATGCCGAACAGGCGGCAAGCGGTGGTGTCCAGGGCTGAATGCAACGACGACCTCACGGCAGGCAAGCAGGCTGCGGGAACCGTTGTAGAACGTGTTTCATTTTGCGGCAAGTGAGCCCCTGAGGTTGCCCCGGCGAATGGAGTTGTGAGGGCAGAACAAGTTGCCCCTCGGGAGGAAGTTGTAGTAATCCGGGGTCGGCGTCACCATCCAGCGCCGTGCAGGCAGGACATGTCCATCGATCTTTCGCGTCGCGGCTTCCTGGGGGGGTCCATCGCTCTTGGCTCCGCAGCCACATTTTTGTCGCCACCTCCCGCAGCGGCGGGCACCGAGCCCTCCGATTCCCTTGTCTCCACGGTTCCCCTTCACACCACGGTGAACGGCAAGGCGGTGGCTCTCGTTGTCAGTGGCGATGCCTCCGCTCTTCATGTGCTCAGGGAGGAACTGATGCTGCGGGGCACCAAGGAAGCCTGCGGGCAGGGGGTGTGCGGGGCGTGTGCCATTCGGGTGGACGGGGAGGTGGTGAACTCTTGCCTGCTTCCAGCGGTGGCCCTGGAGGGGCGTCAGGTGGTCACCGTTGAGGGTCTGGGACCGGAATTGCACCCGATACAACGGGCGTTTCTTGCTGAAGATGCGCTTCAGTGCGGATATTGCACTCCCGGTTTTGTGATGGAATCGGCAAGTTTTTGTGACCGTTGGCGAGGGGAAAAGGGCGCCGCCGACCCCGGGGAGGAGGCGGTGGCCTCAGCCCTGGCCGGTCATCTATGCCGGTGTGGAGCCTACGATGGCATCCAGAGGGCGGTGAGGGGGGCCTGCTCCGGGCGCTTTGATGCCAACACTTCTTCTTCACCACGAATGGACGGGTTGGAAAAAGTTACTGGCACGGCAACGTATACTGTGGATGTCTCGTTGCCAAAGATGCTACACGCCCGAATTTTTCGTTCGTCGATTGCCTGCGGCGTGGTACAGAAAATTGATTTTACTTCGGCCCTCTCACAGACCGGAGTCGTCTCGGTGCTGCCTCTAGTCAAGCCAGGGAGTCGAGTGCGATATGCCGGTCAGGCCTTGGTGGCGGTGGCAGCAGAGACCGAGGTTCAGGCGAAGGAGGCCCTGCATCACATCCGGGTGGAGATGGCCGAGGAGAGGGCCGTCATCACCATGGAACAGGCCCTGGCTCCCGGGGCGACCGTCGTGTACGACAGCGAACGTCGGACCGCACCTCTGGCAGCAGAAACCCCCCTCTTCCCCGAACCCTGGAAGGGCAACCTGAGGGGCCCCTTGCGAGCCTCCATCCTCCTGGATCCTGCCTCGGTGGCCTCCGGCTTTCGGGCCGTGGAACGGGGGCAGGGGACCCGGGTGGAGGGGCGATATACCACCCACGGCCAGTCCCACACCGCCCTCGAGCCTCATGCCTGTGTCGCCTCCTGGGAAGGGGAGGACCGGCTCACTCTTCATGCCTCCACCCAGGCGTGCAGCGCCCTGGCGGAGCTTATCGCCGCTCGCTGGAAATTGCCCACCGAAAACGTGCGTGTGCTCTGCCCTTATGTGGGAGGCGGTTTTGGGGCCAAGGCCAACGTGAGCATGGAGATCGTGGTGGCCATCAATCTCTCCCGCCAGACCCAGCGCCCGGTAAGGGTAGCCCTTGATCGAGCCGAGGAACTGACGGTCACCGGGTATCGGCCGGGGGCCCGAATCGACCTGGAAGCGGCTGCCGGCAAGGAGGGAGAACTGCTGGCGCTCCGCACCATCGCCTATACCGACGCTGGAGCAGCGGTGGGGGGAGGCGGAACCGGATTCCTGCTTCGATGGATGTATCCCAGCCGTCGTAAAACCCTTCATGATTACGATGTGTTGACCCACACACCCCCTGGATCGGCGTTTCGTGGACCTTCGGGGCCAGCCGCCTTGTGGGCGGTGGAGCAAGCGCTGGATGAACTGGCCCTGGCCCAGGGACGAGATCCTTTGGAGTTGCGGCGCATCTGGGATCCCGATCCGGTGGTGGGGTGGCTGTGCGATTGGGCTGGGGAGATCCCCGCCTGGAAGTCCAGGGGACCGCAAGGGCAGGACACCGGTCGCTTTCGCCGGGGTGTGGGGGTCGCCCTGTCAGCATGGTTTCATCTGGTGGATACCGACACCGAGGTTCAGCTCATTGCCGAGAAGGGGGGTCGAATCCAGGTGTCCTGCGCCGTTCAGGATATCGGCACCGGTTCCCGCACCGTGCTTGCCAATGTCGTCGCCGCCTCCCTGGGGATCTCCAAGTCCCAGCTTTCCGTTGTGGTGGGCGATTCTTCCCAGGTCCATGGTCCCATCTCTGGAGGAAGCCAGGCCACCACCTCCATGGTTCCTGCCGCTGAAGACGCTGCACAGCAACTGAAGGACCACCTGTTGCAGATGGCTCGATCCCGGCTTCAGAAGCCCGACGCCCGATGGGTGCCAGGGGGCATCGAGTCTTCCTCGGGTCCCCTGTCCCTGACCGAACTCCTCTCTCGCTCCACCCGCCTCACCTTTGTGGGCCGGCGCCGCAACGATGCCATGGCCTACCTCCCCTTTTCTGCCGGAGGAATCCGCATGGCCCTGGGAAACTCGGTGGGGCTGCAGGTGTCGGTGGTGGAGGTAGATACCCGTCTGGGCAAGGTCCGGCTGACCGACAGTCATACTGGATTGGGAGTGGGGCGCATCATCTCTCCTGAGCTGGCCCGCAGCCAGGTGCAAGGAGCGGTCATTCAGGGCATGGGTTTTGCCCTGCATGAAGAGCGACGTCTGGACCACCGCAGTGGCCGGACCCTCAGCAGCAACCTGGAGGATTACCGACTGCCCGGCCTCGGGGACATTCCCCGCATGGAGGTCCACTTCGAGGAACGTGGAAGGGAGGACATTCGCGGGGGAGCCATGGGCCTCTCCGAGCTGGCCACCATCGCCATGGCCGCTTCCATCGGAAACGCGGTGACCCATGCCACTGGGCATCGCTTCCGGGATCTCCCCCTGCGTCCTGATCTCATTCTTGAAGGGTTGGCTCGATGATTCGCTTTCCAGTGACGGTTGAAAGTGCGGTGGAAGGGCCAGGGATGTTTCGGGCAGGGGGGACCGACCTCCAGGCGCTGCGGGCCATCGGCCGCCATCGCGGGGACGTGGCGGATCTTCGAGATCTTCCGGGCTTTTCCGACATCGAAACCCTTCCCGATGGAAGCCTCCGCCTGGGCGCGCGTCTTCGCCTGTCCCAATTGGCTGAGGATTCCCGAATCCGAGGAGGATACCCGGGACTCGCCGCCGCCGCTGGTGGATTGGCTACCCCGGCCATCCGCAAGGTGGCTACAGTTGCCGGCAACCTGCTTCAAGAGGTGCGATGTACGTATTATCGGCACCCTGAATACTCGTGTCTTCATTCGGGAGGGGCATCCTGCCAGGCCCGGGGTGGAGATCATCTCCATCACTCCTGCTATGACCTGGGACCTTGCATCAGCCCCCATCCCTCTACCCTGGCTGTGGCATTTCTGGCTTGGGGGGCTCGGGTGGAGGTGGCTGGCAGCGCCTCTCCTTCCTGGTCTCTGGCCGATCTCCACGGGGATGGCACCGACCCCACTCGTACACATCGCCTCGGCCCCAACCACCTCCTGACCGGGGTGATCCTTCCTCCTCCCCAACCCACCGAGACCTCGGCCTGGTTCCGAGTGAGTTCCCGGGTGCGCGCGGAATGGCCCCTGGTGGAAGCGGTAGTCCGGCTCCGCATGGAGGGGGAAACCATTCGCGACGCCGGTCTGGCTCTGGGAGGGGTCGCCCCCATTCCCCTCCGTTTGCCGGCGGTAGACGCCGCCCTGGTGGGCCAGCCCGCTACCGAGGCCACCTTTGCCGAAGCCGCCCGGTTGGCCGTCGCCGCTGCTCGCCCCCTTCCCATGACCGGATACAAGCTCAAGCTGGTGGATGGTTGTATACAAGAAGTGCTCGCCCTGGCGGTGAAGAGGAGCAACGGATGAGTTCATGTACCTGGTTGCAGTGGAAGCTCAGCACCGATGATCGGCGGGGAGGAACCGAGGCCGACGCTTTCGCCCGCAACATGACGCCCTATTCCTGCCTGGAGACCTGTGAGCCCTGGGGGCCCGATGGGGATCTGGCGGCTCCTGAATTGTGCCACTCCGGACGTTCCTGTCATCAATTCCCGGCCGATGCGGCAAAGCGGAGCGGTTCAGGAATAGCGTAGGCGGAGATCCTCTCAGAGTCGCACGCGAAACAGGTTGGCGGGACCCTTGCCGCCGCAAGCGTCGTGA
>CAYRTW010000061.1:0-25267 GCA_964426935.1 uncultured Rickettsiales bacterium
ATCGAGATGGCCCGGCGCTCCGGCTACACCGCTGTCACCTCCCACCGCTCGGGGGAAACCGAGGACACCACCATCGCTGACATCGCCGTAGCCACCCGCTGCGGCCAGATCAAGACCGGCTCCGCCAGCCGCACCGACCGCATCGCCAAATACAATCAGCTTCTCCGTATCGAAGAGGAGCTGGGCTCCCAGGCGGTATATCGAGGGGAGGAGGTGTTCCAGTCCACCCGACGTCGGGGTGAAGCCGCCATCGTAGTTCCCGAGGTGGCGGTGCCCGAGACGGTGACTCTGGGGACTCCCAAGCGCAAGAAGGCCTGACCGACCTCGGGTCCCCGCTGAAATGCGTTGAGCCCTCTCCCTGCCTCGGCTATCTTCGTCCCCCCATGTTCTCCCTCTTCTCCCGCTCCCTCCTCCTGGCGGCCCTCGGCCTGCTGGTCGGATGTGGTGCCTCGCCTGGGGAAGACAACGACGCCACCGACATCGATGACGACATCGAACCCGACGATGACGCTACTCCCGATGACGATGTGACACCCGACGACGATGTGACACCCGATGATGACGTAACTGGCGATGATGATTCAGCTTCTGATGACGATGTGACACCCGATGATGACGTAACTGGCGATGATGATTCAGCTTCTGATGACGATGTGACACCCGATGATGACGTAACTGGCGATGATGATTCAGCTTCCGATGACGATGTGACACCCGATGACGATGTGACACCCGATGACGATGTGACCGTGGATGACGACACCTTGACCGATGATGACTCCGCGACGGATGACGATTCAGCCACGGATGATGACAGCCCCGGAGACGACGATTCTTCTCCCCCAGCGGATGCCGATGGTGATGGATGGGAAGCGCCTGCAGATTGTGACGACACCGATTTTCTGGTTCATCCCGAGGCCCTCGATCTCTGTGATAACGGGGTGGACGAGAGTTGCGATGGGGTGGATCGCGCCTGCTCCCCTTTCCTGGGGCTGGATCTGGGAGAGGCAAACTCCAGGGTGACCGGAGCGGCTCCCTTCGATCTGGCGGGAATCAGCCTGGCCGGACCCGGAGATGTCAACGGAGATGGCCGAATGGACCTCCTGGTGGGGGCAACCGGCAACGACACCGCTGCCCCATCTGGCGGAGCGGTCTGGCTGCTGACCGCTCCCCTGGTCGGTACCATCCCCCTGGGGGAGTCCACCCTCCGCCGCGTCGGTACCACCGAGAGTGGTGGGGCGGGAAACAGCGTGGCCGGAGCGGGGGACGTCAACGGGGATGGGTTTGCCGATGTGCTCATCAGCTCCCTCTATGAGGGAGTGGGACCGGGAGGAGTAGGGGTGGTGTTCCTGTTCCAGGGACCCCTGGTCGATGAATCCGCTCCCATGGCCACCGCCAACGCGGTGTTGTTGGCCGAATCTTCCACGGATTCCGCTGGTTTGACGGTAATGGGTGGCGGAGACGTGGATGGGGATGGAAGGCTGGACCTGGTGGTGGGAGCTCCCGATTCCAACCGAGGAGGGGAGGATTCTGGCGCTGTGTATATCGCCTTTGGACCCGTCACCGGTTCGGTGGATTTGGCAGAGGGAGCGATCCTGGAGGGGGAAGCGGAAGGAGACGGCGCCGGGTTTTCCCTGGCCGCCGTGGGAGATCTGAATGGGGACGGATACGACGACCTGCTGGTGGGAGGACCGGGGAGCGACCGCCTGGGGGAGGACGCGGGAGCCGCCTGGCTGGTGCAGGGACCGGTGACGGGCAGCATGGACCTCGCCGACGCCACCGCCATCCTGGCAGGGTCCGTTCCCTGGGGAAGGGCCGGTTCAGCGGTGGCGGGGGGATTCGATGTCAACGGAGATGGGTTCGGGGACCTCCTGGTGGGAGCACCGGGAGACTCCTCCCTGGCGGAAGAAGCCGGTGTGGCCTGGCTCATCCTGGGGCCGGTGTCGGGAGCCCTGGATCTTTCAGCAGCAGCCTGGCGCATTTCGGGAACCGTCGAGGGCGATCACGCCGGATACGCGGTGCTGGGTCTTTCCGACTGGAACGGGGACGGGTGGGAAGATCTGGCTGTGGGTGCCCCCGGATATGACGGAGGTGGAACCAACGCCGGTGCCGCCTGGATCCTCCCGGGCCCTCTAGCGATGGATGTGGATCTGGACGACGCCCCCGGCATCCTCCTGGGAGAGAGGGGAGGAGACCACGCCGGTGCCTCCCTGGCCTCCCTCGGTGACATCAACGGCGACGGCCTGCCCGAACTGTGTGTGGGCGCCTGGGGGCAGGACACCGGCGGCTCCCAGGCCGGCGCGGCGTACCTGGTGTTCGGACGATGAGGGGATAGGCCCCCCACCTCCCTCCTGCTCCCCGTCCCCCCTCCGTCTCATTCTCCAGGACAACCGGCCCCGGGCAGGGCATCATCACCGCACCTGAACCGAAGGCGGAGCCCGCGAATGACGGCTGACCTGGAATCCCCCTCCTCTCCCCTCTTCTCCATTCCCCTCCCAGAGACCCCGCCCCCTCTTGTTCTGGACGGCAACACCACCATGGGGGAGATCCTGAAGCAGCACCCGGCCGCCCGGGTGGCCTTGTTCCAGCGATTTCACATCGGCGGGTGTTCTGCCTGCGGCTACGATCCCGAAGAGACCCTTTCAGGGGTGCTCCTCCGCAATCGGGTGGATGTGAAGCAGGATCTCCCCTCCGCCCTGGACCTGATCCGCCGCAGCGCCGACATCGAAGCCGACCTCCACTGTTCTCCCGCCTCCCTGGAGGAGGAGAGGGCCCGGGGACTCCCCATCCACCTCATCGACGTTCGCAGCGAAGAGGAGTTCCTGGCGGGACACCTGGATTCGGCCCTTCTACTGACCACCGAGTCCAGCTTTGAGATCCTCGATTCCTGGCCCAAGGACTCCCTGCTGGTGTGCTATTCGGGCACGGGGGATCGGAGCCTTCACAAAGCGTCCTGGTTCCGGGCCTACGGAATGACCCGGGCCCGCTCCCTGGATGGGGGCTACCAAGGATGGAAGCAGAGGAGGGGGGAAGAGGGCCCGGGGCTGATCGCCCTCAGGCGGAAGAAATAGGGGAGGTCACAGCGGAGAGAGAGGGGGGGGAGAGGGCTTCCCCCCTTCGGTGAAGGGGAAGCCCGTCCCACTTATAGAGTGGCTACTCGGCGGAGGCTTCCTTGCCCGCCACCTTCTCTTCCAGGAGACGGTCATAGAAGGGGGTGCACTGGTAGCGCTGCTGGGTGTCCATCATCTGGATGGCGGCCTGGGGGTGGACGTTCATGTACCCGGAGATGGCATAGGGGAGATGATATCCCCAGCGCAGATCGTCCCTCAGGGTGGCGAACTCCTCCACCAGGTCGAGGATGGGCCGGACGTTGTACTTGGGGTTGTCCAGGTAGAAGAGCAGGGTCTCGATGGGGCAGTTACCGGCGCCGCGACCGATGCCGTGGATGGTGGCGTCCACAAAGTCTGCACCCTCTTCGATGGCGGCCACGGTGTTGGCGAAGCCGTTCTGGAGGTTGTTGTGGGCGTGCATCCCGATCTTCTTGTCCTGGCCCAGGTAGGAGCGGTACTTGTGGAACAAGAACCGAACGTGGTGGGGAAGCAGGGATCCGAAGGAGTCCACTACCGCCACGTTCTCCACCTCGGATCGCGCCAGCTTCTCCAGGTAGCGGTCCATCACATCGGGATGAACCACCGACACCGCCATCACGTTGATGAAGGTCTCGTACCCCGCATCCCGGCAGTGGCGGAGCAGCTCCAGGGCCTGATCCATCTGGTTGGCGTAGGTGGCGATGCGAACCACGCTGATCATGGTTTGCGACGCCGGCGGAATGTCCTTGGGGGCCACCTTGCCCACGTCCAGCATGACCGACAGCTTCATGGTGCCTCGGGCAGCCACCGCTTCCAGGTCCTTCTCATCGCAGAAGCGCCAGGGACCGACCTTGGCCCGGCTGAACGCCTCCTCTGAGGAGCGATACCCCACCTCCATGTAATCCACTCCGGCTTCGGAGAGGGCATGGAAGGTGCGGCCGACCAGGTCGTGGTCGAACTTCCAGCTATTGCACAAGCCGCCATCGCGGATGGTGCAGTCGAGAACCTTTACGTACCGGCGGCGGTCGTTGACCAGGCCGTCGGGGCAGCACTTGACTCGGGGGTCGAGACCCATGGAATACCTCCTGAAAAGCTCGCTGGCCGCCGCGATAGACGGCACTTCCACCCGGCGGGATGGCTGTTGATACATCCTGGGGCGCGCGGGCGTGCATGGTAGCCTCTTCGCGTCTCAGGGTCCATCTACTTCACAACAAGAGGGGGGATTGTAAAGGGATGGAGGGTGAAATTCTCGGAGGTGGGGCCGTTCCAGAGGGAGCCTGACCTCCTCTTCCCCCCCGGTGAAGGCAGGTTCGCTCCCCCAGGCCTTCGTGCTAGATTCCCCACCCCTTCACCCCCGAGAAAGCCCGTGCCCCATCCCCCCTTCATGATCTATGGAGCCTACGGATACACCGGCGCGCTGATTGCCGAAGAGGCCGTACGCAGGGGTCATCGCCCCCTTCTGGCGGGAAGGGATGAGAAAAGGCTGCGCGCCCTGGCGGAGAGACTGGGGCTACCGCATCGAGCGGTGGGGCTGGAGGATGACTCCGCCCTCGAACGCGCGGTAGGTGAGGTCGCAGCGGTGGTTCATGCCGCCGGGCCCTTCGTTCACACCCAGGGACCGATGCTGGGGGCCTGCCTGGCGAGAAAGGTCCACTACCTTGATATCACTGGAGAGATCACTGTATTTCGCAACACGTTTCGTCATGGAGAGAAGGCCCGGGAGGCAGGAATCGCTCTTCTGTCGGGAGTGGGATTCGACGTGGTACCCACCGACTGTCTGGCGGCATACGTGGCCCACGCCCTCCCGGGAGCCACCTCCCTGGAGTTGGCCTTTGCCGCCCTGGGGGGAAGTTCGGCGGGCACTCTGAAGACCGTGGTGGAAGGCCTCTCTTCGGGGGGGTGGGTCCGCCGGGGTGGCAAGCTGGTTCCCCACACCTCCGGCACCGGGGAGAAGAACATTGCCTTTTCCCACCGGGATCTGCTGGCCCTGCCCATTCCCTGGGGAGATCTGGAAACCGCCTGGCACAGCACCGGCATCGGCAACATCACCGTATACATGGCCATGCCTCGAAAGACGGTTCAGATCATCCGGGCGGCAGGACCCGCCGCCTCCCGGATCATGGGGTGGAAGCCCTTGCGAAGGGCCGCCCAGGCGGTCATCGCCCGCACCATCGCTGGACCTGACGAGACTGCACGCGAGGAGGGACGATCCCATGTCTACGCCCGAGCCGAAGGACCGGGGGGTTTTCGGGAAGCGTGGCTGGAGACGGCGGAGGGATACCGCTTGACCGCCACGGCCGCCGTTCTGGCGGTGGAAAGGGTGATGAAGGGGGAAATCCTGGGGGCCCTGACCCCCTCCCTGGCCTTCGGCGCCGACTTCGTGCTGGAGGTGCCCGGTTCGCAGCGCTGGGACCGGTTGCCTCGGTAGAGGGGGCCCGGTACCGGAAGGCTATGGAGTGACCGGAGCGGGCAGCAGCTTGAGTTTCGTCAGGGACGGGGCATCCACCACCATCAACGAACCGTCCTCCCCCAGGATACCCAAATGATTTCCTCGGAAATCCAAGGACTTGATTCCTCCCTGGCCGGTGTCGACGTGGGCCGTCAGGACCGGTTTCTCTCCCAGGGTGTAGACCCCCAGAGCCTCTTCCGTTCCCACCGCCAGCCAGCTTCCATCAGGAGAAAGGGCCACGTCCTGAACTCGTCCTCGGGGAAGGGAGGCTGAACCCTTTTCCACTCCCTCCAAGGACAAGAGGCGAACCTCTCCGCTCAGGGCCACCAGAAATCGATCCTGGCGATCCAGCAGGAGATGGGTGGCCCTTCCCGACAGGGGCAGGGGGCGAACCCGAGCCCCGCCAGTGTCCAGAAGGCCGGTGAACCCAGAGGTGGTGGTGTCTCCGTTCTTGTAGGTGAACTCCAGATCGAACCGAAACGCCACCAGCCTGCCCCCCTCTCCCACCGTCACCGTCCCCACTCGCCAGGTGGACAGGCGCTTGGGGCCCCGATCCCTGCCTCCCATGGCGGTGTCCAACCCTTGGGTGGCCCCACCCCCCTTCCCCAAGATGTCCTCAAAGGCCCCTCCCATGTTCTTCATGGACTCCTCCACGGCCTTGGCCAGGATCGAGGACTGGGACTTGCCCGCCGCATCGGCAGGGAGGGAAGAAGGCTTGGGGGAGGGAAGAGGCGGCGGGGGCGGTGGCCGAGGAGGAGGAGGGGAATCGGGGTCAAAGAAGGGTCGAAGCTCATAGGGCTGGGGGGCTTTTCCCGTGGTCGATCCCACCACAAGCTCTTTGATTCCACGGGCATACATCGTTCCATCGGGAGAGATGGCCACCGGCTCCCGGGGAGGAATCCGGCCGCTCAGGATGTCCACCAGGGGCTCCGTTCGATAGGCGAAGGAGTCCACCAGCCGGTCGGGGCGCAGGGTGGAGAGGGAGACCCTCACCGGGGGCCCCTCCAGACGGGACATTCCCCAATAGAGAGTATCCCCGTGGACCGCCAAGCTGTCTGGCTCAGCCAGATCCAGCTTCCCCTGTCTGGTGACCTTCAAGACCCCATCGGACACCAGCACCTCCCGATTTCCCAGGAGAATCCACCCCTGGGGGGCCGCCACCAGTTGGGAGGCCGAGGGCAGAGGATCGGGAGGCACTGCCCAGCGACACGCTTCCACATCCAAGAGAGTGAGTCCCTCTCCTCCCAGAGCCAGACGAGTCCCATCCGGAGAGAGGGAGAGGGAGCGCCACCCCTCCCCCTCCATCCGGCAGATGGGCCTTTCCCCATCCAGAACAACTACTTCCCGAGAAGACAGGGCCGCCCATCTCTTCCCGGGACCCAAGGACACCGCCTCTGCCCCCACATTGGGGGAGTATCCGGCGGGGTGCCACTCCCCACCTCGGGTCCACATCCACACCCCCTCCTTTCCCGCCACCCGACACTCCTCTCCGGAACACACCCCGTCCTTGGTGGGAAAGAGGGTCTGGTCGGTCAGTACCTCTCCCTTCTCCAGATCGACCACTCGAATCCTCTCGGGATGAGGGCGGGTGCCCGAGCGGAGGAGGGCCAGCCTCCCTCCCGGTTCCACGGTGAGAATGCCGTCGAAATCCCCCTCCAGGAGGCGCTCCTCCCCCTTCCAAAGGCCATCCTCGCAGGCCCCTAGAATCTCCTGATCCCTCATGGGAAAGGTCCCCTCCGGGGAGGAAATGCAGCCAGGGGGGCGCAGGCGTCTTCCCTCCCCTTCCCAACTCCCGTGATGGCCGCTGCTCCAGAAAGGGGAGTGAAGGGTGGAAACAGACAGGCGATGGACCGAGTCCGTCCTGCCTACAACAGAAGGAGTGCCATGAGCATCGAAGCGGACCAACCCGCGAGGGCCCCACGAGTAGAGGGTTCCATCGGGGGAGAACGACACAGCGGCGGTGCGTCCGGCGCTGCGAAAGAGGGGTTCCCCCAGGCGGGCGAGGATGGAATCCGGAGCGGCCTTCGCCAGGATGGGCAGGGGAGGAATGGGCTTGCGGGGACCTCCCCAATCCACGGAGGCTCCCCCCAGTCCGCCGCCCCCTCCACCGATATCTCCTCCGACGGCGAGGAGCAGGCTCAGCAGCAACGCGGGCCGAAGCATCACCATTGGGAGGGTACCACCACCTTGAGAGGAGCCCGCGGAGACGGGATCCCCGCCAGGGCTCGCAGGCCTTCCCTGATCCCAGGGTCGGTGGCCACACCCTCCAAAGCCTGGGCCGCCAGAAGATAGAGCACCGGAGCTCCCCGAGAGGCGGTCAGGAACCCCGTCCGATCCACCGCCGGGTGCCGTCCCAGGTTGCACCCATCGAAGAGAAGAGCCCGGCCGGTGGAGGAGTCGGCAGAGGCGAATTGAGCGAGAATCTGGGGGCCTCCGGAGCAGGCCTCCATCAGCAGGGCCGGATCGGCCGCCGCCGCCTCCATGGCCAGGAGGGGGACCTGGGAGAGAGAAACCCGGGGGACTCCTTCCAGGGCCTTCTTGAGGGAAGGAGGCAGAGTGCAGGCCTCCGCCAGCCAGATGGACGCCACGGAAAGGCGCTGACTTTCCTCAATGGTCTCCAGGACGTGACTCACTTGAGCGCTTTTAGAGAGATCACAGGGGGACCCAACCCCCAGCCCCAACATCATCGCCCAGAGCAGCATGATTCTCCCCTCGGTCGGGGGCGGCCTCCTTTTTTGAAAATGCCCGCCCTGTAAAAGCAAGTGTGCAGAATATATGAGAAGTCCCTTCCCATCGAGCGCACCGCGCTTATTCTTGCCCCCATGCTTCGCTCATTTTTCGTCTCCCTTTCTCTGCTGTGGGTGACCGCCTGCTCTTCCGGGACCCCTCCTTCCAGCGCTCCGGTCTCCCTGACGGAGGTTCCAACTCCTCTTCCCTCTTCCACCACCCCGAAGGCCGAGCCTGACTCAAGGGATTTGGTGAAAATGACGGCGGCGGCGGATGTCGATTCCCTTCGTCCCGGACAGACCTTCCATCTTGTCGCACGGTTCACCATGGCCCCCGGCTGGCACATCTATTGGAAGAACCCCGGGGACAGTGGCCTGCCAACCCGTCTCTCCGCCACCGTTCCCGAAGGGTTCACCACCGCCCCGGAACCCCTGTATCCCACTCCCCATCGCTTCACTTCGCCGGGCAACATCGTCTCCTACGGCTACGAAAAAGAGACCGCCCTGTTCCTGCCGGTGACCGCCCCATCCTCCATCAACAACTTGAAATCCTTTGAATTTTCCATCCATGGAAGCTGGCTGATGTGCAAGGACGTGTGTATTCCTGGGAGCGGCGAGGCCAGGGTTGATGTCCCCGCTTCCCCCACTCCGTCTTCCCCTGTTTCCCCCGCCCTTCCGCCCGAGTTGGAGGCTTTTCGCTCCCGGATTCCCAAGACCATGGGGGATCTGCCCTCGGCCCGGTGGACCTGGGAGGGTCCCACCCTGGTGGTGACAGTGGGAGGGGCGAGCGAGGGAGAGTGGTTCCCCCTGGCCCCCGCCGAGCCCCGCCTCCCCGCCCCAGTGGTCACGGTGGATGGGTCGGGATTCACCCTCCGTTTGACGGTGGATCCGGCGGTCGTTTCCTCCAAAAGCGCCGAAAGGAGGGCTGGGGTGATCCGAGTCCGCCAGGGGGGCGTGGAGAGATTCGCCGAACTTGTCCTTCCCGAGACGCCCTCGGGTCTTCCCGTTCCCTGACCGTTCCGGTCTCACCTGTAAAGGAGTGCGTTCATGACGTCTTTGTTTCTTCGTCCCCTGTGCCTTTCTGGCCTCCTGTCCCTGGCCCTGCTCGGTTGCAGCGGTGGAGAGGAGGCCCCGGCCCCCCCTGAGACCTCAGCCATCCCGGTGGCTCCCCCGCCTGCCCCCGAGGCGGCGCCGGTTCCCGAAGCCCCGGCAATGACCGCAGTCGTGGGGCAACCTGCTCCTGACTTCACCCTCACCGACACCGACGGAAACGTGGTGAAGCTGTCCTCGTTCGCAGGGAAGACGGTGGTGCTGGAGTGGTTCAACCCCGGCTGCCCCTTTGTGAAATACACCCATGGTGAAGGCCCCCTGAAGACCCTTCCTGGCAAGATCACCGAAGGGGGGGTGGTGTGGCTGGCCATCAACTCCGGGGCTCCCGGAAAACAGGGCCATGGCCTGGACACCAACAAGGCCGCTCGCACCGAATGGGGCATGAACTACCCGGTGCTCATCGACGAAGAGGGAAAGGTGGGGCGGATGTACGGAGCCAAGAGCACGCCCCACATGTTCGTCATCGACGACAAGGGAACCCTGGCCTACGCCGGCGCCCTGGACAACGCTCCCATGGGCAAGGCCGAAGGGGGGGCGGTGGTGAACCATGTGGAACAGGCCCTCACCGACCTCAAAGCAGGAACTGCGGTGAAGACCCCCACCACCCAGGCCTACGGATGCTCGGTGAAGTACGGGGACGCCTGAGGAATCGGGGAGGGCGAAGAGGGGGAGAAAGAAGAGGCGGGGGTCTTTCCAGCAAACCGAGGAAAGACCCCCCCTCCTCAAAAACGGGAATCAACCCAAAGCGATCAAGGGGGCAATCAACAGGGACACCACGCTCATCACCTTGATGAGGATGGCCACGCCCGGGCCCGACGTGTCCTTGAAAGGATCTCCCACCGTGTCTCCCACCACAGCGGCCTTGTGGGTGGCGCTTCCCTTGGGATGACCGGGGAGGCCCCCCTTCTCGATGTACTTCTTGGCGTTGTCCCAGGCGCCGCCGGCATTGGCCATGAACAGGGACATGGAAGCCCCCACCGCCAGCGATCCCGCCAGCATTCCCGCCAGAGCGGCGGGGCCCATCACGAAGCCCACCACCACCGGAGCCACCACGGCGGTCATGCCGGGAAGCACCATCTCCCGCAGAGCAGCAGAGGTGGCGATGTCCACGATGCGCGCCGGCTGAGGCTCGGCCTTGCCCTCCAGGAGGCCCTTGATTTCTTTGAACTGACGACCGATTTCCACCACGATCGCCCCGGCTGCCTTGCCCACCGCCAGCATGGTGGAGGCGCCGACGATGAAGGGAAGCACCGCCCCCACCAGGAGGCCGATGAGAATGCTGGGATCGGTGATGGCCAGGGTCATGTCTTCCATGCCAGCGGCGGACCGAACGTGGTTCACTTCCAGGTTGAAGGCGGAGAAGAGAGCAATCACGGTGAGGGTGGCGGAACCGATGGCGAAGCCCTTGCCGATGGCGGCAGTGGTGTTGCCGACCGCGTCCAATTCGTCGGTGATGTCCCTGACCGCCTTGCCCAGGCCCGACATTTCGGCAATGCCACCGGCGTTGTCGGAGATGGGCCCATAAGCGTCCACGGTCATGACGATGGCGGTGCCGGCCAGCATTCCCACCGCTGAGATGGCGATGCCGTACAGTCCCAACTCTCCCAAAGCCATGTTGGCGGCATAGGCCACGAAGGCCACGGTGAGCAGGGCGACCACCACGCTCTCCATGCCGACCGCCAGGCCTTGAATGACGTTGGTTCCGGCGCCGGTCTTGGAGGCTTCCGCCACGCGGCGGACGGGCCCCCAGGCGGTGTAATACTCCGTGATGAGTCCGATGACCGCCCCTCCCAGGGCGCCAGCCGCCATGGCCACCGTGACTCCCTGGCTGACTCCGAACATGGGCATGAGGGCCGCAGTCACCGCCACCATGACCACCGGGGGAAGGACCAGGGCACTCCTCAACACAGTAGCGGGATTGGAGTTCCGCATGGCCCGGGCCATGAAGATCCCCAGCAGGCTGACTCCCAGACCCAAGGCCGACAGGACCAGGGGAAGAGCCACCCCCACCATCCGGATCTCCACCATGTCGGTCGAACCGGGAATCAGGCTCTTCAGGGCCGACTCGGGGGCGGTCAGGGAGATGGCCATGGCCGCCACCACCGCCGCGACCAGTGACTCGTAGATGTCCGCCCCCATGCCTGCCACGTCCCCCACGTTGTCCCCCACGTTGTCGGCGATGACTCCAGGGTTTCGGGGATCGTCCTCGGGGATGTTCTCGATGACCTTGCCAGCAATATCGGCTCCCACGTCGGCAGCCTTGGTGTAGATGCCGCCACCGACCCGAGCGAACAAGGCGATGGAGGAGGCCCCCACCGCAAAGGCATGGAGCACGGTGGAGAGATCTTTACTGTCCCGGAAGCCCAGATAGAGTCCTCCCATGCCCAGAAGGGCCAGGGCGGCCACGCACAGTCCCATGACCGCGCCCCCGTCCAGGGCGGTGAGAAGAGCCAGAGGCTTGCTCCCTTCCATGGCGGAGCGGGCGGTGCGGACGTTGGCGAAGGTGGCCGCCTTCATGCCGATGAATCCCGCCAAAAGAGACAGGAACGCTCCCAAGAGAAAGCTGGTGGCCGCCACCGCTCCTAGAGAAGCGGCCAGGAGGCCGAAGACCACTACCGCATACACCGCCAGAACCTTGTACTCCCGAGCCAGGAAGGCCATGGAGCCCTCCCGGATGTACGCGGCAATACGGTTCATGGTCTCGTTGCCGTCGGGGAGAGCCTTCACCCGGAAATAGAAGTAGGCTGCGGCCCCCAAACCCACCGCGCCCGTCAGAATGGGCGCGTAGGTCCAGGTGGTCAGGAGCGGATTCGACATGAGCGTGGAACCTCTGCCTTGTTGGAGTCAATAAAGAGTGATGTTCATCGGCCGAAAGCCGATGGACGGGGCGCGGAAATATAGGAATCGAGCCGATTTTGCAACCGTTTCCCCCGTTTTTCCCCCAGAGAGGAAGGGCGGATCAGCTTTCCTCGATCCCGCTGGAAACCCCCTCGTCCTTCCCCCGATAGGAGGCAAGGAAGTCCTTGCGGAAGGAGGCGAAGGTTCCCTCAGCAATGGCCTCCCGGCTCTGGGCCATGAGCTGCTGAAGGAAGCTGACGTTGTGAATGGCCGCCAGGGTGGTGCCCAGGACCTCTCCCACGTCGAACAGATGCCTCAGGTAGGCCCGGGAGAAGTGGGTGCAGGTGTAGCAGGGGCATCGAGTGTCGATGGGGTAGAGGTCCCGTCGATAATGGCGATGGGTCAGCCGCATCCTCCCTTGGAAGGTGTACACCACCGCTCCCCGCGCGTGGCGGGTGGGAATCACGCAATCAAACATGTCGATGCCGTGACCGATCCCCGATAGAAGGTCCTCGGGAAGGCCCACTCCCATCAGGTAGCGAGGTTTGTCCTTGGGCAGTTCGGGGGCGGTAAAGGACAGGACCTCATCCATGATCGACAGGCCCTCCCCCACCGACAGTCCGCCAATGGCATATCCGGGGAAGTCCATGTCCACCAGGGCTCGGGCGCATTGCCGCCTCAGATCCTCATAGACCCCTCCCTGCACGATGGCGAACAGGGCTTGGTCGGGGCGTGTGTGAGCGGCCTTGGAGCGAGCCTCCCACCTCAGGGTTCGGGCCACTGACTGGGCACATCGGGCGTGGGTGGCGGGGTACTCCACACATTCGTCGAAGACCATGGCGATGTCCGCTCCCAGGTCCTGCTGGATCTGCATGGAACGTTCGGGGGTCAGGAACACCCTTTCTCCTCCCCTCTCGTAGGCGAAGCGTACCCCTTCCTCGCTGACCTCCTTGCCGGGAAGGCTGAACACCTGGAACCCACCGGAATCGGTGAGGATGGGCAGGGGCATGGCCATGAACCGGTGCAGCCCTCCCGCCTTCTTCACCAGGGACTCTCCCGGGCGTATCGACAGGTGGTAGGTGTTGGCGAGGACGATCTGGGCCCCGGCTTCCACCACCTGCACCGGGCTCATGGCCCGCAGCGCCGCCTGGGTCCCCACCGGCATGAACACCGGGGTGCGAATCTCCCCGTGGGGAGTGGTGAGGAGTCCGGACCGGGCTTCGGTGTGAGGGTCGGTGGCAAGAAGCTGAAAGGAGACGGCAGACATCGGGGGCCAAGATAGACGCCCTGGCCCTCTTCGTACAGACGACGAGGAAAGGGGGGGATGGAGAAATCCGTGCAAGGTAGGGAGTCCCCGCTCCGTGGGGAATGCTCGGCGTTTCACGAGGGTTCACCGGCCACGATCCGGGTGGCTTCGCCCGGATGGAGGCCACCTTGCCCGTTTTGACCTTTCTTCGCGCTGGGATGGAGGTGTTTCGCCACCCCTTGACCAACGGCCTCCGCATCGGAAGGGCGGAGGGATGCACCCTTCGTTTGCCGGATCCCACCATCAGCCGGTTTCACTTGGAAGTGTCCGAAGTGAAGGGAAGATGGACGGCCAGGCCCCTGGGACGAGCTCCTTTGCTTCACCAGGGCAAAGGAGTGGACAGCCATCCCCTTCACCCAGGAGATGTCCTGTCCATCGGTACCTGGCAGATGCGCTTTGACCTGGAAGGCCCCTCCCTCGCCCTCGATGAGCATTCCACGCATCGCCCTCGGTCGAAATCAGGCGGAGGCATGGCTGGGATGGTGGGAACAGGCCCTTCGATGCAGCAGGTTTTTCAGAAAATCCGAACCCTTGCCTCCTCATCCCTTCCCGTGCTGATCCTGGGCGAGACGGGCACCGGCAAGGAGAAGGTGGCCTGGGCCCTCCATTCCTTGTCCCACCGCTCCTCCCAACCCCTGGTGGCGGTGAACTGCGCCGCCATCTCGCCGACATTGTTCGAGAGTGAGCTGTTCGGGCATCGAAGGGGATCCTTTACCGGAGCGGTGGCCGACCACGCTGGAGCGTTTGAGAGGGCTGGAAGCGGTACCTTGTTCCTGGACGAGATCGGTGAGTTTCCGGCGGAGGCCCAGGCCAAGTTGCTCAGGGTCTTGGAAACCGGGGAGGTCATGCCGGTGGGAGGAAGCAGGCCGGTGAAGGTGAGGGCCCGCCTGGTGGTGGCTACCCATCGGGATCTTTCCGCTGACGCCCGAAGCGGCCGATTCCGGGCAGATCTCCTGTTTCGATTGTGGGTGGTCCCCATCACCCTTCCCCCCTTGCGGGAGAGAACCGAAGACATTCCAGCCCTGGCGGAATGGGTCCTGACGGAGAACAATCCTGAGCATCCCCTGGCCCTCACCCCCGCCGCCCTGGCCCGCCTGCGGACCCATCCCTGGCCGGGAAACGTGCGGGAACTTCGCAACACCCTGCTTCGAGCTACCGTTTGCGGCGAAGCGGGATGGATCGACGCCCCTCACCTGGAGTTCATCTCTCCCCTTGAGGTCCCCTCACCTGGAGTTTCCCCCTCCCTGGCCACCACCGAGAGGTTGGCCATCACCGCCGCCTTGGAGAAATGCGGCGGAAACCGAACCCGGGCGGCCCGCTTCCTGGGAATTGCCCGTTCCACCCTCCATTTGAAACTACGCTCTCTGGAGATGGATCCCCCCCTGGTCACCTCCTGAACCGACTCCTCCTCAGACCGCCGGCACCCTATTCCCACCGCTTGGGAGTCCCGTCGTCTTTGGGGGCTTCCTGCTTGTCGATGGCCTGGGTACCGGTATCGACCTGTTTTTGCTGATCTTCCAGCCTCTTTTTCTCCTCAGCCGAAAGATCCCTGCCCGAGGTCCCCTCTACCGACTTGGGCTTCGTCTCCATCTCCGCACCCTGACCCACTGTCCCCCCATCCGCCGTCAGGGTCCCCATCAACCAGGAAAGGATGAACTCCTCCAGGGAGCCTTCGGTGTTGAGCATCCGGGTCCCATGTCCGGCAGCGGGAAAAGTCTTGACCAGGTTCTTGCCCAAGGCCTCTTTTTGCATCACCTGGGCTGAACGGAGGGAGTAGGCGTCGTCCTCGGAGGCCACCACGAGGAGGGGACGCTGACCATAGGCCGCCACCCGCCCCCGAATGCTCATCTCCTGATAGGCCAGCCCCGGGCTCAACAAGGCCAATGCAGCAATGGCTGGATCTCCCGCTCCATACTCCACCGCCAGGGTGGCTCCAAAGTCCGCCCCTACGATCTGGATGCGACGGGGATCCACTTTTCGGACTTCCCGCAGCCACTTCACCGCAGCGGTCACATCCGCCAGGGAGGCCTTCCACTCGGCAGGAGTGAAATTCGCGCGGTCCAAGGTCCCGCCGGCGACGGTTTGACGAGAGCCGCCATGCCCTCTGAGGTCGAGGGTCAGTCCGGGAAGGCCTTTGCTGGCAACCCGAGCGGCCAGGAAGCGGTAGTCCTCCCCAGAGCGGGTGGCCATATGCAGGTAGAGCACCGCCCCTGGCCTGGCCTTGGCGGCGGCATACCACCTCCCCTGAAGTTTCACCCCGTCGGACGAAACAAAGGAGACCGCTTCCCCCGCAGTGGGTTCCCCAGCCTCAACTGGAACCGTCCACGCCCCCACCCACACCACCATGAAAAAAATCGCCAGCGATATCGACCGTACCCACATCGGCACATCCCCTTGAAGGGCCCTTTCACGCCGGAGCGTAAAGAGCATTGAGGTCATGGAGAAGACGGGGCAGATCCACCGAATGGATGCGGGCCGCGTCGGACAGGGTGTCCACATCCTGCAGGGCACAGGAGGAACAGCCGGAAAGATGATGCTGCGCCAGGACTTCCGCCACCCGAGAGTCCCGCGACAGAACCTCCTTCATTCGCAGGGGAGAAGAAAAAACTGCGCGAATCCCAGGGATTTCTTCGCCTCCCATCCCCCCGCCAACCCCTGGCGGTTCCATCTGGGGCCGGGCCATGGGTGCCTCCCCGTGGCTGAAGCCGGGTGATTTTTCGAAGGGTGCCCTCTCAGGCGGAACTTCTGCCGAAGGGACCGGGGCAACAACGGAGCCCGATCCGCCTGAATCCCCTTCTTGACGGAGATGGATCGCCCTCGACAGCGCTCGGCGAAGCAGCCGACGCATTGCAGAGATTCCAGGAAGAAGAGGGGAAGAAGGGGGCATGAATCACGCTGGGAGATTTGATGATAGGCCCCACCTCTTCCTTGGGCAACGCAGACCTTCCGGACCCACACGGGACCAACACCCCTCACTTGCCGGCCTCCCCCTCTGCGGTCTAGAATCGCGGGGATGCGGCCCCCCCGGGTGTAGTCCGGAAGGGTGGAGCCTGCGGTGGCCTCGTTTTCGGCCCTCGCGGGGAGAATTGAGACGATGGCCCAGGAATCTCGCCAGGTTGGTCAAAAACAGGGGAAGACCAAGTCCCCGCCCCCGCCTCCACCAACCGAAGCTCCTCGCCCCGCTGCGGTTCGGATCGCTGTGGCCAGTGCCACCGATGAAGGGAGGATCCGAGAGCTGAACGAAGACAGCCTGCGATGGGGGGACGTCTCCTCAGGATTGGCCTTGTACGCCGTTGCCGATGGGATGGGGGGGCATGACCGGGGAGAGGTGGCCTCCTCCCTGGCGGTGGAGACCCTGTTTGAGGTGACCTCCACCGGTTTGGAGAAGCTGGACACCTATTCGGTGGAGTCCCTGGGACAGGTGCTCCGTTCCGCTTTCCAACAGGCCAATCGTGCGGTGGTGGACTGCGGCAAGACCAATGACAGCAACATGGGCACCACCCTGTGTACCGCGTTGATGTACCAGGGGACCGAAGTGTTCGTGGCCAACGTGGGGGACAGCCGGTGCTATCTCTTGCGGGAAAACCACCTCACCCAGGTCACCCGGGACCACTCCCTGGTGGCCTATCTCGTGCAGATGGGAGAGCTGACCCGGGAGCAGGCACGAACCCACCCCTCAGGCAACATTCTGGTGCGATCCGTGGGTTCAACGCCCGAAGTGGAGATCGATATCTTCCATCTCCCCGTCTACCGGGGCGACACCCTCCTGCTGTGCAGTGACGGGCTGTGGGGCGAAATCCCCGATGATGATATCTGCAAGGTGATGGTGGAGAGCGAAAGCCCCCAGGCTGCCTGCAACGGTCTGGTGGAGCTGGCCAACCGGAATGGTGGCAAGGACAACATCACCGCCATCATCGTCACCGTCACCGTGTGATCCTCACCGGGACGGGCACTCCTCAAGGTCCCTATTCCTCGATCTCGTCCAGGCAATATTTGGCCTCGAAGTCTCCCCCGACCTCCAGGAGATCGTCGCTGGGATCCGCGTCCCCCCGCAACACGCACTCATTCAAGCCCCCCAGCACTCCGCAATCCCCTTCCACCAGGGCCAGGGCGAACTTCAGCCGGTTGTCATCCAGGGGAACGGCGTAGGTCTTCAGGACCACGGTGTAGCTGACCCCCTCTTGGGTATCAATGGAACAGGATTCGGGGGTGGCCCTCCCGGCGGTTCCCCCCGGATATCCATTGATGTCGGGCTGGTAGCACAGGTTCAAGTCTGCAGTGCGCTCTGTCCCCAAGGGATCGATGTAGACGGACTCAAAGCTGCCCATCTCCACTCCGGGAGTTCCGGTGTAGTTGGCGGAGAGACCCACCCTCATGTCCGCATCCCCATCATCGTAGGTGTAGTTGTTCCAGGTCCCATCGGCCTGTCCATCGATGAAAAAGTCGTCCCTCCACACCGTCTGAGGGTCGAACACCACGCAGAGGGTTCCCCCGGTGCCCACGAAGGTGGTGGTGGCTCCGCCGCCGGTCACGCTGGAAGGATCCGGCGGGCCCAGCTCACCGATGAAGGGAGCAAAGTCGTCGCTGTTGTAGCTTTGGATGAGAGGAGGAGCGTCGGCGTCGTCCAGGTTCACGACTTCGGCGGGAAGCAGCTCCCCATCGTCGTAGTTCTGCATGTAGGGCAGGCCATCGGCGTCGCATCCCCACAAGGACAGGAGGAGGGACGAGGAGGCCAGAACCCAAGCCCTGGAGCGGTTTTCAGGGAGGTGGATCATCGCAAGTAATCCATAGTCAGGGTGAGCCCACCGATCTCGTCCCTCTCGGTCACCGTGGGATCCCCAGGGGTTCTCCGGGCCAGATCGTCGGCAGTGAGGGCGTGGGGCGCTGAAGTCACCAGGTCACCCGGAGAGAGGTACTTGTCGGGGAAGTTCATCACGTCGGAGAAATTGGTCCCTTCCCGAAAGTAGGGGCCCCCGTCGATGCTCTGTCGCCGATTGGTCTGCCCATCCTCAGGGTTGCAGGAGGTGAGATCGTTATCCACAAAGCCGTATAGGACGGCGTTCTGGTAGGGAACGACGTGCCACATCCGGAAGCTGGCCTGGTAATACGCCTGGCCATCCTCCTCCACTTCCTGGAAATCCAGTTGGTCCTCCCCCACAAAGTTGAGCTGGGAAGGGTCCTGATAGCCGTAGTAGTGGGAACAGTCGTCCCAGAACGTGTCCGGATCCAGGCAGCCCGAGCCGTCATCAATGGACCAGGAACCGTCCTCACTCTGAGAGCAGGAGCATCCGCTTTCTCCCTCCGCCAGGAGTTGGAACCGGCACACCAGATCGGTGAGATCCACATGCCTTCCGGTGACCACCTGACACTTGAGGGATTGATAACAAGCATAGCCGAAGGTGCCCACCGAGGTCCCCCCATAAGGGTAGGTGTCCCCCAAGCGCTGATCCCCCACCACCGGGCCCATCTTGGGGTAGGGGTATCCGAGGGTGTCCACGTCCCAGCCGGCGAACAGCCCGATGTAGACGATACCGATGTCGGCCATCTCCCCGACGAGTTCGACAGGAATCCGCACCGTGCCGGTCAGATCCACGTCGGTCATGGTCTCCGAAAAGCAGGCGGTCAAGGCCAGGGACCCTCCAGCCATCAACAGGGCGGTGCCGACCATGGGCTTGAAGTCAAAGGGCATAGCGCAACCCGAACTCCATGCTGAAAGGGGACAGGCGGGAGGTAGCGTCTACCGCCCCTTCGGCGTTGAGGGAGGATGTGTTGATTCCGGTGGCCTGGCGATTGTTGAACACGTTGGTGGCCTCCACCGACAGTTCGATGCGGCCCTTCTTTTGGGGCAGGGCAAACCCCTTGGTCAGCTTGAGATCCAGGACGGCGTATGCGCTCAAGGAGTCATAGGTTCCCACTTCGGAGCGATACAGCCCGTAACTTCCCAACTTGCCCGAGTAGTAGGTCCGGTCGTAACGAGAGCCCGAACTGTAGGAGAAGCGGGCGCCCAGGTTGAACTCCAAGGGGAACTCATAAGCGGCAGCGACCTTCACCACCAAAGGGCGATCCGAGGACAAGTAGCCGTATTCATAGGGGTACTGGACCGGATTGTCCAACGCGGCGGTCAGGGCGTCCTCGGTGCGGCCTTGGGTGATGGAGTAGGTCACCGACCCATCCACCAGGAAGTTGCGGTGCAGGTTCTGACGGAAGATGAGGGTGAATCCGTAGTAGTCCCTCATGCCCTGCAATGGGGTTCGAAGCCGAAAATAGTCGTTGTAGACGCCATCCTGGGATCCGACGATTCCGCTGCCGTCCTCGTTCAGAGCCAGGTTCACCTCGTCGTCCTCCCACAGGTATCGATACCACTTGCCGGTCACCTGAAGGGCCACCATGAGCTGCTGCCACACGATCTGCTTCACCCCCAAGGTCACCTCATAGCTGCGGGGGGTGGTCAGGTTGCCGGTGGTGTCGTAGTTCGATTGGGTGGGGATGTTGTAGTACTGCTCGTAGGAATAGTTGGTGGTGTGGTCGAAGTAGTCCCCCAGATAGAGCTTGTAGCCCAGCCCGTTCTTGTTCACGAACTCCGAGATGGAGAGACGTCCACCGCTGCCGAACATCCCGAAGGAGGCGGTGAGGCTGGTGCGCTTGTTGTGGAAGGGATCCCAGGCCATGCCTACCCGAGGCAGCACGATGTGGCTGTCCACGATGGATTCGCCCACATCGTTGCGAAGCAGGAGGCGTTCGTAGCGCAAGCCGTAGTTGATGGCCAGGCTGGGATGGGGTCTCCAGGTGTCCTGGAGGTAGGCGGCCACGGTGGCGCCGGTGGCGCGGGAATAGACCTGACCGGGGAATTCGTACCAGTAGTAGTTGGTACGACTGGTGGGATCTGAGGAGTCCTCCAGAATATCCACCCAATAGCTGTTGCCGTTGAATCCGTAGATCCGTTCGTGCTCGGTCCACCGCAATTGGGCCCCAGCCTTGACCTCATGCGGTCCCAACGCATCGGCGATGAACCAGGAGAGGGAGAGATCGGCGGAATGGGCCATCCGGTCGTCAAAGGACCAGCGCCGATAGTTGTCCTCGTCATACGCAGGATCCACCCCCACCCGCGCCGGGGTGAAGTAGTCGATATACCCCTCGGGCTGCCCCTCCTGGCACTCCTTGTCGGGTAGAGCGCTGTTCCAGGTGCAGGGCATCGGAGTCACATCGATGTATTCCTTCTGGAAGGAGTAGACCGCCTTCCACAGCACGTTCTCCCCGACGAACCACTCCCACTGGGCCCGGACCACCGCCCCTCCCTGCACCTGCTGGGCTTCGGTTTCGGCGGGGGAGTAGGCAGACTGAACGATGTTGTCGATGGTGGTGGGGTTGATGAACCCACTGAACTCCAGGCGGTGGGCGGCCAAAGGAGCCATGGAAATCTTGGCGAAGAGGAGATGCCCTCGGAATCGTCGGGGCGCCTCCACCCCCAAGGTGGTGCTCTGGTTGGAGATGAAGTCGTAGGCGCCGAAGAACCACACCTTGTCCTTGACGATGGGGCCCCCCGCCATGGTGGACAGGGTGATGGCCTGACTCTGGCGGTCGAACTCCGACGGTTCCACCACCGCCCCGTAAATGTCGTAGACCCCGTCCCTTTTGGGGGAGAGGTTGCCGTTGCTGTAATAGATGCTGGACCGGAACTCGAACTCGTTGGAGCCGGACTCGGTGCGGACGTTGACGATTCCCCCCAAGGCCTCTCCATATTCAGGGGCGAAGGATCCGGTCTTGATCTCCACCTCTTCGATGGCGTCGAAGGGGAAGTTCACCGAGAAGGTTCCGGTCACCGGGTCGGTGATGTTCACTCCGTCCAAAAGCCAGGAGTTCTCGTTACTTGCCCCTCCCTGAACGTTGGGATTGGAGCCCCCCACCACGCCGGGAGCAAAGCGAGTCGTGCTTTGATAGGAGCGCCCCGAGGGCACCCTCTTCAAGAACTCCTTGGTGACCGTGGTGCCGGTGTCAGTCTGCCCGGTATCGAGGGTGGGGCGGGACTCCACCACCTCCACCGACTCCTCGGTGGAAGCCAGATCCATCTTCACGTCCACCGACGCGGTGCGCCCCACGCTCACCCGGATCCCCCGCACCAATCGGGTGCGAAACCCTTGCTTCTCGAATTGAACGTCGTAGAGGCCGGGAGGCAATGCCGGCAACCAGTACACCCCGCCAACCTGGGTCTCCGCCACCCGGGCTCCCAGGAGCTCGGAGCTGCGGGCCAGGATCTTCACTTCCCCCAGGGGCTTTTTGTCCCCATCGGTCACCGTGCCCCGGATGGTGCCGGTCTGCTCGGAGGCCTCTGCCGGGTGAAAAACGGCAACCAGGACGAGCGCAACGGACATCCATAGAATCAACAGCCGGGTCATCAATGGCATCCTCGACATCCTCGATTCATCGCGACATCCCTCCACCGAGGGACCGGTCTGCCTTGTCCCCGAGCGGTTTCTGCTTCCAGCAGGCCTCCCAAAAACACGGCCCACCGGCCCGGCATCCGCCGAACCGCCCCATCCTGGGGCAAAGCCCCCTCTCGGTCAACCAGCCTGCCCGGGTCTGTCCTCCTTCGCTTTGCTTCTCCATCTTTCGCCTTTGCCCCTCCCCGGCGCCCTCCTCTTCGCCCCGATTCCCACCCCCCCGGTGAAGCCAGAGAGGGATGATGATAAGGTGGGTCTCTTCGTTTGCTCCCTACGAGGGTTTGTCATGCTTCGTCGCCCGCTCCATTGGATGGCCCTTCTCTTCGCCTGGATGGCGGTCGCTGTCGTCGGAATGGGGGTGTGTCCTTCTTCCGCCTCCGCCACCACTCTCTATCCCTTCTCAGAGGAAGAACTGACCTGGGTGGCCGATCTGGTGGTGGTGGGAACGGTGGAGTCCCTGGGCTCGGCCATGAACGCCCGGGGTACCTTTCCCTACACCTACGTGTCGGTGAGGGTGGAGAGGGGCCTCAAGGGGGGAACCCGGGCCGGCCAGGTGGTGCGGGTGCGCGAGTTGGGGGGAGAGATGCCCGACGGCCGGGTGGCCTTCGTTCCTTCCTCGGCTCAATTCGACGTCGGTGAAAGGGTGCTGCTCTTCCTGGAGCCCTCTTCGGAAGAAGGAACATGGGCCTGCGTGGGAATGTTCCAGGGGAAATACCAGGTACGCCAGATCAAGGGGAGTTCAACGGCCCTGGCGTTTCGGTTCAACACCGACGAATACCGGGGGCCCTACGCCCACGACCTTTCCCCCGTGCCCGCCGATGCCGAGGACTTCCAGGCACTGGTGGCCCGCCTGGCAGCCCGGGTGAAGCGCGGAGAAATACCGACCCTTCGGACCATCCCCGGCCTGAGGAGTGAAAAGAAACAAGAAATGGATCGCTTTTACGGCATCTCCCCCCTGAAGGTGGCCCCATGAATCGCTCCCTTCTCGCCCTGCTGCTCATCGCCTCTTCCTTGGTGACCATCGCCTGGAAGCCCATCTCCCCCGCCCGCAAGTGGTTTGCCGAGGACATGCCCATTCAGTTCTATGTCAGCTCCGAGGAGGAGGAAACCCTTGAAATCACTGATGAATACAACACTTCCACCCTGGTGGATCAAGGATTCCAATACTGGGAGGACGTGACCTGCTCCGAGCTTCTGGCGGAGTACGACGGCCCCATGGACAACAACAGCAATGGGTTCGTGGACAACGACCGCACCGAAGTCATCATCAACGACCTGGGGGGAGACCTTGGCTCGGGCATTCTCGCCGCCACGGTGACTTTCTATACCTCGGCGGACTCCACCACCTACAACGGCATCTTCTTCTACCGCACCACCAACTTCGACGTGGTTTTCAACGACGGCGTGAACTTCGGAACCCCCGATGAGATCTACGGCCCCGACTGCCAGAGCGACACCAGCTTCCTGGCGGTGGCCACCCACGAGATCGGCCACGGCCTGGGACTGGGCCATTCTTGCGAGTCCGACGAGGCTTGCACCGACCCGACCCTGCGAAACGCCACCATGTACTGGGCCATCGGAGGGTGCGAAACCGGCAGGGAGGATCCCAACGAAGATGACAGCACCGGCATTCGAGGGATCTACGGGGTCTACACCGACTTCGATCTGGTGACTGCTGAGGGAGAAAGCGAAACCGAGGCCCGCAGCGGCGCCGTTCCCTTCACCGTCAGTTTCTCCGTTCCTGACGACACCTCCCGCTACGCCACCGAGTACGACTGGAATTTTGGCGACGGCTCCACCCACGCCACTTCCCGCAACGTCACCCACACCTACGAGGCCGAGGGGCAATACACCGTGACCCTCACCGTAGAGGGGGAGGCCCCCGACTGTGGCGCCTATGAGGACAGCGCTCGCAAGGTCGGGTACGTGGTCGCTTGCGCGGTTCCCGATCCCTCCTTCGGGTACCAGATCGAGGGGAGCACGGTGCGCTTTGAGAACACCAGTCGACAGGGGGCCTTTGGCTGCACCTTGAACTACCGCTGGGAATTCGGAGACGAGGCAACGGTGGACGCTTTTTCCCCCACCCACACCTACACCACCCCAGGGACCTACACGGCCCGACTCATCGCCTCGGGGCCGGGGGGAACGGCGGAGTACAGCGCCGAGATTCCCCTGGATCTCCAGGTAGGAGGGGGCCCTGCGGCCTGCTCGAATACCAGCGGGACCTCCTCCCCATCACTCGCCGGCTTCCTGCTTCTCCTGGGTGGATTGGCGCGAAGGGTTCGCCGCTGGTGAGGATCTGAGGAGAGGAAGGCGTCCTGGTGGGGACCCCGCCCGGGCCGGAATCAACCCCGGAGGGCCTTCCACAGAGAAAACACGGAAAAGATCCAGAGGTACCAGGCAAAGCCCACGATCTTGCCTCGGGCGACCACCTTTACCAGCCACACCAGGCTCAAATACCCTGCCACCCCCGCCACCCCCGCTCCAGCGAGGATATCGACCGGCGTCAGGCCGGAGATGGGTTCTCGGAAGGCATCGGGAGCGTCCAGGAGGATGGCGCCGGCGATGGCGGGAATCGAGGCCAGAAAGGAGAAGCGCGCCGCCGCCTGAGGGGTGATGCCGGACATGAGTCCCACAGCGATGGTGGCTCCCGAGCGAGAGATCCCTGGAGCCGCCGAAATCCCCTGGGCAATGCCAATGACCACCGCCCTTCCCCAGCCTATCTTCTCGCGGGTTCCCCCTTGGAACCAGCGGGTGGCATAGAGAAGCACTCCGGTGATGGCCAGCTCCACCGGGACTTCAACGGGATTGCTGAAACCGGCCTCAAACTGCTCCTTGAAGGCCAGCCCGATGACGGCGGTGGGCACCGAAGCGGCCAGGAGCCACCCCACCATGCGCCGATCCTCTTCGCTCCCCTTGGGGAAAAGGGAACGGGTCAGAGCCCATAAATCCGCACGGTAGAACCACACCACCGGGAAGAGGGTCCCCAGGTGCAGCATCAGATCAAAGGCCACCGGATTTTCGGTCCACCCCAGCCACTGTTGTGCCAGGGCCAGGTGCCCCGAGCTGCTGACCGGCAGGAACTCGGTCAATCCTTGAACCAAACCCAACAAGACCGCTTCCCAGAATGGGGTCACATCAATCCTCGGAAGAGGGGGGCGGCGAAACGACGTGAGCCTGTGGGCCTGGCCCCCGTGAGCCCGGCTATTAAACAAAAAGCCCGCGCTCTTCGAAAAGAGGCGGGCTTGATGAAGTGGCGGGGTGGACGGGACTTGAACCCGCGGCCTCCGGCGTGACAGGCCGGCGTTATA
>CAYRTW010000062.1:0-13166 GCA_964426935.1 uncultured Rickettsiales bacterium
AGCGTGCCCCATGTGTAGGGCACCCGTGACGTTGGGAGGGGGAATGACGATGGAATAGGCGGCTGCGTGATCCCCCTTCGGTCGGGCCCGAAAGCAGTCCTCCTCTTCCCAGCGCTTGTTCCATCGTTCCTCAATGGCGGCGGGCTCGTATACGCGGCTCAATTCGCGATGACTCATGATTGTCCTCGGTAGGGATTCCTTGGTTCAGCGGGGCCGGGGAGAAAAAAGGAGGAGAGATGTGGTCAGGAATTCCCACCCTGGCCCGCTCGTTCCCGGGCAACCTGTTCCAATATCTTGGGAAATCGGGTCTCCACCCGCTCCCGCACCATGCGCTCCAGGGCCATGTCGATGGCGGCACGGAGGGCCCCGCCCGGGGCGAGAAGGGCCTCGATCCGCCGGTCGATGAGGGCCTGGATTTGCTTCTCCTGGGTAGCGTCCACACCACCAGACGGGTCGCGCAGGGGGGAGAGCAGGAGATCCGCTCCGTTCTCCATTTCTCCTTCCTCACCCAAGGGCTCCACAAACCCGGCAGGCAGATCGGGGGCCTGGGAGGCCTCCCTCATCCGGGCTCGGTCGGTAGAGCCCGCCGGGGGAGGGGGAAGGGCCTCAGGCGGTGAAGGTTCGGCAGACTCCAGTCTCTCACCCGAGGAGCGGAAATCACTTCGTCGCCTCTCCCCTGAGGTCCGGGCGCCGAGGATCTCCTCCCCCAGCACCTCGCCCACCTTCTCGATGAGATGAGAAGGAAGAAAGGGTTTGGCCAGGACGCCTGCGGCACCGGCCCTCTGCGCCCGGCCCGAATCGAAGAGGTCCATGGGGGAAAACGTCAGCAAAACCGGAAGGCTGGCGGTGTGAGAGGCCCCTCGCAGGTCGCGGCACAGGTCGTACCCACTGCGCCCGGGGAGGCCGATGGCGGCGACGACAAGAAGGAAAGAGTGGCGGGAAAGAAGGGCCAGCGCCTCCTCTGAATCCCGAGCCTCCATGACCTCAAACCCCTCATACTCCAGGGCCACCCGCGCGTGTTTGATGGCGGGGGCGCTGACATCGACGATGAGGATGCGGCGGGGGCCGACGGCTGGCATGGACGATCCTGGAGGGATCGTGATCCTACTCGCTGGTGGGGATCAGGGCAAGGGCGTCCCAGTCACAGGGGCGCGGGCCCGGGGGGAAATCAACTTCCCCCTGGGCGCACCCGGTAGACGCTGCCACCGCCGTTGGAGCCGGTCGTGTCAGACCAGACAAACAGGTCCAGGTTCCGTGCTCGGTGCAGCCCCCCGCTGCTGGTGTTTTCTCCGATAACGTCGTTGAAGAAGAAGGGCTCTCCGGTCGAAAGATTCACCCCGATCACCTGGCTGTGCCCGCCCTCTCCATCCAAGGCGGAGATTAACAGGGTGGAGTCATCGGTGGTGAGGGAAACGCCCGGCGGAGAGCCCAGGACGGCACCGGACACGATTTCTTCTATCTCGCCCCCTGACACCGCGAACGCTGAGCCATTGGCCTCGCCATCGGTCACGTAAACGGTTCCGTCGGTGGCCACCACCACCCCATCGGGGTTCACCAGGGGGGAGCCCTGAAACAAGACGCTCCGCTGGCCTGAGATCAGGTCGATCCCCATGACGGCGGGGGCTCCCGTGTCGGGGTCGACTCCCGCCAGCACCAACCCTGTCCCAGGGGAATCCAGTTCCACCGCCATGGGGGCCGTGCCCTCCGAACCAGAAAGAGAGACCGGCTCCTGGCCTTCGGCGAGGAACCACACCCGGCCCTCCCCATCGTCCCCACCTTCAGGGTCGGCCACATAAACCCCAGAGCCATCGGCGGCGAACACCAGCCCGCGGGGAGCAATCAGGGGGGCTCCCGAATGCAGGTCGGTGGCCACTCCATCGTTCATGCTGGCCATGGACACTCCCGGTGTGCCTCCTTCCCGGGTGAAGGCCACCCTGGCCCCATCGGCATCCACCGCCGCATCCAGGAGGGGGCCCTGGCTGGGATCCCCGGCCAGAATCAGATCCACGTCAAAGAGGGGAGCCTCCTCCTCGGTCTCGCACCCGGTGAAAAGAGCCGTGGTCCCCAGAAGAGAGAGACTCGCAAGTCTTGAATATTTCATGATGAACTTCCTCCGTCCCCTGAAATCGGGAATGAGCCTGATACGGATCATGGATGAGATCGGATCGGATCCGCTCCAGGAGTATCCTCCCTGAAAACCCCCATCCCTCGAGGAAGCCCGTGCTTCACCTCCCCCGCCTGCCTTCCTGTTTCGGTTGGATGTTCCTGTGTCTCGCTTCCTGCACCGCTGAGGAGCCCTCCGATCTGGAGTTGTGCCAGCAGGACGCCACGGCGGAGTGCTGCGTGAATGAAGACTGCGGTGAGGACTTCATCTGTGACTTTGATGCGGGCTGTGGGGTGATGGGTAGCGGCGAGGTGGAGTGTGGAGAGGCCAGTGGCACCCAGACCTGCCACTCCCTCTGCACCGGCGGGCAGGCTTGTGCCGATCCCTCTCAAAGCTGCGTCCAGGTGGAGCAGTTCAACTGGGGCGATTCGGGGACCCTCTACGAGGCGTGCTTCTGACGATCAGATTCCGGCGGATCCCATCCGTTTTCCGCGTTGCCCGTTGACGGGGGGCCCGGTTGTGCTCAAGAACGGGGTCCCCTGATCGTTTCCGGGAGTTTCACCCCGGCCATCAAGGAGACCTCCTTGGATCGCCTCACTCGCTCTGACCTCATTGCCTGGTTCCATCAGCAGTGCAAAGCCCCCTCTCTCTTTCGCATTGGAGCGGAGTGGGAGAAGGAGGCCCTGACTCTGGATGGAAAGAGGGTTTCCTACTTTTCCTCTCCATTTGGCATCTCCGATCTTCTGAAGGGCCTCTCCCAGCGCTTTGGGTGGATCCCGGAGAGGGAGGGGGAGAACATCATCGCCTTGAGTCGGGATGGCACCACCGTTACCCTTGAACCGGGCTGCCAGGTGGAGATCTCGGTCAAACCCCTTACCGATATTGCCGAGGTGGAGAGGGAGTTCATCTCCCACCTGAGAGAGTTGCAAGAGATCGCCGGTCCCGACGTCTACTGGAGTTCCCTGGCCTTCACCCCCTATCAGGACGTGGACGACATCCCCTGGGTACCCAAGGGACGCTACGCCCAGATGGGACCCTACTTGAAGACCCGGGGCCGCCTCAGTCATCACATGATGAAGGGCACCACCTCCATTCAGGCCAGCTTTGATTATTCCAGCGAGGCCGACTGCGCCCGCAAGCTGGTGGCTTCATTGGCCTTGTCCCCCTTGGCCACCGCCTTGTTTGCCAACTCTCCGCTGGTGAAAGGGGAGCCGGTGTCGGCCAAGAGCTTCCGAGCCCTCACCTGGAGGGAGACCGATCCGGCCCGTTGCGGTCTCTTGGAGGACGTGGTGGACCAGGATTTCACCTTCGAGCGGTGGGTGGATTATCTCCTGGACGTGCCCTTGATGTTCACCAAGAAGGGAGGAGTCTGGGGTCCCGGGGGAGGACGGAACTTCAGGCAATGGATGGAGGAGGGGGTGGAGGGGCATTTTGCCGGTTGGAAGGAATGGAACCTCCAGATGACCTCGGTGTTCCCGGAAGTTCGCCTCAAGAACTACGTGGAAATCCGCAGTTGCGACGGAGGCCCCCTGGAAATGCTCCTGGCCATGCCCGCTTTGTGGAGGGGAATCTTGTATGACGAGGGAGCCTTGCAGCAGGCCCTCGATCTGGCTGGGGAGCTTCCTGGCCCCCGGGAATCCTTGGGTCTTGTCGCTGCCACCCAGGGGCTTCAGGGCACCTGGGGAGGGCGCACCCTCACTGCCTGGGCGCAGGAGCTGGTGGCCATCGCGGATCGGGGCCTTTCCGCGCAGAAGAGGGACGGAATCCGGGGCCCCGATGAACGCAAATATCTGGAACCCCTAAAGAATCGCTTGGATCGGGGTGGAATCGCCCCCTCTTCCGATTCCCTGCGGGCCTGGGAAGAAACCGAAGGAATCCCCTCCCTGTTCGTGCCCCGAATGGCCTATCCCCGTCCGTAAAAGACCGGGCCGTTCAGCCTTCTCCTCCCAGATCCACCTCTTCGGGGGAGATGGAGGGGTCATCGATCTGCGGTTCCTCCTCCAAGTCGTCTTCCCGAACCACTCGGGGTGGTAGAGGGGGAGGCGGTTTGTTCGGCGCCGGTGCTCCCGGAGAAGTCTTGGAGCCCCGGCGAGAGGCCTCCTGACGGATGCGCTCGAACAGAACGATGGCAGCGGTGGCCGACACGTTGAGAGAGGGGACGTGGCCGGCCATGGGGACCCTGCACACCACCTGGCAGCGGGAGCGTACGGTGTCGGTGATCCCCTTGTCCTCTCCTCCCAGCACCAGGACCACCGGGCCGGTCAGGTCGGCCTGATACCAGGGGATGGAGCCCGTTTCTGCCACCCCAACGATGCGGAAGCCGTTGCGACGCAGGTCAGCCAGGGCAGACATCACCCCTTCCCTGACCACGGGAATGTATTCCGCCGCCCCCATGGCGATGCGCTGCACCACCGGGGAGAGCCCCGCTCCTCGGCGAGTGGGGATGACCACCGCCGCCGCTCCCGCTGCATCGGCGCTTCGCAGCACCGCCCCCAGATTCTGATCGTATTGCACCTCATCCAGCACCAGAACCAGGGGGTGACTCCCCCGCCGGTAATGCTCCGCCAGCACGTCCTTGAGGGCCGGAGAACGCAGCGGAGAAGCCAGGGCGATGACCCCGTTGTGGATGCGGCCTTGGGCCATGTGATCCAGGGCATCCCGGGAGGTCTTCTCCACCAACAGGCCTCTTTCCTTGGCCAGTTTCTCGATTTCCTTGAGCTTTACGTCAGGAACAGCTCGGTCATCAATGAGGAGGCGCTTCACCCGGGAGGAGGCGGCCAGGGCCTCCCTCACTACGTTCCTTCCCTCCAACTGATCCAATTCCGGAGCGTCGCGACGAGGCCCTCTCCTCATGGGCATCCCCTCCCCTTCAGGTTGGGAGCGGTCTCCAGACTTTCGAGTGTCCCGTAGAGAAGGTCGAGGCCCGGGCCCGGAGGAGTCTGGCGAAGGTCCTCGCCGGCCTCGTGGAGAAGGGGAACCGGACCTCTCCTTGGAAGGGTCGCCGGCTGACCGTCCTCGACCTCGAGCTTTCACGTCGGCGCCCGGTTCGGGTGAGGGATTCCTGCTGCTCCCGGGGATGGGTTTTTCCGCCTTGGGAGAGCGAGCCTCGGAGGAGCGAGGACGGCCGGGCTTTCGAGGTGGGCGTGGGGCCATGGGGGATCTCCATTGGGGAGGAGCCCCAGCCGGGCGACCCAACCCCCTGTGGGTGGGCCGAGCGGGGCTCGACGCGGCGGGCCCGGTATATCACGGTTCCCCTCAGGAGACTCCTTGCCTCGTCGAGTGCTGGCTTACCGGGCCGGCGACGGGTATCTTCACCGGGTGCCGCGCCCGACCTCCCTTCCCTTCTCGCCCCTTGCTTTGTCCCTCCTTCTGTGGACCGCCTGTGGAGGCAATGGGGGTTCCCCTGTTCAACCGATTGCCCCCTGGCACACCCTCATCGCCGACAACCACATGGCTTTGGAGGTGGACGAAGACCGAAACATCGTCTGGTCTTATGACGCGGGGGTGAGGGTGGTTCACCTGGTGGAACGCCTTGCCGACGGCACCACCTCCCTCTCCTTGACCTCGGCCTACACCACCGATGTTGCCCTGGTCATCGACCGGGACGGCCAGGAGTTGTTTCACTACGAAGCGCATTTGGATGAGGAGGGGGTCCAACTCCAGGGGCTTCACAGCCTCACTCCCGGGCCGGATGATTCCTGGATCCTCACCGACACGGTGAACGCCCGGGTGATCTCGGTGGACCAGGAGGGCAATCTCCTGTGGTCCATCAACCGAAGGACCTTCGAGCCGGGACTCACCAATCCCAACGACGCCCGCATCGTGACCGGGGAGGATGGGGTGGATCGCCTTTGGGTGTGTGCCCGGGGGGACGCCTACAGCCACATCCTCCTCTTCCAACCTGACCCCGCCCCGGAGGCCCCCTTTCCCTGGGCATTGGAACGAAAAATCCCCGAAGTGAGCGATCCCGCGTTCCTGTCTCAACCCCACAACCCTCATTCCCTGGGGGAGGATCGGGTGCTGGTGTCGGCGGCCGGGGAGGATCGGGTGAAGTGGGTGGACCTGTCCTCCGCCACCATTCTTGCTGAGTTTCCGTCCCTGGACTGCGATCCCAAGGCGAATCGTCCCCTGGGATGGGAGAGGGACGCCCGGATCCTCGAATCGGGAAATCTTCTCATCGCCGACTCCAATCATGGGAGAGTGATTGAGATCAAGGCCGGGTCGGATTGCCTGGATGAAAGCTCCATCGTCTGGTCCTATGAGGCCCTGGACCGTCCCTACTCTGCCATCCGACTTCATTGCCAGTCCGATGGAGGCCAGGACGTTTGCTACTGAACGCCACCGTAGTCTCCCCATGAGTTCTCCACTTCGCCGGCGTCGCCTCGGACAGTATTTCACCCCGGAAGGGGTGGCCCGCTTCGCCTGGGACGCTCTCTTCGCCCTGGGAATGGCCCTCCCCGAGGGGGCCCGTGTCGCCGATCCTGCCCTGGGGCAGGGAGTCTTCCTGAGGGCGGGAATGGAGGCGAAGGCGGCGCCAAAGGAGGTGGAGTGGGTAGGGGTGGATCGGGATCCTCAGGTGGCCTCCGCCTGGCACCCTTCCTGGAGAACCGCCGTTGGCAACGGGCTCCTGGACCATCCCACCATCGGGCTGTTGTCAGGATCCTGTGACGTCGTGGTGGGAAATCCCCCCTTTGGTGGGGAGGGATTGGGGATCCTGGGTTCCCTGCTTCTCCCTCACCCTCCCCAGGAGGCCCTGGATTTGATGCGGATCCTGCTCGGCCCCCAGTACCTGGCCTGGAAGGCGGAGACACGGGCTAAGAAGTCCCCTCCCCTCCCCTCCTGGCAGGCCCCGGTCCTGGACCCCTCTTCCCTGCGGCCAGCGCTGACTCGCCTGGTGCGCCACCCGGTGGAGCTGGTGTTCACCGAGAGGTTCCTGCGCCTCCTCAAGCCGGGGGGATACCTGGCCTGCGTCGTCCCCGAGGGGGTCCTGGCCAACACCGAATCCGCCCCCCTGAGACGAATTCTGGAGGCGGAGATGGATGTGTTGGCGGTGGTGGGCCTTCCTCCCCAGGCCTTTCTTTCGGCCGGCGCTTCAGCCCGCACCGCCCTCCTCATGGGGAGAAAGAGAACCTCTGGGGATCCTCCCTCGCCCGATGTGTGGATCACCCAGCCGGCGCCCCATCCGGGGTTGAGAACACAGGAAGAAGAAAGCTATCTGGAACGGGTTCTTTCGTCGTTTAGAGGGGAGAGGCCTTCATGATCACCCGGGTGGCCGCATCGGCTCTGCGCGGTTCGCGATGGGATCCCGGATACTGGAACCCGCGCCTTCAGGATCCCCTGCGAGGGCTTTCACCCCTCTTTCCCGTCCATTCCCTGGGGGAGTTCATCGCCTTCATCACCTATGGCCCGGTGGTCACTGGCATTCCCCTCCTCCCCCACCTCGGTGGGGTCCCCGTCCTCACCGGTACCGCCTTTCTCCCCTTCGGCCTGGATCCAGCGGCGGTCACTCCGGTTGTCGAAGGGGGCCCCCATGACATCCCTCGCAGCCGCCTCCAGCCCGGAGATCTTCTCCTTCCCCGCTCAGGAGCCGGTTCCCTGGGGAAGGGGCGCATGGCGGTTTGGGAGGGGAACGGTCCTGCCAACGTGGGCTGCTTTGTGGACATCCTCCGCCTCTCCAGCCTCAATCCTCATTATGGAGTGGCCTTCCTCAAAAGCCGCTTCGGCTGGAACCAGCTCCAGAGGCTGTGGAACGGGGTGGGGACCCCCAACATCAGCTTCGCCGAGATCCGGGCCCTCCGCATCGCGGTTCCTTCCTTGCTGGATCAGGCGAGGGTAGAGGAGGCCTTTCGGACCCAGGTGGGGCCGTCTCTGAGAGAGGTCCTTGGCCTGCCTCCCACCGAGAGGAAATCGGCACTGCACCGTCTGGAACAAGCAGGATCGGAGTGGGTGATGGGGGTGGAGGCCTGGCTTCAGTCGGGGGAGATGCCTGCGGGGATGGCTGTTCCTTTCTCCTCGTGATACCCCTGCCTCGTTTTTGTGACTCTGAACCCGTGAGAGGAGCCCCCATGAAGATCGGAGTGATTCTGTCCGGCTGCGGCGTCTTCGATGGCAGCGAGATCCACGAAGCGGTGCTGACCCTTCTGGCCTTGGACCGGGCGGGAGCGGAGGTGATCTGTGCCGCCCCCGACGTCAACCAGATGCACGTTGTCGATCACCTGACCGGCCAGCCCATGCCTGGGGAAACCCGTAATGTTCTTCAGGAATCGGCTCGTATCGCCCGAGGAAGGATCCGCGACCTTGCCCAGCTCTCTGGAAGTGAGATCGACGGCCTGATGCTCCCCGGAGGGTTCGGCGCCGCCAAGAACCTGTGTTCCTACGCCACCTCGGGAGCAGACATGCAGGTCCATCCTCAGGTGGAGCGCATCGTGGCCGAGGTCCACGCCCAGAGAAAGCCCATCGCCATGATCTGCATCGCCCCCACCCTGGCGGCCCGCCTCCTTCCCGGCTCCCGCCTTACCTTGGGCTCGCCCCAGGATCCCTCGGTAGCCGACGTGACCGCCATGGGAGCCCAGCACATCGCCTGCCCGGTGGATGAGTTCGTGGTGGATGAGGAGCGCCGCTTGATCACCTCGCCCGCCTACATGCTGGGACCGGGCATCAAGGAGGTGGCGGCGGGAATCGAGAAGACGGTGGCGGAGCTGGTGAGGATGGCGGGCTGAGGGAGAGAAGTTCCGTTCAGCACTCCTGAGTGACCTGAATTTTCATCCAAACAGATTGCTCAGGGCGCGGGAGGGTCGCCGATTCGCCTCCAGGGCGGGCAGCCACGCCTCCTCGAACACCCTGCCATACAGCGAGGCCCTCTCGGGAATGGGCTGAAGGGTTCGCCCCATTCGAGCCATGGCCCGGGCCGCCTCGTGGTGATTGGAATGGATCCGGGCTCCCACCGCCGCCCCCATGGCCGCTCCCCGGGCAGAGATCTCCGGCTGATCGGCGAAGGAAACCGGCACCCCGATCACATCGGCAAGGATCTGCACCGCCTCCTCGGACCGGGATCCCCCGCCGCATACCCTCAGGGACTGGATGGGCAGGCCGGTGTCTTTTTCCAGCATGAGCTTCCCCCTCCGCAGGTCAAAGGCGATTCCCTCCACCAGGGCCCTCACCAGATGTCCCCGGGTGTGGACTTCGGTAAATCCCAGAAACGCCCCCCTCTCCCCAGGATGCTCCACGCCCTCTGACCAGCGGGGGAGGCAGAGAAGGCCGTCCGAACCTGCCGAGATCCCCGTCCAGGTGCGAGCCAGGGCTTCCTCGGGGGAGATTCCCTCCGCCATGGCGGTGCGCCTCTCCTCACTCCCCAGCTCCCGCAGCAGCCAGCTCAGGGTCCAGAAACCCCGAAAAACCATGTACTCCAATGAAAAAACCCCCGGCTCGGCGGCGGCGTTGGTGATCCACCGGAGCCTCAGGGACTGACGGAAGGTTGGGGAGGGAAGCATCAGGCTGGATCCGGTTCCCAAGGACACCGCAGCCACGCCCCTCTCTCCCGAGGTCACTCCCGAGCCCAGCAGCTCCGCCTGTTTATCCCCGCCGACGGAAATGAGGGGAAGCCCCTGGACCAGCCCCAACTCAGCCGCCGTGGCCGCCGTGAGCCGTCCCAGTTCACTGCCGGGAGGGCGGAGAGCCGGCAGCTTTTCCCGAGGAGTTCCACAGACCTCGGGTAAAAGGTTCGAGGAGGACCAGTCGCCGGAGTGATGATTCAGGGGGGACAAGCCGGTGATGGAGCCAGGAGCGTCGGCAGCCTCTCCGGTCAGCTTCAGGGTCAGCCATCCCGCCAGGGAGAGGAGCCATCGAGCCTGGCGATGGACTTCGGGGTGATCCCTCTTCAACACGTTGTGGCGGGACAGGCTGAGTACCCTCCCCGGTCGGCTTTTTTCTCCCAGAAGGCCCACCACTCCTCCCAGGAAGCCGGAAAGCTGGGGAGGGGCGGTGCGCTTGTCCAGCCAATGAATGGCGGGACGTAGGGGCCGACCCTCGGCGTCCGAGGCGATGACGCAGGCCCTCTGGGTGGTCAGGGCCAGGGAGACGATGGCGGCTGGAGAGCCCAGTGGAGCGTTCGTCAAGCAGGTGCGACAGGCAGAGACCAAGGCGTCCCAGACGGTGAGGGCGTCGAACTCCACCACCCCCGGCGAGGAGGAGGGCAGGGGAGGAGGCACCGGACATTGCCCCCGGGAAACCACCCGTCCCTGGGGATCAAAAAGAAGGGCGCGCACGCTCTGGGAGCCCGCATCAAGGGCGAGGAGAAGGGGGGGCAGCGTCATGGGCGGAGGGTATCATGGGGAGATGGGGGGCGGACAATCAGAGGTTCGTGGGGGGGAGGACCGTCCAGGAAGGGGCAAAAGGTTTATCTCCCGAATATCCATCGAGTTGGAGAGCCCCCCCGGCACCCGCTCGCGCCCGGTGGGCCGAGGAAGCCGAAAGATTCATGACGTTTCATGGGAAGGGCCTTCCTGCTCGATAAGTTTTCAGGATGAACTCCTTTTCACAAACTCCTCCCCCGAAACACATACACCGCCCCGCCTTTTTCCGCCCCGCTGGGATCCAACGGAGCCCCGATGGCGAAGTCGTCGTGACCGTCGCCGTCCATGTCGGCAAGGCCGGTGACCGTTCTTCCCGCGTCGTCCCCTTCCAGGCGCCCTGCGTAGTTCCCATGGCAGTGCCCGGCGTCCACAATTCCCATCAGCGGTCCGAGGATGAGGGCCACCGCCCCGGAATCCTCTCCGTTCTTGTCGGAGCCAGGGGATCCCACCACCGCGTCATCCCGACCATCTCCATCGAAGTCCCCTACGAAGGCCACCGCATCGCCGGTCTCCACCGCTCCTCCTTGGTTGTTGGCGGCCACCCCATCGATTCATCGGCCAGGGCCAGATTGAGGTCTCCTTCGAGGGGGCCCAGGATCAGATAGGTCGCCCCGCTGGCCGCCGTTCCTTCGTCGTCGTAGGGGGCCCCCACCAGAAGGTCCTCCACTCCATTTCCGTCCACATCCCCTGCCGAAGCCACCGAATAGCCGGTCACATCTCCGGCCGAGGGAGAGTCCAAGATCACGTCCGCCTCCGACATGGAGTGCTGGCCTGAAATCGGCCCGAAGAACACATGCACCGCTCCAGAGAGGCTCCCCATCCGATCCGAGTAAGGGGCGCCGATGACCAGATCTCCCAGGCCGTCCCCATTGAAATCCCCGCTGGCGAGAGAGGCTCCCGCCGTGTCTTCGGCCACATCGGCCACCAGGATGGCGTCGGCGTCCCATGGGGAGCAATCCGCCTGCTCGCCGTTGCAATCGTTGTCCACTCCATCCAGGCAATCTTCCACCGCCCCGGGGTGCTGGGAGGGATCGCTGTCGTCACAGTCCCCCGGCGTAAAGGAATAGCCGGGGGTCTCACCGCAGCCGAAGGAGGGGGCATCCGCATCCCCATATCCGTCCCCATCGGCGTCTGCGTACACCGAATCCTCCACTCCGTCGCAATCCTGGTCCACCCCGTCCCCGCAGAGGTCTGGGGCCCCGGGATGGAATCGCAGACGATCTCCGCGACCCCGGGATGGACGCCGGCGTTTCCGTCATCGCAGTCGGTCCAGGTTGAGTCATACACGGCGGGTTGCTCGCAGGCATGCACCGATACGCTCGGATTTCCGTAACTGTCTCCATCCAGATCCTGGAACCAGATTTCATAGGGAGGGTTGTCGTCAATCAGCCCGTTGCAGTCATTGTCCCTCTCGTCACAGATCTCGTCGGCACCGGGGTAGATGTCGGGATTGTTGTCGTAGCAATCCACCTCATCGGGAGATCCGTCTCCGTCCGAATCCTCGGGGGCGCTGTCGTCATCGTCTCCGGGAGAGGTGACGTCGTCATCGGAGGTGTCATCATCGGAGGTGTCGTCGTCGGATGTTTCATCATCTGTGACATCGTCGTCCGAAGCGTCGTCGTCTGAAGCGTCATCGTCATCGAGATCCCGAGGCGTGGCCCCGTCATCGTCATTCTCCCCACCTTGCCGTTCCCGGAGCCGGTGACCCCCAGGCTCACCAACGTGGCAAAAACGGTGGCGGCCTCATAGGTGGAGGGCGTGACCACCCGGGTGCTGCCGTCGGACTGGAAGCGGGGCTGATCGGTGGTGATCACCGCCATGCGATAGTCGATGTTCAGCATCTCCACCATGTCCATGAACACCTCGAAGTTGGTGGCGATGGACTGCTGCTCTTCCCCCATGGAGCAGGAGTTGTCCACCACCCACAGGATGTCGGACTGGTGATATTGCGATGCGTCGTAGTGATCGGTGTTCCAGTCGGGGGGCCGACCCGTGCCGGCGAGGGAGGAGAGAACGCTCAAGGACAGGGGATCCTGGGTATCTACCTGCAGCGTGGCGGCGAAGTTGCCATCGGACTGGGGAAGAAATTCGATGTCGATGGGCTGGGAAGCGCCGGCCTCCAGGACAAATCCGGGAGCCAGGGCGGTGGTGGCGGTGAAATGAGCCGGCTCCAGCCCGACGTCCAGGGTCCAATCGGCGATGACCAGGGGGGCAGTGCCGGTGTTGGTGACGGTGAAGGTCTGGCCGGTGCCACATCCCATTCCCCAGGTGCCGAAGTACCACTGGGGAGGGTCGAGGGTCAGATCGGGGGCGAGAACCGTGGCCCGGATGGGGACTTCAACCCGGGCTTCACTGGGGGAATTGCTGTCGATGCGAACGGCGGTGGAATTGTCCCCAGAGAGGGCCCCTACCCATCCGATTTCCACCTCTACCGTCTCCCCCGGTTCCAAATCCAAGCCGTCGGGAACAGAGTTCGTCAGGGAAAACAACCCCACCGCGTCCACCAGGGAGACGGCTTCCAGGCGAAGGGGGGCGCGCCCCTCGTTGGTGATTCGCACCGTCGCTGCGGCGACATCGTTCAGCAGCAAGGCTCCCAGGTCGATGGAGTCGGGCTCGACGACGATGTCGGGGACCTGCTCGGTGAGGTCGATGAGTTGATTATCCTGTACACATCCAGTGAATGTGACAGCAATGGATAGAGCGGCAGCCAC
>CAYRTW010000062.1:13266-25218 GCA_964426935.1 uncultured Rickettsiales bacterium
GATTATCCTGTACACATCCAGTGAATGTGACAGCAATGGATAGAGCGGCAGCCACTGGCAGGCACCTGTGGTCCATCACAGCTCCCTCTTGTCCAGCATCCCTCGCGTCCTCAGCAGGTCAAAGAAAAACCCTCCCCCTTGCCCCGCCCCTCCTTCTTCCCCCATGCTGCCCCCGCTCATGCCTGAACGGCGTCTCCTCCCCTCCTTCCCGAAGCGTTTCACCATGTCCTCGCCTCTTGCTGCCCGAATCGCCCAAGAAATGGGGGTGTCTCCCCGTCAGGTGGAAGCCACCGCAGCGCTTCTCGACGAGGGGGCCACCGTCCCCTTCATTGCCCGCTATCGCAAGGAACGAACCGATGGGCTGGACGACCAACAGGTGACCACGGTGCGGGATCGCCTGGCCTCGCTGCGGGCCCTGGAGGAGCTGCGGGCTCAGGTGCTGGCCAGCATCGACAAGCAGGGCAAGCTGAGCGAGGAGCTGCGTAAGGCCATCCAAGCGGCGGCGACCCGCACCGAAGTGGAGGATCTCTACCTTCCCTACCGCCCCAAGCGGCGGACTCGGGCGGGGATGGCGCGGGAGAAGGGGCTGGAACCTCTGGCGGATCTCATCTGGGAGCAAGGGGACCAGGTGGTGGGAAGCAGGGAGTCCCTGGCCTCCCCCTTCCTGGCGGCGTGTCCCGACCTTTCCGATGCGGAAGCTGCCTGGCAAGGGGCCCGGGACATTGTGGCAGAAAGGGTTTCCGAGGACGCCGCCATCCGCTCCTCCCTGCGGACCCTGGCCTGGCAGACGGGAATGCTGGTCACTCGGGTTCTTCCCGGGCAGGAAGAGGCAGGGGCGCGGTTCCGAGACTATTTCGACCACCGGGAGATGGCCCGAAAGGTTCCCTCTCACCGCCTTCTGGCCATGCGCCGAGGAGAGGCCGAGGGAATCCTGGCCATGCGCTTCGAGGTGGACAGGGAGAGATCGCTCCAGGAAGTGGCCTGGCGGATGATCCAGAATCCGCGAGCCGCCCTTCTCGACGACCTGAAGAGGGCCCTGGAGGATGGGTACGATCGCCTCCTCGCCTCCTCCATCGAGACCGATGTGAGGATGCTGTTGAAGGAGAAGGCCGATGCCGAGGCCATCGCGGTGTTTGCCGACAATCTGAAGCAGCTTCTTTTGGCCCCTCCCCTGGGCTCCCAGAAGATCCTGGCCCTCGACCCGGGATTTCGGACCGGATGCAAGATGGTGGCCCTGTCGCCTGAGGGGGAGCTCCTGGAGCACACCGTTCTTCATCCCCACACCGGTGGCGGAGGGGCTGAGGTGGCGTCCCGAACCCTGGCCGAGTGGCTGACCCGACATTCTCCCCAGGCCATCGCCATCGGCAACGGCACCGCCGGCAGGGAGACCGATACCTTCGTGCGAAAAGTGTTGGTGGAGAAGGGAATCTCCGTGGTGGTGGTGGCGGTGAACGAGGCGGGGGCGTCGGTGTATTCCGCCTCCGAAGTGGCCAGGGAGGAGCTTCCCGACCAGGATGTGACGGTAAGAGGAGCGGTCAGCATCGGCCGCCGGCTTCAGGATCCCCTGGCGGAGTTGGTGAAGATCGATCCCAAGAGCATCGGAGTGGGCCAGTATCAGCATGACGTGGATGCCCCCTCCCTGCGGAAGTCCTTGGAGGACGTGGTGGTGGGGTGCGTCAACGGAGTGGGAGTGGACCTGAACACTGCCTCTCCCCGCCTCCTGGAGCATGTGTCGGGGATCGGACCGTCCCTGGCCCGTTCCCTGGTGGCCTGGAGGGCGGAGAAGGGACCGTTCAAGAGCCGGCGGCAGTTGCTGGAGGTTCCCCGATTGGGGGCCAAGACCTTCGAGTTGGCGGCAGGCTTCCTGAGGATTCGAGGAGGAGAGCATCCCCTGGACGCCTCGGCAGTCCATCCGGAGCGTTACCCTCTGGTGCAGAAAATGGCCGAGGACCTGGGGGTGGCGATGGGATCCCTGGTGGGCAAAGACGAGATGGTGGGGAGGATCCCCTGGCAAAAGTACGTCAGCCATGAGGTGGGCGCCCCCACGTTGCAGGACATCCTGGCGGAGCTGAGGAAACCAGGAAGGGACCCTCGGAGAGCCTTTGAGACGGCGTCGTTTCGAGCCGATGTGACTGAAATTGCTCACCTTCAGGAGGGAATGACCCTGCAGGGAGTGGTCACCAACGTCACCAATTTTGGGGCGTTTGTGGATATTGGAGTGCATCAGGACGGATTGGTTCACATCAGCGAGCTGTCCCATCGGTTCATCCGCGCCCCCGGCGAGGTGGTGGCGGTGGGGGATCGGGTCCTGGTGAGGGTGATGGGAGTGGACGGGCCCCGCAAGCGCATCGCCCTGTCCCTCAAGGCCACCACCGACCCGCCTCCTCCCCCGCCGGCCCCTCCTCCCCGCGCTCGCAGCGAGGCCCAGGAGCAGGGACGATCCCCTTCCCCAGGTCGCCCTCCTCAGACTCCTCCTCGCCGAGAGTCCCCGTCGGGACCCCCCCGCAGCGGGCAGGGAGAAAATCAGAGTCGCCCACCTCCCCGGGAGGCCCCTCGACCCCAGCGGCCCGAGCCCTTCAACAACGCCCTGGCGGGGGCCCTTTCTGGGTTGAAGCTCAAGAAATAGGCAGGGGGTCCTCGGGGCAGGAGGGGCCCGTTGACCGATGGGGGTGGAAGCCTCCATCCTGCCTCCTTGGAGCAGCCCGATGCACGCCCTTCCCCTGGTTCTCGCCTCTCTGTGCTTCCTGGCCATCGCCTATCGCTACTACTCAGCCTTCCTGGCGGCCAGGGTCCTGTGCCTGGACGATTCCCGTCCCACTCCCGCCCACCTCACTCCCGATGGCCACAATTACGTACCCACCCGCAAATGGGTCCTGTTCGGCCACCACTTTGCCGCCATCACCGGCTCGGGCCCCCTGATCGGTCCGGTGCTGGCCATGCAGTTCGGTTATCTGCCGGGGCTGCTATGGATTGTCATTGGGGTGGCCCTGGGGGGCGCGGTGCATGATTTCGTGATCCTCACGGCCTCGGTGAGGAGGGGAGGAAAATCCCTGGCGGAGATCGCCCGGCAGGAGATCGGAGAGGTGGCCGCCGTCACCACCTCTTTGGCCATCCTGTTCATCGTGGTCATCGCCATGAGCGGGCTGGCCATGGTGGTGGTGGGAGCCCTGAAGGAGGAGCCCTGGGGGACCTTCACGGTGGCCTGCACGGTACCCCTGGCCCTGGCCATGGGGGTATGGACCTACGTGATCCGCAAGGGGGCGCCCCGGGCGGTCACCGAGGCGACGGCGGTGGGGGTGGTGGGACTGCTGCTGGCGGTGTGGATGGGGGATCGGATCCCCGGATCGGTGCTGGCCCCTCTCTTTACGTATGGGGAAGCGGAGATCACCTGGATCATCGCCGGCTACGGGCTGTTGGCCTCCATCCTTCCGGTGTGGCTTCTTCTGTGTCCAAGGGATTACCTGAGCTCCTTCATGAAGCTGGGGACCATTGCCGTACTCATCCTGGGAGTCCTTTGGGTCAACCCCGAGTTGCACGCCCCCGCCCTGTCGAGTTTCATCGACGGCGGCGGCCCCATCGTCAAGGGCAAGCTCTTTCCCTTCGTGTTCGTGACCATCGCCTGCGGGGCCATCTCCGGGTTTCACTCTTTGGTGGCCTCGGGCACCACTCCCAAGATGATCGACAAGGAGTCCCACTGCCGTCCCATCGGTTATGGGGCCATGCTCATGGAGGGGGTGGTGGGATTGACGGCTCTGGTGGCGGCGGCCTCTCTCCATCCCGGTGACTACTACGCCATCAACGTCAACGGCAAGGTGGACCTGGTCCGAGCCGGCTTGACGGTGGAGGAGGCCGCCACCCTTCCTCCCCAAGACCAGAAGAAGCTGGGGTGGAAGGAGGGGGTTCCCAGTGACCTCTCCGCCTCCAAGGCTCCCCTTTCCGAGGTGGTTCACCTGTCCCCCCAGGGGCTTCAGGCCTTCGAGCTTCAAGGAAGAAGCGCCGCCACTCTATCGGAGATGGACTATCAGAAGCTCCTGGAAGCGTCCTCCTACGCTGGCATCGGAGTGAAGCCCCAAGACCTGGCCCATGTCTCCCAGCAGATTGGGGAGTCGGTGGCAGGAAGAACCGGCGGAGGCGTGTCCCTGGCGGTGGGAATGGGGAGCATCTTTGCGGGGATGCCCCTCATCGGTGGGCTCCTGTCCTACTGGTATCGCTTCGTCATCATGTTCGAGGCCCTGTTCATCCTCACCACCATCGACACCGGTACCCGGGTGGCCCGGTTCATGCTCCAGGAGTTCCTGGGGAGGGTATGGAAGCCAATGGCCCGCACCGAATGGATGCCGGGGACGGTGTTCAGCTCCGCCCTGGTGGTGGGGGGATGGGTGTACTTCCTGCGGACCGGTTCGGTGTCCACCATCTGGCCCATGTTCGGAGTGGCCAACCAGCTTCTGGCCACCATCGCCCTGTGCGTGGGAACCACGGTGATCGTCAATTCCGGAAAGGGGAGATACGCCTTTGTGGCCCTGCTTCCCCTCGTGTTTGTGGGCACCACCACCCTCACCGCTGGCTATCAACTCATCACTTCCTTGTTCCTGCCCATGACGAAAGTACCCGCCACCGCGTTTCAGGGGTGGTTGGACGCCATCCTGACCGGGTTCATGATGCTGGCGGTGGGGATTGTGCTGGGGGCTTCCCTGCCCCGGTGGCTCTCAAATCACTCGGGGAGGGGAGAGGCAGGGAGGACCGTGGGAGGAAGGGCATGAAACCGGTGGGAGGGGGCACCGCCTCCCGATCCGGCCAGGAGGCTGAACCGGGAGGGGTGGGAGGGATGAAGAGGCTCAGGGACCGGCGGCGTCATGGATGCCAGAGGCCATCTGGTTCGCTGCATTCATCAGGGTGTCGGCCTCCTCTTGGGTCAGGAGCCCCGCGTCCACCATCTCCTTGAGAAGCTCCTTCATTTCCTTGATGATTTGCTCCACCGCCTTTTCGAGCACAGCCAATTCTCGTCGCAGGCGAGTGGGATTGGGGGGAGGCACCGTCGTCATGAGCAGGTGAATCCTGGTGAGAAGTGTCGCCAGCCTCGCCAGCAATGCCGCCAGTCGAGCCTTCATGTCATCGATCTGGGCTTGGGTCAGTCCCCCTCCTCCTCCACCGGCCACGGCACCCCCTCCTGCGGGAGGTGGGGTGGCCCCTGCCATCACCTCAAGGAGGATGAGGATGATCATGATGAGCACCACCAGAAGGGCCAGGACCAGCGCCACCCCTCCGGCCCCCGCCAAGGACAGCATCCGAAACACGATGAACGCGGTACCGGCCGCAGCCAGCATGGCGGCGATCTTCAAGGCGATGGCGGCGATCTGGGCCGCCGACAAGGCAGCGATCACACCGATGGCCGCTTGAGGAAGGGGCACCGCCATGAGGAGGGCCCCGGTAAGGCCGTGGTGAAGGGCAAGAGTCCCGGTGACCCCCGTACACAGGACTGTGGTCCATACCGGAGTGTTGAGGGAGAGGCCTGGAAGGGAAACCATCAAACCGGCGGTGAGAAAGTGGACACGGGTGGCCCCTGGCTGGGCCTCCAAATCCCATCCCGCTGCGTTGATGCGCCGCTCCAGGGAAGCGATGGAAATCACCCTTCCGCGAATCGGGACAAAGGCCATGGAGTCCTCGGGAAGGGCTCCCAGGTCCAACACCGGCTCGTCCAACCCCATGGGCACCTCATGAGGTGGTTTCGACGATCCCGGGCCAGGACCACCCCGCCGGTAGAAGCCACTCCTTCCGGAGAGACAAATCGGCCGGCAATAAAGTGGGTGACCGCTGGCCTGCCCGCGTCAGGAATCTCAGCAAAAGCCGAAGACGCTTGCTTGCGGGCCTCGGCGAGGCTGAAATCGGTCAAGGAAGAAAAACGGGACGCTGTAACAAAGGTGTTCACAATCATCTCCAATCGCGTCTGCCGGCCCCGTTTGTCGGGAACCTGCAAGTGCAAACGCAAGAATGAGACTGCGGGTGAAAATAAAGGTTCCTGAAAAAAAAGATGCGAAAATGACTTGAATCACCTTGGTCCGGTTGATCCCATAAAACGAGACACAGAGGCCTACAGCCCATAGAGGGCTGACACAGAGGATGCCTTGGGGGAAGGGTTGAGTCCCTCGACCAGATGAATTTCGTGCCTCGTCTGACGAGTCCTTGGCGGGAAATGAGGCTGTTGTCACCCCACCTCCCGTTCTTGACCCCTTTCCCCTCTCCCCCTACCATCCGCCCTCTCTTGTTGGATCCCCAGGTCCCATGCCTCCCCCTTCCCCTCCTCTGGACCTTCGCTGGCTGGGCCGTGTTCCCTACCGGGAGGCCTTTGAGCTTCAGAAATCCCTGGTGGAGGACCGGACCCAAGGGCGCATCCCCGACACCCTGCTGCTGTTGGAGCATCCTCCCGTCATCACCCATCACTTGAACGGCAGGGGTCTGGACCACCTCCTTGCCTCTACCGACCTGCTGGCTCATCGCGGAGTGACGGTGGAGCCCACCGACCGGGGCGGAGACATCACCTTCCATGGTCCTGGGCAACTGGTGGGCTATCCCATCCTCCTTCTTCCCGAGGACCGGCGGGATCTCCATCGCTACCTTCGGGATCTGGAGGATGTATTGATTCAGACTGCTCAAGTCTTCGGAATCACAACAGAAAGAGCGCCAGGCATGACCGGAATCTGGGTGGGACGAGAGAAACTCGCCGCCATTGGGGTCAAGACCTCCTCCCGCTGGGTGACCCACCACGGCTTTGCCCTCAACGCTTCCACCGACCTCACCTTCTTCAACCTGATCGTGCCCTGTGGTATTGCCGACCGGGGGGTCACTTCCCTGGCTCACCTCTTGAACCGAGAGGTGTCGGTGATGGAGGCGGCCCAAAGTCTGCTGGACCCGTTCCTGAAAATTTTTCCCCACACCCTCTCCTCCTGTTCCCCGGAGCTTGCCCGTGACTGAGTCCCTGACCTCCGACCAGCGAATCGCCCTCTATCGTTACCTTCTGGTCACCCGAGAGGTGGAGGAACGCCTCAACATCCTGGCCAAGCAGGGCAAGCTCAAGGGGGGGCTGTATCGGTCCCTGGGACAGGAGGCCATCGGGGTGGGCTCGGCCTTCGCCATGGGGGAGAACGACGTGTTCGGGCCGGGAATTCGGGAGCTGGGAGCCTGGTTCGTGAGGGGGTATGCCCCCCGCTTGATGATGATGCAGTACATGGCCAAGGGAGGAGGGCCGACAGGGGGCCGGGAGACCAACGTCCACTTTGGCGAGCTCCACCCCGAGGGCCGGGGGCTCATCTCTCCCATCTCCATGCTGGGCTCGATGATCACGGTCTGTACCGGAGTGGCCCTGACCCAGCGATACCGGGGGATCCGGGCGGTGACGGTGGCCCACACCGGAGACGGGGCCATGTCCACCGGCCAGTTCTACGAGGGGTTCAATTTTGCCTGTGTTCAGCGCCTGCCCCTGGTGGTCATCGGCTCCAACAACCTGTGGGCCTATGGGACTCCAGTGAATCGTCAGTTTCGGGCCAAGGATCTGGCGGCGCGGGCCGGGGGGTATGGCTGCCCCGTCCTTCAGGTGGATGGAAACGACGTGGAGGCGATGGTTGCGGTGACCTCCCTGGCCCGGGAGATGTGCCTCTCCGACCAGGGGCCGGTGTTCATCGAGGCCCTGACCATGCGGATGGTGGGGCATGCCGCCCACGATGATGCAAAATATGTCTCCCGGGAGATGCTGGCGAAGTGGAGGGAGAGGGATCCCTTGAAGGTGCAGAGGGAGAGGCTCCTGGCGGAGGGGCTGGCCACCGAAGCCGAGTTGGAGGCCCTGGAATCCCAGGTGGCAGTTGAGATCCTGGCCGAGGCCGACATTGCCCTGGCATCGCCGGAACCGGACGTGACCACCGTGTCCCAGGGGGTGTATCACGGGGAACCCTCCCCCCTTGAGGTGGCCGGGTATCCCTGGACCCACGGAGAGGTAGCGCCAGCGGGGTGGTTTCAGCGACCGCCCGAATTCGTGGAAAATCAGGTGCGCGCACTTTTTGATGACACGGGAATCTGGAATCCGGCGGTGGCCCCCAATGCCCCCACCGGTAGAACAAAGGAAGGTGCCTGATGGCGGCCATCACCTATCTGGAAGCGATCCGCGAGGCCCTTCATGAAGAGATGGTACGGGATCGGCGGGTGTTTCTCATCGGCGAAGACATCGGGGTTTATGGCGGTGCCTTCAAGATCACCCAGGGTTTTCAAGAAGAATTCGGGATGCATCGGGTGGTGGACACCCCCATCGCCGAGGCAGCCATCGTGGGAGCGGCGGTGGGTTCGGCCCTGATGGGGCTGCGACCGGTGGCGGAGATGCAGTTCATGGACTTTGTCTCCTGCGCCTTCGATCCCCTGGTCAATTGGGCGGCAAAGTGTCGGTATCGTTGGGGAAAAGGGGTTCCTTTGGTGGTGAGGGGGCCGGCCGGTGGAGGGACGACGGGGGGCCCATTTCACGGTCAGAACGTGGAGAGTTACTTCGCCAACGTGGCCGGCCTCAAGCTGGTATCTGCAGCCACCGCCCGCAGCGCCAAGGGTCTTCTCAAGGCCGCCATCCGGGACGAGGATCCGGTCCTGTTTTTTGAATACAAAGCCCTGTATCGACGGCCGGAATTGCGTGAGGAAATGCCGGTTGGGGATTTTGTGATTCCTCTGGGCAAGGCCGAGGTGGTGCGGGAGGGGAGGGACGTGACCGTGGTGACCTGGGGGACCTCCCTTCATCCCTGCCTGGAGGCCGCCTCCCGCCTGGCGGAGGAATCCATGGACTGTGAGGTCATTGACCTTCGCACCCTCATTCCCTGGGACCGGGAGAGGGTGATGGTGACTGTGAAGAAGACCAATCGAGCCCTGGTGGTGCATGAGGCTCCCGAACTGGGGGGATTTGGCGGGGAGATTGCCGCTGCTGTCCAAAACGACGTTTTTGAGTGGTTGGACGCTCCGGTGCGCCGCCTGGGAGCCCCCTACACCCCCATTCCCTTCGCCCCTTCCCTGGAGAAGGCCTTCCTGCCGGATGCGGAAAAGGTCATCGCTGCCCTGCGGGAACTCCATGCCTGGTAGAAAAAACCTCGGCCTCTGCTCATCTTTCGCATCTTCCCCCTGAAGAGGACTCCCCCATGGCCTTCACCGTTCCCATGCCCCAGATCGGGGAGAGCATTCATGAAGTCACCCTCATCCGCTGGTGCAAGCAGCCGGGAGACCGGGTGGCTCGGGATGAGACCCTGTGCATCCTCAACACCGATAAATCGGAGATGGACCTTCCCTCGCCGGTGGCGGGGATCGTCCAGGAGCTTCGGGTGGCCGAAGGGGAGCTTGTGAGGATCGGCACGGTGATCGCCACGGTGGAAGAGAATGCCGTCGAATCAGTAGAGGCTCGAATCTCCGTCAATAGGGAGGCCTCGGAGGCCCCGGAGGCCCCGCCTCCCCACCTCGCTCCTGCTGGGGCGGGAGCCCCCAAGCCCCGGGCGGGAAGGATCTTCACCTCCCCCATGGTCAGGAGGCTGGCCCGGGAACTCGCCCTGGATCTATCGGTGATTCCCGGGACCGGTCGAGGGGGAAGGGTTTCTCGAAGAGATGTTGAGAAGTTCCTGGCGGATCGGAAGGGGACCACAGAAACCACCTCCCTCCCCTCCCCTCTCCATTCTCCGACAGGGATCTCGTCTCCAACGGCATTTTCAGCCAACGCTTCTGGGCTTCCCCAAGAGGTGTTCACCCGCTTTGCTCCGGTCCCGGATGAAGGAGACCGGGTGGAGGCCATGACCCCCACCCGGCGGGCCATCTTCGACCACATGAGCCTCACCTGGCAGGTCTCCCCCCATGTCCATGCCGTCACCGAGGTGGACATGAGTCGGATTCAGGCCCTGAGAACTGCCCATGGCGCCGCCTTTGAAGCAAGAACGGGGATGAAGTTGACCATCACCCCCTTCCTGGCCCAAGCCCTGGTGCGGACCCTCCAGCAGCATCCCCGCCTCAATGCTTCGGTGACCGCCGCCCGGGAGCTGATCCTGCGCCGAGGCATCCACCTGGGAGTGGCGGTGGCCCTGGCCGACGGGGGGCTGGTGGTGCCGGTGGTGAAAAATGCCCAGGATTATTCGTTGGAAGGATTAGCCAGGAAGATCCACGAGTTGGCGGAAAAAGCCCGGAATAAAAAATTACAGCCGGATGAAATGAGAGGGGGAACCTTCACCCTGTCCAACCTGGGAGTCTTCGGTAATTTGATGGGGATGCCCCTGCTGAACCAGCCCCAGGTGGGCATCGTGGGACTGGGGGCGGTGCAAAAAAGGGTCGTGGTGCTGGAGGACCAGGGAGACGCCATCGCTGTGCGTCCCATGGCCTACGTGACCCTGGGCTACGACCACCGCGCGGTGGATGGCAGCGCGTCTGGGGCGTTTCTCAAGGAGTTTCGAGGGAGGGTGAACGGGTTTGATGAGGAGTTGGGGGGGTAACCCCGCCCCATCAGAACAGACACCCCAAGAAGTCGAGGATGTCCTCGGCAGTAGCGATGCAGGCAAAGGTGGTGATCACGTTGGCCGCCGTGCAGATGTCGTAACCCGTTCCGTCGCAGCACCCTTCAAGGCTGACTTCCACCAGGGTCTCCCCGGGAGAGTTGCTGGTGACCTGAACGGCGCTTCCGTCGAGAGCATCAAGGCAGGAGCCGCCGCCGATGAGGCCGAAGGTGATGTTTCCGGGGCTCCAACTGGCGGTGACGGTGGCGCTGGCCCCCGCCGACAGGCTGCCGGGGACGCCGGAGAAGCTCATGCTCCCCGCCGAGGCCGCCCCTTCGGAGAAGGACACTCCACTGACGCTCAGGGTCCCTGAGCCCACGTTCTTGATCTCGAAGTTCCTGGAGATTCCCGAAGACACCGTCCCATAGTCCAGGCTCATGGGGGTCACCTGGATGTCGGCCCCGGTAGGAGGAGTGGCGTCGTCATCATCGCCGGGGGGAGTGGCGTCGTCGTCGTCGGGAGGGGTCACGTCATCGTCGCTGACCGGCCCGTCTCCATATCCCTCCAGAGAGGCGTTGTAGGTGCCCTCGTCGGGATCGTCGGAGCCGATCACCAGGTCGGCGCTGTGGTTTCCCCCCGAGGTCGGGGTGAAGGTGACGGTCAGGCCGAGGCTCTGGCCCGGGGTGAGAATCTTGGGGAGGGAGATGGAACTGTAGTTAAAAGCAGCATCCCCGCTGATGAGCATGCTGCTGATGGTGAGGTTGGACTCCCCATCGTTCTTTACTGCCAGGGAGGCAGAATCGGTGACTCCCAGGTCCACGGTACCGAAATCCACCGGATCGGGGGTGACGGTGATCTCCGCCCCCTCGGTGGGGGTCACGTCGTCATCGGGAGGGGTGCCGTCGTCATCGTCCCCAGTGGCGTCGTCGTCATCGCCGGTGGCGTCGTCATCGTCTCCGGTGGCGTCGTCGTCATCGTCGGTAGCGTCGTCATCCGTGGGGGCGGTGTCGTCGTCTCCAATGGCATCATCGTCTCCCCCCGGATCATCCCCACCCAGCCCCAGATTGCTGCACGCGGCGAGAACGAGAAGAAGGCTGAATGGCACAGCGACGGCGGCGAAAAGAGGCGGAAGGGGCGAGGCGACGAAACGAGGCATGGGACCTGCCGAAAGCCCATCGGGGGGACCCGGTGGCGGGTGCGGATCATCCGGTGAACCTTGCCAGTGTATCACGGCATGAAGGAAGCGGGGAAAAGGCAGGGAAGGGGATTCATGGCCCGACAGGATGAAAAGGAAGAGGGGTGTGATCCTCCCCTCAGAGGATCCCGCAAAATGCGTAGCGCAGCGGGTGAACGGCCGTAGCGCCGGAGCCGCAGCAGGGACAGACAGCGGGAGGACCCAAAGCCCTCTGTCAGGCCCGGCCGAAGCGCCTGTCGCATCCTTCCTGGATGCTTTTCCGCCACAGGC
>CAYRTW010000063.1:0-25078 GCA_964426935.1 uncultured Rickettsiales bacterium
TCTCCTCTCTGAGGACCCTACAAAGAATCTCCACCGCCTCTGCTCCCCCGCAATTCCCCAAAACTACCGCAGCGTTGCGGAGCAATCCCCGGCGTCCGGCCCGCATCACCGGAGTCCCTCGAAACGCCTCCTCGAAGTCTGCGGGTGACAAGGCGAGAAGGGTTGCCGGGGTCCAGTCTCCCCGCACGGCCCGGGCCGCCAGCCGATGGTCCCGAGCCTGTTGGGCAAAACGGTTCCAGGGACATACTTCCAGGCACAGATCGCAACCAAAAACCCAGTCCCCCAGCCAGGGTCGAGCCTCCCTGGGAATCGGTCCCTTGACCTCAATGGTGAGGTAGCTGATGCAGCGGCGGGCATCCAACTGGTAGGGCTGGGAGGGGTGAATGGCCCCGGTGGGGCAGGCGTCCAGGCAGCGCTGGCAGGAGCCGCAGCGGTCGGGGTGGGGAGAATCGGCCTCCTTCACCTCCCTCCTGGTCACGATGACCCCCAAGTGAAACCAGGAACCGAACTGACGGCTGACCAGGTTGGTGTGCTTGCCGGTCCACCCCAGTCCGGCCCTCTCCGCCCAGGCCTTCTCCAGTACGGGTCCGGTGTCCACAAAAGCCCTGGCCAGGGGGTCCGAGAAGATCTCCCGCAACTTGCGAACCCGGTCCAGAAGCACCCGGTGATATTCCTTGGAACGGGCATAGCGGGCGATGCGAGCCCTACCTGGAGGCGCGGGGGGATCTCGAAAGCTCCCATCTCCGTAAGGAAAGGCCACCACGATGACCGTGCGCGCCCCAGGAAGAAGAACCCTCGGGTCCCCACGGGGAAGGGCAGAGCTGGCCATCCATCCCATTTCCCCCTGCCTCCCCTCCTCCAACCAGCGAAGCAGACGGCCCTCTTCCTGACCGGGCATGGCCACGGCAATCCCGACCACCAGGCCCAAGGACTCGGCGCGGGCACGCACTTCCCCAGCCGTCAGGGGAGATTCAGGAAGGGGGGAGGACTGGGGAGGAACGGAGGAGGGGCGGGGAGGACGAAGAGGCATCAGAAAGGCGTGGCGCCGTCCGGGACGGGGGCTCCCTCAGGTCGCCGGCTTCCAGTTCACCAGGCAGATTCCCCCGCTCTGGAGGGCCGCCAGGTTGCGGAAGATCTCATCGACGTTGCGGGCGATGATGAAGAAGTTGGTCATGGACCACTTCACCACCCCCTCGGGGTCGATGATGAAGGTTCCCCGCAGGCAGGTTCCCGCTGGAGACAGGACCCCGTAGCGCTCGGCGGTCTTGTTGGACTTGTCCGCCACCAGGGGGAAGTTGACCCCCCCCAATTCAGCGGCCCACTTGCGGTGGGAATGCACCCCATCGGTGTTCAGCCCGATGACGGCGGTGTTCATGGCCTCGAACTCGGGGAGGCGACGACTCATCTCGGGGATCTCGCTGCTGCACACCCCCGAGAAATCGGCGGGCCACATGAACAGCACCACCCACTTTCCCCGGTAGTCGCTGAGCTTGACGTTGCGAATTTCGTTGCCCACTACCGCAGGCAGATCAAAATCGGGGGCGGTATCCAGCACCTGCACGGCCATCTCGGTCGCTCCTTCTATATGATTTCAGATTCGGGATGCTCCCGGGAGACCGGGGCGGACGAACAGTAGGTCGCCTCCAGAAACCCGTCAAGGCTTCAACGGGGACTGTACGGCAGGGCAAGTTCCCGGCATGATCCAGGGTACGTCCTCGACGACCCGGCGTCACCGAGCATTCGGAAAGCTGGGACGGCGCAGGCCCTGGAGATTCGATGCCCCACTCCTCCTCCCCTCTCCGCCCTTCTCCCATCCTGGCCCTGCTGGCTCTCCTCCTGGCTGTCCTGACCGCCTGCACTTCTTCCGGCGACGACGACGATGGCACAGGTCACGTCGATGCCGATGGGGATGGAGTGGCCGCCGACGCGGGGGACTGCGATGACAACAACTCCGCCATCCACGCCGGTGCCCCGGAAAGCTGTGACGGCCTGGACAACGACTGCGACTCCCAGGTGGACGATGGGTATGACTTCGACCTGGACGGCTATTTCACCAACGTCGACCTGGGGTGCGCCGCCCACTATCTGGAAACCGACTGCAACGATGGAGACGCCTCCATCCACCCGGGGGCGGAGGAGCAATGCAACGACAAGGACGATGACTGCGACCACGAAGTGGACGATGGCCTGGATCTGGACCACGACGGAGTGCTTTCCTGCGACGGGGACTGCGACGACGAAAACTCCGCGATTCACCCCGGAGCGGCGGACGTGTGCGATGGGCTGGACAACGACTGCAACACCATCTCCGACGAGTTTGATGATGAGGATGGAGACGGCGTGGGGGATTGCCTGGACTGTGACGACGGGGATTTCCTGGTAGGTCCCAACGCTGAAGAAGTTTGTGACGGTGTAGACAACAATTGCGACGAAGTCATTGACGAGGGATTTGACGGAGACGGGGATGGTTCAGCGTTTTGTACCGATTGTGACGACGAGGACCCCACCTTGTTTCCTGGCAATGCCGAGCAGTGTGATTTTCTCGACAACGACTGTGACACCCTCATTGATGAAGGATTCGATCTGGATGGGGACACCTATTTTTCCTGTCACGATCCGTTGGACTGTGATGACACCAACGATGAGGCCTTCCCCGGCAATACCGAGACCTGTGACGGTGCAGACAACGACTGCGACGGGAGCATCGACGAAGGACTGGCTGCCGACCGGGACGGGGATGGGTACACCAACTGCAGCGGCGACTGCCTGGATACCAATGGCAGCATCCATCCCGGCGCCACCGAAGTCTGCGATGGATTGGACGACGACTGCACCTCGGGCACACCGGGCACCGAGAGGGACTACGACGGGGACGGATATGTTTCCTGCACCCCGGTAGACCGATGTGATATCGGCCTCATCAGCGACGGCTCCTCGGTGGTGTGGAACACCCTGGCTTCCACCCTCCTCACCGAGGGGTACGCCTACCAGGGCTGGTTCAACAACGCCACCGAACTGGAGACCGAAAACGTCTCGACCTTCGATGGATACGGCCTCCTGGTGTGGTCCATGAGCGAGAGGGATCTCACCACCACCGAAGCCTCCCAGTTGGAAGCCTTCGTACAGGGAGGGGGACGTCTGCTGGTGACCGGCCCGGGTATTCTTGATTCTGCGAACCCCTCCCTCCTGGCGGCCCTGGTGCGGTCCTCCGCCACCGGTCCCGGCCCCGATGACGGTCTGTGCACCGTGGAGGACGGCTCCCACCCCATTGCCAATGGCTCCTCCCCTGTTGCCGAGGGCACCACCTTCACCTTGTCCGACACCCTCCACGACAACGCCGCCGCGGACGGCTCGGCAGGGGCGGTGGAGGTGGTGAGCGTGGGGGGAGTCGCCAAGATCATCGCCGTGGACGTGGGGGCCGGTCGCGTGGTGTACTGGAACGGAAACTACGATGTAGACGACTGGGATTCAGGGCCCGCCGCAGCCAAGGACCTGTTCACCAACACCCTGGAATGGCTCGCCGATGGCTGTCTGGGGGTGCAGGGACCGGATTGCAACGACTCGGATCCGTCGGTCCATCCTGGGAGTGGCTGCTGAGGAGGGAGGAGGGGAGCCAGGCGCTCGGTCAGGTTCGGGAGGCGGCGAAAGCCCTCTCCAGGTCGGCCACCAGATCATCCTCGTGCTCGATGCCCACCGACAGGCGCACCAGACCGTCGGCGATGCCCAGGCTCCGTCGAATGTCTGGAGGAATGGAGGCGTGGGTCATGGCGGCGGGCAGCTCAATCAGGCTCTCCACTCCTCCCAGACTTTCCGCCAGGGTGAACACCTGGGTGGAGGACACAAACCTTCGGGCCCGGTCCAGGTCTCCCCGCAGCTCAAAGCTGACCATCCCGCCAAAGCCCGACATCTGACGACGAGCGATTGCATGCTGGGGATGTGAGGAGTGGCCAGGGTAGATCACCTTGTCCACCTCGGCGTGGGCAACCAGAAAATCCACCACCTTCTCAGCATTTCGGGAATGGCGTTCCATTCGCAGGGGCAGGGTTTTCACTCCCCGCAGGGTCAGCCAAGCGTCCCAGGGCCCGGGCACGGCGCCGGCGGCATTCTGGAGGAAGCGCAATTTCTGCTCCAGTTCCAGATCGTTGAGGACCACCATGCCCCCCACCACGTCGGAATGGCCGTTGAGGTATTTGGTGGTGGAATGAACCACCACATCTGCTCCCAGGGACAGGGGCCTTTGAAAGGCCGGAGAGGCGAAGGTGTTGTCCACCACCACCTTTGCGCCCCGGGCATGAGCCCTTTCCGCCACCTGAGCGATGTCCACGATCTTCAGGAGGGGATTGGTGGGAGTCTCGATCCACACCATCCGGGTGGTGTCTCTCAGGGCCGCCTCCAGGGCTCCTTCCCGGGTCAGGTCGGCGAAGGTGAATTCCACTCCGAACCCCCGATACACCTTCTCGAACAATCGCCAGGTGCCCCCATACACGTCATCCATGGACACCACATGGTCACCGGGACTCAAGGTCTGCATCAGGGTGGAGGTGGCGGCACATCCCGATGCGAACGCCACTCCTGCCCTTCCCCCCTCCAGGGCGGCAAGGCACCCTTCCAGAGCAGAGCGAGTGGGATTGCTGGTGCGGGCGTATTCGTGCCCCCGATGCTGCCCCGGCCCGTCCTGGGCGTAGGTGCTGGTCTGATACACCGGCACCATCACCGCTCCCGTCTGGGGGTCGGGCTGCTGTCCGGCGTGAATCGCCAGCGTCTCAAATCGAAGGGAGGAGGAGGACTCAGACATGAACGTCGACCTCACTGTTGAGAGCTGATTTTCGACATGTAATCAATCAGGTCGATGCGGGTGACGATGTTGGTGATCTCCCGGTCCTGCATCACCACCGCCACCTTCACCCGGGTGAACAACTCGGAGAGGACCGACACCGTGGTCTGGGGATCCACGACGCAGTAGGCCAGATCCAAAAGGGGATCGATGGGGGCGTCGCCCCGGCCTCCCTGCTCCACCACGTGGCGCAACATGGCGACCTCAGTGATGAATCCAGCGATCTGGCCATCGGGGCCAAGAACCGGAAGCTGACTCACCCCGTTGTTCTTCATCCTTTCCACCACCGTGGTCACCGCTTCTCCCAACCGGGCGGAGATCACCTTGCGTCGGCGGTTTTCCACCACGTCCCCCACCTTGCCCAGTTGCACTTCGGGATCCAGGTAACGGTTGCCCCGCATCCATCCCTCATCAAAGATCTTGGACAGGTAGCGCACGTAGGAGTCGGGCAGGATCACCAGGATCTTGAGTTTCTCGTCGGGATGGGCCTGGGCGTACTTGATGGCTCCGGCGACGGCGGCTCCCGAGGACCCACCACACAGGATCCCTTCCTTGCGAACCAGATCTCGGGTCATCAGGAAACTCTCCTTGTCCCCCACTCGGATGACCTCGTCCACCACCGACATGTCCATGGTTCCTGGCAAGAAGTCCTCACCGATGCCCTCCACCTTGTAGGTGTAGGCGTCGGTGAGCTTTCCGGTGACCCAGTAGTCGTAGTAAACGCTACCTACCGGATCCACCCCCACGACCTTCATCCCCGGCTTCTTCTCCTTGAGATAATGGCCGGTGCCGCTGATGGTTCCCCCCGTGCCCATGCCGCACACCAGAACGTCGAGATCCTCCCCCATCTGGTCCCAGATCTCCGGACCGGTGGCCTGGTAGTGAGTTCCCGGGTTGTCCGGGTTGTAATACTGGTTGGAATAGAAGGAATTGGCGGTCTCGGCGGCGATCTTGCGACTGACCTTGTAATAGGAGCGAGGATCTTCAGGATCGACGGCGGTGGGGGTCACCACCACCTGGGAGCCCAGGGCTCGGAGCGCCCGGATCTTCTCCTCGCTCATCTTGTCGGGCATGACAAACACCGACTGATAGCCGCGAATCGCCGCCACCAAGGCCAGGCCCGCGCCCGTGTTTCCAGAGGTGGCCTCGACAATGGTCCCTCCCGGCTTCAACTCCCCCCTCTCCTCAGCCCCATTCACCATATGAAGGGCGATGCGATCCTTCACCGACCCCCCGGGGTTCAAGAACTCCAACTTGACGTAGATCTCGGCCTGTACACCATGGACCACCCGGTTCAACCGGACGATAGGAGTGTTGCCGATAAGGTCGAGAACCGAACCGTAGACCTGCTTCATCACGAGCCTCTGGGGGAGAAAAAAGTGCCGCCGACCGGGATGCCAGCAAAGGCGCGGGATTGTGGTCCCTCCTCAGGGGAGTGTCAATTGCTCCCCGCCCTCCCGGGGGCTGTGTTACAACGGGGCCGCCCTTTTCCGGCACCCCATCTGCCTCCTGGAGCCTGCATGGTTGCGTCCTCGTCCCGTCGCTTTTTTACTCCCCTCCTGCTGGCGGTGGGAATGCTGTCTTCCTCCCTGACCGTCGCCGCAGAGCCCCCCTCGGATCCTGAAGTGCAGACCTTCCTGGATTTCTATACCGCCTCCCTGGGGGGGATGTATCCGGTGGTCAGCGAGACCTACTGGAAGGCCGCCACCGACGTTTCCGACCTTCACACCGCAACCTCGGTGGGGGCCGCTCAAGCCTTGGGTGGGTTTACCGGCAACCCCTACGTCATCGAAAAAGCCAAGGAGTTCATGAAGAGAAGGGACTCCCTGCCCCATATCCAGAAGGCCCAGTTGGAAAAGATCCTTCTCGCCGCCGCAGAGAATCCCGGCACCATTCCCGAAGTGGTGGCCCGACGTCTGGAAGCGGAGGGGGCTCAGAGCAACACCTTGGATGGCTTTGAGTTCTCCCTCCCCGATGCTGCCGGGGTCTCTAAAAAAGTGAGCCCCAACGATCTGGTGGAGATCTTGAAAAACTCAAAAGATCTCGCTGAACGAAAAAGGGCCTGGGAGGCTTCCAAGAACGTAGGTCCCGCCCTCAAGGAGGGCCTGGTCAACCTTCGAGACCTGCGCAACCGGGTGGCCGAGGAGATGGGATATCCCTCGTTTTTCTCTCTGAAGGTGGCGGATTATCAGATGTCCACCACCGAGATGATGGCCATGATGGACAAGATGCTGGAGGACATCCGCCCCCTGTATCAACAACTTCATTGCTGGACCAAGTATCAGTTGGCGAAGCGATACGGCGTTCCCAAGAATCAGGTTCCCAAGCGCATCCCCGCCCACTGGCTGACCAACCGCTGGGCCCAGGAATGGCCGGGGCTGGTGGAAGGCACCGATCTCGATCCTCTGTTCAAGGACAAGAAGCCCGAGGAACTGGTGAAGATGGCCGAATCCTTCTACACCTCCATGGGATTTGCCCCCCTTCCCGCCTCGTTCTGGGAGAAGTCGGATCTGTGGGATCGCCCCGCCGATGCTCCCCACCAAAAAAACAAGCACGCCTCTGCCTGGCACATGGACCTGAGAAACGACGTGCGCTCGTTGATGAGCGTTCGCTCGGATTTCGAGTGGTTCACCACCACCCATCACGAGTTGGGACACATCTATTACTACATGAGTTATTCCACCCCCGAGGTTCCCCTTCTGCTACGTGAGGGAGCCAATCGGGCCTTCCACGAGGGAATTGGTGAATTGATTTCACTGGATGTATCCCAACAGGAATATCTGAGACAGATCGGAGTGCTCCCCGAGAAGCAGAAGATCGACCAGATACGCTGGCTTCTCAACGATGCCATGTATTCGGTGGTTTTCGTTCCTTTTGCCGCCGGGGTCATGGCCCACTTCGAACATGATCTCTACGAACAGAAACTGCCCCCTGGCGAGTTCAACAAGCGATGGTGGGACTATGTGGCACGCTACCAGGGAGTCGAGCCCCCCGACCCTCGCGGCGAAGAATACTGTGACGCGGCAACCAAGACCCACATCAACGACGATCCGGCCGGGTACTATGATTACGCCCTGGCCACGGTGCTGAAATTCCAGCTTCATGAGCGCATCTCCAAGGGTATCCTCAACAAGGATCCCCGCAACGCCAGCTACCGAGGAAACCAACAGGTGGGGGCGTTCCTGAAGGGCATTCTGGCCAAGGGAGGCACCCAGAACTGGCGGGACGTGCTGCGGGAAGCGACCGGAGAAGAACTCAATGGAAAGGCGATGCTGGCGTATTACGCACCCTTGGTGGACTGGCTCAAGAAGCAGAACAAGGGCTGTGACTGCTCCATGTGACCCGTTCGCGGCAGGAGAAGCTCCTGCCCTGGGGAGGGTTGGGCGCGAATGCGGGTAGCCTTCCTCCAGAACCTGGGGATCAACGAGTCCCTGGCCGCCACCGAGGCCTCGGCCCTGTTGAAGTCCCGGGGTCATGAGGTTCGGATGTTCATCGCCCGGAATCCGGGAGGGGTCCTCCCCCTGCTGCGGCGCTGGGCTCCCGACCTGATCCTCCTGCTGGGCTCCATCCGCTCCCCCGAATATGTGCTTGAAATGGCCCGGGCATTGGATGATTCCCTCCCCATTCCGGTGGTTCTGGGGGGATCCCTGCCTACCTTGTGGCCGGAAATCCTGAACCGGGTTCCTCTCCGAGGCCTGATCCGTGGAGAGGCTGAGCTGGCCCTTCTGGCGGGAGTGGAGGCTCTGGAGTCGGGAAGATCCTGGGGGGACACCCTGAAACTGCCGGGGTGGATGGGAAAATGGGAGGGGAAGAGCCGGATGGGCCCTCCCGCCGAGATATCCGAGAACCTGGATGACCTTCCCCCGCCTGATCGGGGTCTTTACTTCGAGGATTTTTCCTATCTGGGGCGGTTTCCCCTGAAGAAGTTCTTGGCCAGCCGGGGGTGCGTGCGTTCCTGCGACGTGTGCTACCTCTCTGGGGTTCAACGCCTTCAAGGGAGGGGGTCCCGCCGGGTGAGACAGAAATCGGTGAGCCGGATCATTGCTGAGGTCAATGAGGTGAGACAGCGCTGGCCGCTGCGACAGGTTCACTTCTCCGATGACGCATTTGGAGTGGGAACCCGGTTCCAGGAGGAGTTCGCAGCCAGGTGGCCCAGGGAGGTGGGCCTGCCCTTTGCCTGCAACACCCTGGCCGAGGTGCTGACCGAAGAAGCGGTGGCCAGTTTTTCCCAAGCGGGATGTCACGCTGTCGCGGTGGGAGTGGAGGTGGGAGACGCAGCGGTGCGGGAAGACATCTACGGCAAGGAGACCCCCGATGAAGTGTTTCGAGTGGCTGCAGAGAGGTTGAAACGCCATCACATCTCCCTCATCTCCTTGAATGTCATGGGGTTTCCCGGTGAGACACCGGAGAGAGTGTTACAGACCCTGGACTTTGCCCGATCTCTGGGAGCCCGATACACCCGCATCGCCATGGCCGCGCCTCTGCCGGGAACTCCCGCTCATGAGAGGGCGGCTCGGGAAGGGCTTCTAGACGGGATGGACCCCCTGGATCCCCTGCGCCCGGGGCTGGATCTGAGCTTCCGAGTGGAAAGGGCTGAGGAGGTGATGAACCTCTTTCACCTGTTTCGCCTGGGAATCCTCTTCCCCGGAAGCCGCCCCCTCCTCCCCCATCTCGCCCGCCTCCCTCTGCGCCCTCTGTATCAACTCCTGGATCTCTCCTCCTTCTGGAACGAGAAGCGCCTGTACGGCATCGGACTTCGGGAGGGGCTGGGCTTTGGACTGCACGCCGGACCTCCCCACCTCCGCACCCATAACTTCGCCTCCTTGTTGCAGTAGGACCCAGGCGAGATGAACCCTCTCGGTCGGGGAGGGGCTCTGGCAGCTACCCGATGGCGGCAGCGGTGTGACTCTGGGTTCGATGCCCACGGCGCCACCCCGGTTTCCTTGACGGCGGCGCCTTCTGGCCGTACTTTGCCGCCCCCATGGACTCTTCCCTGTCAACATTTCTCCCATCTCCGGCGAGGATTTCCTCGTTCCAGCCCTTTCCTGGGCCCCAGGGAGGTGAGACGGTGGTGGTGGCCCTGAGCGGCGGGGTGGATTCGGCGGTGGCGGCGGCCCTGCTGGTGGAGGCGGGGTGCCGGGTCATTGGCCTGACCCTGAAGCTGTGGGATTACCCCTCGGAAGTGGAGGGGGGATGTTGCTCGGCCACCGACATCACCGACGCTCGGCGCCTGGCCGCAGATTTTGGCTTTCCCCATTACGTCCTGGACGAGAGGGAGCGCTTCTCGGAGACGGTGGTGGACCCCTTTCTGGCTGCGTATCAGGGGGGCCGCACTCCCAGCCCGTGTGTCACCTGCAATCAGCAGATCAAGTTTCATCGCCTCCTCTTGTGGATGGCACGGCTGGAGTCTCGCTGGCTGGCCACCGGCCACTACGCCCGCCTGGGGCGGGATCCCCGGGAGGGCCGTCCCCTACTGCTGCGGGGGACCGATCCTCGGCGCGACCAGTCCTATTTCCTCCACGGCCTTCCCCGAGGGGATCTGGATCACCTGGCTTTTCCCCTCGGGCACCTGACCAAGGAAGAAGTGAGGGCCGAGGGGAGGAGGCTGGGGGTGAGGGTGGCGGAAAAGCCCGACAGCCAGGATCTGTGCTTCCTGCCTGGAGGCGATCCCACCCCGTTGATGGAGGCCCGGGGGAGGACTCCCCGTCCTGGAGTGATCCGAACTCGGGAAGGAAACGTCCTGGGGGAGCACCCGGGAGTTCATCGCTACACCATAGGGCAGAGGCGGGGCCTCCCTGGCGGAGGACAGGGCCGTCTGTATGTGCTGGATGTGGATGGGGAATCCGCCGCCGTCACTGTGGGAAGCGAGGGAGATCTCCTGACTTCTGGATTGAGGGCAGAGGAATTCCGTTGGCAGACTCCCCCTCCTGAGGGAGCCTTGCTGACCGCTCGCATCCGCTCCCGCGCCGTCGATTCGGATGTGGAAGTAGCCGCTTTCGCAGGGGAAACTGCTTGGCTGCGGTTTTCCTGCCCCCAGGCCGCTGTCACCCCTGGCCAGAAGGTGGTGGTGTATGCCGGTGAGCTGGTGTGTGGAGGGGGGACCATCGCTTCCCGCTGGGACCCCTCGCCCCCGGAAGGGGACTCTCCTGCCCTTCCCTGATCCTCTTCCAAAACCCTCCATGGAGTCGGTTCATGGCCTACGGTAGCCCTCCCGCACAACTCGCCGCTCGCCTCGAATACACGTTCAGGAAGCCCTCCCTCCTTCTTCTGGCCCTGACCCACCGCTCCCATTCCAACGAAATCGGAGGGGAGGACAACCAGAGGTTGGAGTTTCTGGGGGACGCCGTTCTGGGGTTGTTGGCAGCGATGGCTCTCTTGGAGCAGTACCCCACCTGGTCGGAGGGAAGGTTGAGCATCGCCCGGGCCGCCCTCTGCAAAGAGCCCACCCTGGCAGCGAGGGCCCGGCAGATCCACCTGGGCGAATACCTGATCCTGGGGAATGGGGAGGAGAAGGAGGGAGGACGTATCAACGACAGCGTGCTGGCCGATGCCTATGAGGCGGTGTTGGGCGCCATCTACCAGGATGGTGGCATGGAACAGGTGCAGCCTGTCTTTCTACGTCACTTCGCCCCGCTTCTGGCCGATGAATCCGCCCTTCGAGGGACCGAAGATTACAAGTCCGAGCTCCAGAAGCTCCTGCAGAAGAACGGTGGCCCCTGTCCCAGCTATCCCGACGTGAAGCACGAAGGCCTCGACCACAAGCGGACCTTCTGGGTGGAGGTGAGGCACCTGGGGCGGTCGCTGGCGGTGGGCTCAGGTCCCAGCAAGAAGGAAGCCGCCCAGGAAGCCGCTCGCAAAGCCCTCCTCTTGTTGGAGAGCGGTGTCTCTCCCGATTCGCCACCCGCTGGCGAACAATGACCTCGAAAGCGCGTCCATGACAGATTCCCCAGCCGCACTCCCTTCTCCAGTCCTTCCCCCAGGCCCTCCTCGCTCCGGATTCGTGGCCCTGGTGGGACGCCCCAACGTGGGCAAATCCACTCTGCTCAACAAGATCCTCAAGTATCGGCTGGCCATCATCTCCTCCCGGCCCCAGACCACCCGCAACCGGATCGCTGGGATCTGGACCCTTCCCGGCATGCAGGCGGTCCTGCTGGACACCCCCGGCCTTCATCGCCCCACCAAGGAGCTCAACCGGGCCATGGTGGATGCCGCCGCCAGTGCGGTGGGGGACAGCGACGTGGTGGTGTGGGTGGTGGACCCCCAGAAGGAACCCATCCCCCAAGCCCAAGGAGCCATCGCCACTCTGCTGGAACGCTCCCACAAGCCGGTGATCCTGGCCATCAACAAGGTGGATCTCCTCTCCCGCCCCTCCCTTCTGCCGGTGATGTCCGCCTATTCCACCCTCCCCTGGATCGTCGCCCAGGTCCCCCTGAGTGCCCTCAGCGGGGAAGGACTGGACGCCTTGCAGCAAGAGGTCTCCAGCCGCCTCCCCGAGGGGGAGCCCCTGTATCCCGAGGATCAACTGGCCCTGCTTACCGAACGATTCATCGCCGCTGAGGCCATTCGAGAAAAGGTGTTCCTTCGCACCAGCCAGGAGATCCCCTACGCCACGGCGGTGGTGGTGGAACAGTTCAAGGAGGAGCCCTCCCGGGAAGATCCGACCCGCCGCTTCATCCATATCATCGCCCGGATCATCGTGGAGAAGTCCAGCCAGAGGGGGATCCTGATCGGTGCCGGTGGCTCCATGCTGAAGAGAATCGGCACCGAGGCCCGGTTGGGTCTGGAGAAGCTGTTGGACTCCCGGATTCACCTGGAGCTGCACGTCTCGGTGGACGAAGACTGGACGAGAAATCCGAGAAAAGTAAAGGAATACGGGAGCTTCAAACTCTGATTCCTGCTTCAAACGTTGTTTTTTGTATACACGCTCGCCTTGCGGGCAGAAGGTTTTCATGAAGCCTGTCGTCGCCATTGTCGGTCGTCCCAATGTGGGCAAGTCCTCCCTGTTCAATCGCATGCTGGGGAGGAGAAAGGCCCTGGTGGAGGATCGCCCCGGAGTCACCCGGGATCGGAACTACGCCCTGGCTGAGCACAATGGCCGAGCCTTCATCCTGGTGGACACCGGCGGCTTCGACGACTCCAACAGCCGGGACCTGGCCAAGGAAGTACGAGAGCAGGCCCTCCTTGCCATGGAAGAAGCGGACGTCATCGTCCTGCTCATGGATGCCCGGGCGGGGATCACCTCTCTGGATTCGGAATTGGCCACCCGCCTGCGAAAGGTAAAGCAACCGGTCATCTACGCCGCCAACAAGGTGGATCATCCCAGCGTTCTCAACGAAATCTATGAATTCATGCGACTGGGGGTCGACGAGGTGATTCCGGTGTCCGCCGCCCATGGCTATGGGGTGGATGACCTGATGGATGCGGTGCTGGAGCATCTCCCCGAGGAGGGCGGTCAATCCAGCGCGCCTGCCCCCTGGGAGGGAGAAGGGGTCAAGCGCCGCCCCTCCCGCAAGGAAGCGCGAGCCCGGGCCATGGCGGAGAGGGCCGCCGATCAGAAGGCGTGGGAGGACATGGATGGAATCACCGAGGAAGAGGCGGAAGGAGGGGTGATCCGCATCGTCGATGCTCAGGAGAGGGAGGCCCTGGCCATGGCAGAAGTGGAGGAAGAGGCCCTTCTGGACGCCCTGGAGAGGGCTGGAGAGGCCCCCCTTCCCGAAGATTTTCAGAACGACGCCGATGAGGGAGACGTGACGTCGGTGGGGGAAGTCGAGGAGTCCCCCGATTTTGCCGTTCGCATCGCCGTTCTGGGGCGCCCCAACGTGGGCAAGTCCACCCTGGTCAACCGTCTCCTGGGGTTCACCCGCACCATCATCTCGGAAATGCCGGGGACCACGCGAGATTCGGTGGACACCCACTTCACCCATGACGGAGCCCCCTACATCCTCATTGACACCGCTGGCATCCGCCGCAAGGCTCGGATTTCCGACCGGGTGGAGCGCTACAGCGTGGCCAGGGCCCTCCGCAGCCTGGAGGCCTGCCACATCGCCCTGCTTCTCATCGACGCCACTGAGGGATTGACCGAGCAGGAGGCCAGGCTGGCGGCCCTGGCGGACGACCGAGGCCGGGCCCTGATCCTGGTCATCAACAAGTGGGATGCCATCACCGACGGCGCCGATGCCCGCAAGGCCCTGGAGGCCCAGATGGACCGGCGCCTCCCCCACGTTCGCTATGCCAGGGTGTTGACCCTCTCCGCCTTGACGGGAAAGGGCCTGGGCAAGCTGTGGGAGGCCATCACCTCAGCCAACGCTGCCCACCGTCAGCGCATCCCCACTGCCCGCCTCAACCAATGGCTCACCGCTGCGGCCCTGGCCCAGCCTCCCGCCCTATGGAGGCGGTACCCGGTGAAGTTCTACTTCGCCACCCAGATCGGCACCCGACCGCCGGTGGTGATGATCCAATCCAACCGTCCCGAGGGTCTGAATGAAAACTACCGCCGGTACCTGATGAACCGCTTTCGGGACGAATTCAGCTTGCAGGGGACACCCATCAAGCTATTGTTCCGCAAGCGAGAGTAAGGAAACTCCTCCTATCGGGAGCCACGCAGAAGGGTCATGGGTGTAGAGGCTTGGCGCCCCCTCAGGCGAGGCCAACGAGGTCGGCATGTGGCGTATGCCGTGGTGGCCACCCTGCTGGGATTGTTGCTTCTGGAAGGGCTGTGCCGGGTCGTTCCCTGGGAAACCGGGGGACCTCCAGGACGACCGGGGATTGTTATAGACGACGTGGATCGCCAGATGGCCCACGATCTTACCCAGCCAGATCCCCTTCTCCTGTGGAGGCTCCGTCCCGGTGCCCCGACTCATACCCCCGGTGAAAAGACGAGCCCCATGGAATTTCGGGGACGAGACCCTGACCTGGAGAGATCGGAGCGATTCCGGATTCTGGCCTTGGGAGATTCGGTGACCTTCGGCTTCATGGTGTCCCCCACCCAGCATGGATGAAATCGCCACCCGGTACGGAGCCCGCTTTGCCCAGGTTCGCTCGGTGGTCCGCCTTGCCGATGGCTCTTTGTGGGGGCTGCCCGAAGCTCGTCCCTTGCTCCGCCACCGCATCGATCTGGCCCCCGTTCTGGGGCAGGGTGGAGAAGCCCTCCTCTCCCCTGAGGAGCTGTTCCTGGACGAGGTCCACTTCACCCCCGCTGGCCATGAGGTGGTGGCGGAGGAGGTGCTGAAATGGCTGATGGGCCAGAAGGGTTGGCTGCCCTCCAGGGGCCCGTCCGCCGCCGCCTCGTCGTCTCCGTGATCTCGCCGACCGGCCAGGAATCCTCTATGGTGGCGCCTTTCCGCCTTGGGAGCCCTCATGTTTCACGAACTGATGAAGGTGTGGTTTCAGTGGACCCTGGACTGGGGATACCTGGGAGTGTTCACCATGATGGCTCTGGAGAGCACCATCGTGCCCATCCCATCGGAGATCATCATGCCCCCCGCTGCCTATTGGGCCGCTCAGGGGAGGTTCAGCCTGTGGGGAGTGATTCTGGCGGGAGGGTTGGGATCCACCTTCGGCTCCACCCTGTGCTACGTCTTTACCTTCACGGTGGGGAGGGCGTTTGTGCAGCGATGGGGCCGGTACTTCCTCCTTCCCCCCGACCGCCTGGAGATGGCGGAGCGGTGGCTCAACCAGTTCGCTACCGGGGGCGTGTTCTTCGCCCGCCTGCTACCGGTGGTGCGTCACCTCATCGGTTTTCCCGCTGGATTGTTGAGATTTTCCTTCTCTCGTTTTGTGACGGTGACGTTTGTGGGCTCGACCCTGTGGTGCGGAATTCTGGCTTGGGTTGGAGCCAAGACCCTGGGGGATCGCCCCGACCTGCTGGAGGATCCCAATGCCATGAGCCACGTCCTCAAAGAGAATCTCCTGTGGTTCGTCGCCCTGGTGGGGGCCCTGTTCCTGGGCTGGCTGTTCGTCAAATGGTTCTCCACTCGGGGGGCCAAGGCCTCTCCCTGAGATGAAAGGGGGCTTGCCGGTCTTCGCCCCCTCCGTTTGCAAGTCGATGGGGCCCCCGTATAGTGGCCGGCCTTCCCCATGCTCCTGCTTTTCGCCTCCCTCCTCGCCCTGCTGCTGGCTCCCCTCCTGTACCACCTGGCGGCGAGGATGGGCCCCACCATGGCCGCCTTCGATGGGTTCGTCCTGGCTGCCTTGGGAGGGCTGGTGCTGTTTCAGATCCTTCCCCACAGCCTGGCCCTGGGAGGGTGGGGAGGAGGAGTGGCCGCCCTCCTTGGGCTTCTCGCTCCGGGATGGGTGGAGTCCCTGGGAAAGAGGGAAGAGACGGATCGCTTTGATGCCCTGCTCCTTCCCCTGGCCCTCCTGGCCCTGGGGGTCCACTCCTTCATGGATGGAACCGCCCTGGTGATGGACGGCAGCCGTGGGGATGGGGGCTCTCCCCTGCTGCCCCTGGCAGTGCTTCTTCATCAGTTCCCGGTGGGCCTGGGGGTGTGGTGGCTGGCCAGAACCCATCATGGCTCTCTCCGCGCCGGCGCCCTCCTGGGGGGAATGGCGGCGGTGACGGTGGCGGGATTCCTGGCTGGAGAGGAGGCCCTGTCGGGAGCTCAGCCGGGGATGGCCTGGTTCCAGGCGGCCGTGGCGGGATCCCTGCTGCATGTCACCCTCCATCGTCCTCACCACGAACATGCCCTTCCCGACCAGCGGCGGGACCGGTGGGCGTCGGGGCTGGGGGCGGGAGTTGCCGTCGCCTTGCTCCTCATCGCTTCCCCCGACGCGCACTCGGGGGTGCCCCCCTGGGTGGCGGGTCTGGGCAGCGGTGAAACGTTCTGGGCCCTGGCCATGCGATCCTCGCCCTCCCTGGCAGGAGGTCTGCTGAGTTGGGAGATGGGGCGGTGGTGGAAGGAGAACCGAAGGGGGAGCGGGTCCTTCCTGGAGGGGTGGGGCTTGAAAACAGGAAATAGGATTCTGGAGGCAATGGGGACGGCTGCTCCCCCGACCTCAGACAGAAGAGCCTTGGGTTTCCTGGCCGGTCTCCTCTCCCTTCCCCTGTTGGGAGGGGAGTGGACGGGAGCGTGGCTGGGGGCCGCCGCAGTGGGGGCCCTCCTTCCGCTCGACGGGAGCCGATCCGGAGGGGATGTACAAAGGAAGCCGTCTCCTCCCCGGGAAGACTTCCTGGACCCGGTTTTCCCTCCCCTGCTGGCGGGACTGTTGTTCGCCTCCCTCCTGGAATCCTCCCTCCCCAAGGGTGTATTGGACGGGCTCAGCCCCTGGGATCTGCTGCTTTTTCCCCTCCTGGCCTCCCTTCTCTCTCTTCACCCCCTCACTGCGCTTCCACTGGCGACGGTGCTCATCCACAAAGGGCTCACCCCCGGTGCCGCCCTGCTGGCGGTGACCGCAGGCCCTCGGATGTCCCGGTGGCTCCGATCTCCCCTCTCTGGAGGAGACGGCGTCTCTGTTCCCTCGTGGCGAGAAGGGGCCGCCATGATGATGCTGGTGGGGATTGCAGTGGGAATGAATGCCTGGCTCCCCCCCTCCTCCCCGTTGCATCCCGTCGCCTCCCCCTCCTGGCTGGAAACGGGGGCCCTGGCGGTGCTGGCGGCCCTGGCCCTCCTCTCTCTGTTGAGGATGGGGGCTCGGGGGTGGGTGGAGAGCCTGATTTCCCCCCATCCTCATGAGCACGATCACCTCTCCCATTCCCCCGGTCGCCCTCCCCATGACGAACCCTGAGCCCTCCCCCTTCTCCGACCTCAGGTGGTGTCGCGCCTTTGAAGAATTGGGACCGGATTTTTCCGATCCGGTGCGACCGGGGACCTTCGATAAACTGGTCCTCCGCTACCGCAACGATGAGGCTCTGGCCCTTCTGGGGCTGGATCCGGCGGCGGTCAGCGACGACCACCTCCTGGACGCCTTCGGGAGGTTCAAGCACCCTCGGGGAGGCTCCTTCCTGGCGATGCGCTACGTGGGGTACCAGTTCCAGATGTTGAACCTGGACCTGGGGGACGGACGGGGCTTCCTGTATGGGCAGATTCACGCCCGGGATGGACGGCTCCTGGACCTGGGCACCAAGGGAACAGGCACCACCCCCTATTCTCGGGGCGGAGATGGACGACTGACCCTCAAGGGTGCAGTCCGGGAAATGCTGGCATCAGAATCCCTCCACGCCCTGGGCGTCACCACTTCCCGCACCTTCTGCGTCATCGAAACAGGGGACGCCCTCTGGCGCGGCGACGAGCCCTCCCCTACCCGAGGGGCGATCCTGGTGCGGATGTCTCACAGCCACATTCGATTCGGCACGTTTGAGAGACATTTATACTTCCATAATCCCAGCGCCATTCCCCGCCTGCTGGATCACGTGGTTGCTCATTACTATCCCCACCTGCACGGGGTCAGGGATCGGGCCGTTCGCCTGTATCAAGAACTGGTGGAACGCATCGCCCAACTGGCCGCCTCGTGGACCGCCAACGGTTTCGTCCATGGCGTTCTCAACACCGACAACATGTCCATGACCGGGGAGAGCTTTGACTACGGGCCCTACGGGGTGGCTTCCTTGTGGAATCCCCGCTTCACCGCCGCCTATTTTGATGGAAACGGTCTGTATTCATTGGGGAGACAGGGAGACGCCTGCCTGTGGAACCTGGAGCGGCTGGGGGAACCCTTGGCCGGACTGGTGCCCGAGGAGGCGGCCCGGGAAGCCAGAGCCCCTTTTCACTCCCTGTATCGACGGGCGTTTCAGGAGAGGTGGAGACAAAAACTGGGCCTCCCCCCCGGGCAGGAGAGAGAGGACCGGGCCCTGGTGGAGGCTACGGAAGCCTACCTGGAGAGGGTGCAGCGCCCCTTCCATCTCTTCTTCACCCAGCTCACCCGGGAGGGGGCGGCGCGACAGTGGAGATCTCCAGAGGACATTCTTGCCCACTGGCCGGAGACGGGAGGAAAAGAGCTTCAGCGCTTTCGAGGCTTGTATTACAGGAGGGTGGAGGATCTTCCCCCCTATCATCGCCACCGCCTGGGATGGAGGATGCGGGGAGCCAATCCCGATGTGCCCCTGTTACGTCCCCATATCGAAGCGGCGTGGGCCGACGTCTTCAGTCACGATCATTGGGATGCAACACGGAAATTGTTTCACGAGGTAACTGCCACCGGGAGATACCGCAGTGAAACCTGGACACCCTGCCGCGACGTGACCGAGTCCTTGCGTCCCCTTCCCCCAGCAGTCAACGGTCCCATGAGTAGCGCTGAGGTCATGTAACGGGGTTGTTTTATTTATTTTATTCGCGGTCAGGCGTCACCGCAGGTCTGCACACACTTGAGCACAATCACAGAAAGACAAAACACACATGAAGACAATGACCTGTAAAGAACTCGGCGGGGCGTGCGACTTGGAGTTTCGCGCGGGCACCTTCGAGGAGATCGCCCAGTTGAGTCAGAAGCACGGCAAGGAGATGTTCCAGAAAGCCGACAAGCCGCATCTGGAGGCCATGAGCGAGATGAGAAACCTCATGCAGTCCGAGGATGGCACCGCCAGGTGGATGGCCGACAAGAAGCGACAGTTTGACGCCAGGCCCGAATCGAAATGACGCCTGACCCTGCGATGCAGTGAACCCGGTGGGCGCGCTGCGGTTGCAATCGTGGCGTTCGGTGCGCCGGTTCGCTGAGCTTGGGGGATGGGAGCGGAAGGGATCCAAATGATCCGAGGAGCCAAGGGTGATACACGGAAAATGTCTCTGCGGTGCCGTGCAGCTTGATATTCAAGAACCCCTGGAACACTCTCCAGAGGCCTGCCACTGTTCGCAATGCCGCAAACAGACGGGCAATTTTTGGACAGGTATCAACGTAAGGCGAACTGCCCTCCAAGTGCGGGGCGCGGAGTCGGTCAGGTGGTACCCGTCGTCCGAGAAGGTCCAACGCGGCTTCTGCTCAACCTGCGGCTCGACGTTGTTCTGGAATCCGACCCTTGAGGGCTATAAATGGATAGCCGTCGCAATGGGGTGCATCGACACTTCACTGGGTCTGAAGATCTCGAAGCACACGTTTGTTGGTGACAAGGGAGGCTACTACGAGATCACCGACGACGCGCCTCAAAGTCTGGCGTTCTGAGCAGGGGCTCCATTGGCGGGGCCCTTTTCGGCATCGCCGGATCTCTGCTCGCCGTGCCCGGGATGAGATGGGTGGGGGCTGGAAACACTGCCATCGAAAAGAGAGAGGGACCTGCCCCGGTAGCAGGGGCGGCCAGAGGTCCTCTTGCGATAGCTCGAAAACCAGTGGAGAGGTTCGGTTCGGTGGGTGATGTGGATCGTGCCGATGCCATGGGCTCTGCCGGTCAGGCCCCTTTCCGGTTACTTTCCTCCCTGACTCCGCTAGGATGGCCCCATGAGATCGAGGTTCCCAGCGTGGTGTCTCCTGCCTCTCTTGATGGCTCTGATCGGCCCTGCCGGTTGCGCTGATCCCGACGATGGCTTCCAGGTCGGGGCGGACGGCCCCTGTGAGGGGGAGCCGGGATGGCGAAAGCTGGGGGACGAGGATGGGGTCACCGTGGCCGGGCTTGGGCCTCCTCGGGAAGAAATCCAGTACCCCTGCCCGGGAGGCGGCACCGCCATCGCTGATTTCAACGGCGACGGTGCCCTGGACTTCTTTGCGGTCAACTCCTGCGGGGTGGGGAACGGTCTGTATTGGGGCCTGGGGGACGGCCGGTTTGTCGAAGGGGCGGCAGCGGCAGGGGTGGATGATATCAATGAGGCCACCCCTTCCAGCGCCATGGGGACCTCGGCGGTGGATCACGACGGGGACGGTGACGTGGATCTGCTGGTGCTGGGCTGGTCGGGGCTCATGCACTTCTACCAGAATCAGGGGGATGGAACCTTTGTGGACATCACCGCCGCCGCCGGCATCAACGACGGCATTCCCCGGGCGGGTATGTCGGGAGGTTGGGCTGATTATGACGGCGACGGCGATCTGGATCTGTTCCTGTCCAACCTCTATTCGGGAAACGACATGGAGGGGCTGATCCTCGGCGACGTGCCCGGAGACGGCTCCCGGTTGCTTCGCCAGGGGGAGGATCACACCTTTGACGACGTCTCCGACGCCCTGCCCCAGGGGTCGATGGACGGGTTGGGCTACCAGGGGCATTGGGTCGACCTGGAGGGGGATGGGGACCTGGATCTCCTGGTGGCCAACGATGCCGGCGCCTATGTGGTCCCCAACCGGGCTCTGCGCAACGAGGGCCCGGGAAGCGCCGCCGGAGCGGTGTTCACGGACGCCAGCGAGGGAACCGGTTTGGGAGTGGCGACCTGGGGGATGGCGGTGACGGTGGGAGATCCGGACGGGGACGGCGATTGGGATGCCCTGGTGTCCACCATGCCCGGGGTCCTCTATCTGGAGGCGGTGAGCCCCTGGGTGTATGTCGACGCGACCCAAGCGAGGGGATTGAGCGCCCTGGCCACCGCCGATCATGATGTGGCCTGGGGCTCCCTGTTCGAGGATCTGGACAACGACGGCTGGGAGGATCTCCTGGTGGTCTTTGCCAACCTGTACATCGATTATTCCAATCCCCTCGTCGCCGACATCGAACCGGAAATGTCCAATGCCCTGTGGCAGAACCTGGGTCTGCTCTACGGCGGTCCCGATGGGCTTCAGGAGGATCCCCTTCCCAACGATCTGGAGGACTGGGATCCCCATCGCTCGGTCGCCCGGGCCGACTTCAACGGAGACGGGGTCCAGGACTTCATTTTCGGCTTGATCGGCAACACCCCCGATGCCCGGCTGTCCAAGAAGGAGTGCGCCCAGGGGCACTGGCTGGACGTGGCCCTCAGCCTGCCGGGGTCCTCCAACCCCGACGGGATTTCCGCAACGGTGACCCTGACCCTGGGGAGTCGGACCTCCCGCCAGATGATCGATGGTGGCTTCCGAACCGCCATGTCCTCGTCGGCGCCGGTGGCCCACTTCGGGCTGGGAACCGAGACCCGGGTGGACCGGGTGGAAGCTCGCCTGCCCGATGGAACCCTGGTGTCCGCTCAGGACGTGGCGGCAGACCAGACAGTGGTGCTGAGGCCCTGAGGGGGATGCGGGGGAACCCCAACCATGACCGCCACCCTCCACGATCCCCTTCAACTCGCCGGTCTCACCGTCCGCAATCGCCTGTACCGGGCCCCGGTCCTGGAGGGGGCCGGCTCGGCGCCGGATCCTGCGGCGATCTACGTGCGGCAGTTCCTAAGAAACGCCGAGGCCGGGGTAGGGCTGATCATCCAGGGACACACCACCGTCACCCCCGAAGGGACCACCGCTCCAGGCATGAGCCGGGTAGGAGGCAGGGAGGATCTGCTGCGCCTTCGCTCCGTCCCTGACGCCATCCACCGTCACGGAGCCTCTATCGTGATCCAACTCGGTCATGGGGGTGCGTTCGCGGTAGAGGGCTGGCACCGGGCCCTTCGCGCCACCCGTTCTGGCCTCCCCTGGGCGCCCTCCCCGCTGCCGTGGTGGGCTCTCCCCGTTCATCCCGGAGTTCGGGTGCTGGGGGAGGCGGATCTGCTGGCCCTGGTGGAGCGCTTCATCACCGTGGCCACCTGGGCCAGAGAAGCGGGCTACGACGGAGTCCAGATCGCCGCCAGCAATGCCAAGCTGGGTCATCAACTCCTCTCCCGGGTGTGGAACCGCCGCACCGATGCCTGGGGCGGTTCCCCGGAACGCCGCTTCCAGTTCCTGGCCCGCATCCGGGACGGCATCGCCCGGACGTGTGGACCCTCCTTTCCCGTCCTGCTGAAGCTGACCGTGGAAGAGGAGGGGCATCCCTGTGGCCTCCGCCTGGAGGAAGGCCTCGACTACGCTCAGCGCGCCGAGAGAGCCGGCTACGACGCCTTGACCCCGGTGGCGGCCGCCGCCCTGCCCGACACCGCCTTGTGTCGCGGCGCCTATCCGACAGCCTCCTGGACCGACCCCAAGCTGAGGGGAGCCCTTCAGGACATGGCTGGCTCCTCGTGGCAGGCCTGGATCCTCAAGGCGTCCATGGCCCGGGCGGCGCGGCTTCACCCGTTTGTGCCCCTGTGGAATCGAAGCCACTGGAAGGCGGTGAAAGAGGCGGTGTCCATCCCGGTGTTTGCGGTGGGAGGAATCCGCAGCGGCGAGGAGGCGGCAGCCATCCTGGAGTCCGGCGAAGCCGACGCCATTGGCATCGGACGTCCCTTCTACGCGGAACCGATGCTGCCGAGGGCCCTGCTGGGTGCGGCCTGGTCGGCGAAATGCACCAACAGCAACGAGTGCGTGCTGCCCCAGGCCCTGGGAATGAAGGCCATGTGTTATCGACGGGCGTTTGCGGCCAGGGGGGAAAATCCGGAATTGTTCAAGTAGCATCGAAGGCCGCTCGGTGCCCTGCCTCGGAGGAATTCCATCTGTGAATGTGAAACCTATGAGCACGGAGAATGGGCCTTGCATTTGGGGGTGGTTCAGGAAAATGCGACCCCCTCTCCGTTGACTCCGTTCCTCCGCTCCTCCGTTTCAAAAATGCAGAAAAACCTGGGGCGCGGTCGTGGGTGCATTGGGGAGCGGAACAAGGTGGGGCCGAGGAACGGGGGAACCGGGCGGGGATCCTTGATTTTTTTCTCGCGCAGAGGCGCTGGGGGCGCGGAGGGGGAGTTCGGCGCTGCGGCCGTTCGCTCGCTGCGCTACGCATTCTGTGTGATCCTCAGAGAGGCCTTCGTGAACCTTCGTGCCCTTCGTGGTGAAAAATCCCAGTCCCTCCCATCCCTTTCCTGCGACGCTGCGGCCACCCCCCCTTCCCTGCTCACACTTCAACTGTCTCATTGCACCGCAACAGCGAACCGCACCCAACTCACTCCTCCCCCGGGTATCCACCTTCCCCGTAACACAATTCTTGAAAGAAACAGTTGCGGCACTCACCCGCCTGATCCACCCGGGGAAAATCCTCCGCCGCCGCGATATTCTGGGCGGGATCCCGCAGCACCTGTCGCATCTCAGCGATGGAGGCGGTGATTTCCTGTTCGATTTCGACGAGGAGGGCCTCCTCCACCTGGGCCTCCACCACCTCCCCTTCCTTCAGGTACACGGCGCGGATGAGAATGTCTTCGGCAGAGGCCCCCCAGCGGTGGCGGGCAAAGAGGGCGTAGGCGGCTAACTGGCGGAGATCGTCGGGATTGCGCCGGCCTGTCTTCCAATCGTAGAGGACGACCTTGTCACCCTGTCGACAGGCCAGATCGGGCTTGATGTACACCTTCACCCCGTCCACCGGAAAAGAATCCAGCACCTCCAGGTTGAGCCAGGAAGCCGGGTCGGAAGCGCGCAGCTCTCCGGCGGTTTTGGAAGCGTCGAAATTCCGCAGGCAGAGGAGGACATCGGCCTTGACCTTGTCGGTGTCCTCCTTGTGAATGGGGTGGTGGTAGTAGTGCTCCATGAGGTTCACGCAGCGGCGGGGATCCCTCTCCCACTCCCGATCCCGGGACTCCACCCACCCCCTCCGCAGACGATGAATGGCCCTCTCTTCCATGCGGACCCGATCGGGGAAGGTGCCGGTGGCGGCGTATTCCTTCAGGGCTTCTTCCAGGGTTTCGTGAACGATGGAGCCGGTCCACATGTGGAGGCGGGTCATCTTTCCCAGCATCCACGCCTTCTGGATCCTGGGAGGCGCCTCCGATTTCCACCCTCCCCAGTGGCCGTAGTAGCGATACCAGTAGGCCCGTCGGCAGCCCTCCCACAGCTTGCGACGGGAGGTGGACCAGGAGAGCTCGTTCTTGAAATCGGCCATGGGAGGGCTCGGAGGTCAGGGAGGAGGAGGTGAGACCGAAAATACTACTCTGGAGGGAGGGAGCTGACCAGTTGGGTGGGGTGTGGGGTGGGTGAATCGGGGCTGTGTTTATGGATTCGTGCTTTTCTATGAACTCCCGCCAAGGCGCGGAGGGGCCAAGGCGCCAAGGAGGGCGGGGGGATGTTTGGGGTTGACGGGTAGATGATGTGACATTTTCAGGGAAATCCGCCTACGTTGGCTTTTTTGAAACGGATGAGCGGAGGAACAGAGGGAACGGAGGGGCTGTCTGGTTTTTCTGAAGTAGGGTGAGGTGGAAGGGGCTATTTTTTCTGATATGGATGTATCAATACGATTCCCGCCAAACCGCCCCCCTCTGCGCCCACTGCGCCTCTGCGCGAGAACAATGGGGCTTCGGTGAGTACACGATCTGTGTGTCTGACCCCATCTCACCGGACCTGTATTTTTGAAACAAGCAGGCGATTTCAGAGTCGCACGCGAAA
>CAYRTW010000064.1:0-24977 GCA_964426935.1 uncultured Rickettsiales bacterium
GCTGCGGCGCCTGGAGCACCGTCACGTCCGGGCCTTCATCGACGAGATTGAGGACTACCAGATCTCCGATCCCCGGGGCATGGCGGTGTTCGTCACCAGCCGGTTCAGGATGCCAGGCGACGAGAAAGCTGCTCACAAGATCGCGGAATGGTTGGGAAATCAGCTTCAACTGGGGGCGGTAGGGGACGGGGACGCCAGGTTTCGCTATCTGGTCATCGACGCGGTGGACATGAACTGGGATGAAGAAGGGACCAGGGCCACCCTTCACCTCCGGGAGAGGCTGGTGGCGGGGACCCGGGCCTCCATCGCCGCCTTTCTGGACGATGCCCCCGCCGACTCTCCTCGAACCCCTGGGGGGGCACCTCCTCACGATGCCACCGGGGACTCCCACCGCCCCTCCGGGCGCCGCCCTCGCCGCTGACCTCTCAGTTCCCTTTCCCTTCCTCCTTCATCAGGCTCTCCCAGGCCCTCTCGTGGTCGTCCATGACCCGGCGAGGGGGAAGGCTCCGGTGCAAGGCCCACCCCACCCCCAAGAGGGTCAGGACATAGGGCCACCCCGCTTCCGGACCCCAGGGCAGCCCCAGCAGGGACTCCTGCCCCCGAACCGGCAGCAGGGCGTCGCCGGCGGGGAGGTCCATGCCGCTCACCGGCAACCCCATGACCATCGACAACCCCGCGTTCCAGGTCAGGTGAAACGTCGTGGAGGCCAGCAGGGAGCGAGTACCCTGATACAGGATCCCCAGGATGAAGGAGGCAGACACCACTCCCACGAACCCCAGGAAACCGGCATGGGGATTGAATAAATGCCCGGCCCCGAACAGGACTCCCCCCACCAGGATGGCCCGACGAGGGGAGAGCTTCTCCTCCAAGGTGGTCAGCAGGTATCCCCGAAACAGGACCTCTTCTCCCAGGGCGGCGACCCCGAGGGCCACCCCAGGGAGGAGGAGGCTCGAGGGCTCCGAGTGGCCGACCAGGACCTGGACCCTCCCGGTTCCCCACAGAAGCAGGGTGGGGAGGCCCAGGCAGGCGAGGGCCCCTCCCCCGCCGGCCATCAGGGAGAGTCCCGCCCTTCCCCATCGAAACCCCATGTCCTGCAACGGTCGGCGGGTGATGAGCACCCAGGCTGCCGCCACCACCACCGTCCCCACCGCCCATCCCGCCAGCACGCCATCGGGGAAGGCCAGGGTGCGGTATCCGATGATGGGGGCCACCGCCAGGAAGGGGAGGAGGAGCAGACGAGTCTGAAGGGAACGAGAGGTCATGAGTCCCCTCCCTTCCCCTGGGGGACTCCCCCCGCCTCATCCTCTTCGGCCTCCTCTTCTCGATACAGGCCTCGGGCCCGGATGTATTCGGCGACCCGAGGAGGAATCAGCGGCTCTCCTGGCAACCCCTGGCGCAGTCTCTGGCGAAGGGAGGAGCTGGAGACCTGGGGAAGGGCAATGGGGAGGAGCTGGATGCGGGAATGGAACCCCATCTGTCCCAGGCTCTCCTCCCCCAGGCGACCGACGATCCGCAGGGGGACTCGCTGGAGGAGCTCCTCGTGGTCCTTCCATCGGTGAAACTCCGCCAGGATGTCGCTGCCCGCCAGCAGCACGAACTCCACCCCCGGGTGCCGTGCCTGGAGGTCCCGGACGGTGTCAATGGTGTAACTGGGCCCCCGGCGGGAGGCTTCGATGTCCTCCCAGCGCATGCGGGGGTGGTAGGGGCTGATCATCCTCTCCACCATCTGGGCCCGGTCGGCGAAAGGGGAGGGGGCCTTGATGCCAAAGGCGTGATTCAAAAGAGGAATCCACCAGACTTCATCCACCCACCCCGCCTCGATGGCCGACACTGCCAGGAGCAGATGGCAGAGGTGAGGAGGGTCAAAGCTGCCACCAAAAATCCCTGCCCGGACCACCATTCACCAAACCGTCCTTTCCGAGGCCCGAGAATACCAGCCTGTTAGGGAAACTACTGCCAAGGTGGGATTCTCGACCCTCGGATCACCGTCGGCGAGGGCGCGATGCCTCCCCCTCCCTGTGCTACCATCCGCGCGCTTCGGAGGCCCTTCTCCTGTCTCTCTCCCTTCCCATAGGTGTGTTCGATTCCGGTATCGGCGGCCTGACCGTTCTCGCCGCCCTGCGGGAGCGCCTCCCCGAGGAGAGGTTCATCTACCTGGGAGACACCGCTCGGGTCCCCTACGGCATCAAGAGCCCGGAGACGGTGCGCCGCTATGCGGAGCAGGTGACCGGTCATCTGGTCAGGGAGGGGATCAAGATGCTGGTGGTGGCCTGCAACACCGCCTCGGCCCACGCCCTTCCTGCTCTCGAAGCGCTCTACCACCCCCGGGGAATCCCGGTAGAGGGAGTGGTGGAGCCGGGGGCCGCCGCCGCCGCCGCCCACAGCATCACCCGCCGCATCGCCGTCATTGCCACCGAGGGAACGGTGAGAGCGGGGGCTTACCAGCAAGCCCTTCACCGTCTTGCCCCCGATGCCAAAGTCACCGCCCTTCCCTGCCCCCTGTTTGTGGCCCTGGCTGAGGAGGGATGGACGGAGGGGGAGGTGGCCTCCTTGACTGCGGGTATCTATCTGAAAGACCTGGAAAAAACCGGATCCGACACGCTGGTCCTGGGGTGTACCCACTACCCCTTGCTGAGGGGGGTCATCCAGGAGACGGTGGGCCCCTCGGTGGCAGTCATCGACTCTGCCCGAGCGACGGCCGACGCAGTGGCCTCCCGGCTCACCCAGGTCGGAGCCCGCACCCCGGGACTCCCGCCTGAAGGAAACGAAGAGGGGTGCCGCTTCCTGGTCACGGACGGGGTGGAGCGATTCATTCGAGTGGGTTCCCGGTTCCTGGGCCATCCCATTTCTCGGGTGGAGTTGATCGACCTATGAGGGGGGCTGGGGAGATCAGGAGGGGGAAGGTGAGCCGGTGATTGTGCTGGATCGGGTGGTCAAGGCCTACGGAAATCGACCTCCTGCCTTGGAGGAGTGCTCCCTTCACATTGAAAAGGGGGAGATGGTGTTCATCACCGGACCCTCAGGGGCGGGGAAATCCACCCTGCTGCGTCTGGTTCATGCCGGTGATGCGCCCACTTCCGGACGCATTCTCATCCAGAACACCGACATCACCCGCCTTCGCCCCTCCTCCCTGCCCTATCTGCGCCGCAACATCGGGGTGGTGTTCCAGGATTTCAAGCTCATCCCTTCCCGCTCGGTGGGGGACAACGTGGGCCTGGCCTTGGAAGTGCTGTCGGCGCCTCCCAAGGACATTCGCCGCCGGGTGGCCTCGGTCCTGGCTCGGGTGGGGCTGACCCATCGCACGGGGGCCCGCCCCAACGAGCTTTCAGGGGGGGAACAGCAGAGGGTGGCCATCGCCCGCGCCATCGTCAACGACCCTTCCATCGTGCTGGCGGATGAGCCCACCGGCAACCTGGATTCCGCCCGCAGTCTGGAAATCCTGGAGCTTCTCCACGACGTGAACCTGAAGGGCACCACGTTGCTCATCGCCACCCACGACACTCGTCTCCTGGAAGCGTTTTCCGCCCGTCGCATCCACATGGAGAGGGGGCGCATCGTTTCCGACTCCCGGGGGCTCCTGGCCGAGGCTCCTTCCACCCAGGCCAGCCCCCAGCCCCTTCCATGACTCGATTTCTCCTCTCCGCCCTGAGCCGGGCCGCCACCAACCTCTTGGAGTTCCGGTTTCTCAACGTCATCACCGTTGGGGTGATCGCCGTTTCCCTCCTCCTGGTGTCCACCTTCCTCCTGGTGCTGTGGAACCTCTCCCAGGTTCTCGATCGGTGGGGCCAGGATGTGCAGGTGTCCGCCTATCTTCAAGAGGGAGTGGCCGAGGAGGCGATCTTTCGACTGAAGGGGGAATTGGAGGGCATGCCCGAGGTGGAGGAAGTGCTCTTCGTAAGCAAGGCCGACGCCGCCCGGCACCTGATCGAGGGGTTGCCGGAGGCCGAGGAAGTGCTGGAGGATCTCCCCGCCAATCCCCTTCCCGCCTCCCTGGAGATCCGTCTGCGGGGGGATCTTCAGTCGCCGGGAGCGGTGAAGAGCTTCGCCAAGGGCATCTCCCGACCGGAGTTCGTGGAGATCGACTACAGCCAGGAGTGGGTGGAGCGTTTTCATGCCTTCATGAATCTGCTGCGGATCTCGGCGGTGGTCATGGGAGGACTGCTCCTCTCAGGTTCCATGTTCGTGGTCAACAACACCATCAAGTTGACTGTGTATGCCCGGCGGGAGGAATTGGAAATCATGGAGCTGGTGGGGGCGACCCCGGCCTTCATCCGTGCCCCCTTCCTGGTGGAGGGGTTGGTACAGGGGGGACTGGGCTCGGCCCTGGCCCTTGTGGGGAGCTTTTCCCTTTATCGGGGGATGTTTTCCTATCTTCGGGAGGCTCTGGAACTTCCCGAGGGGGCCCAATGGATGGGGTATCTGCCGGTTTCCTGGGTCCTCCTCCTGGCTCTCTCCGGGCTGGTTCTGGGAGGAGCGGGGGCCTGGTTGAGCACCCGAAGGTTTCTGGGGTCGGGGTTGTGAGGTCAAGACAGCGCCCCATCGTGACCGTTCTCTTCCTCTTTTGGGCGTCCTGGACGGGCTTTTTGGAATCCTCCGCGCGGGCGGCACCCTCGGCCCTGACCGCCCGGGACAAGACCCTCCTGGAGGAGATCGAGAAGCTGGATGTGGAGGTGCAGAGGCTGGAGATCGAGGTCACCGCCCTGCGTCAGCGGGCCGAGGCCATTGAAACCCGCCTCCAGGCCAGCCAGATCGCGTTGGCCCCCCTCACCGCCGAATTGGAAGAGAGGCGCCAGCACATGGGAGCCCGCCTCCGCCTCCTCTACCGCACCTCCGAGCGAAGCGTGTTGAAGCTGCTGTTTTCCTCCCGCAATCATCGGGATCTGATGAAGCGCAGCCGTTACCTGTGGTTCATGGTGACCGGGGACATGCAGGCGGTGAAGGAGCACCGGAGGGTGATGAAAGAGCACCAGAAATTGCAATCCGATTTGGAGCAGTCGCGCATCGCCCTCCAGGGAATCCTGAAGGAGAAGGAGGGGGAGGAGCTGACCGCTCGCCTGAACCGCACCCGCCGTCAGGATCTCCTCGCCTCGCTGAGTCAATCGGGACGTCTCCCGGTGATCACCAATGAGATCATGGCTCGGGGTGACGAAGCCGTCCAGGAGATCCTTCGCATCCCCAGCACCGCCCTCAGCCCCACCGGATTTCCGGCTCACCGGGGTCAGATGATCCTCCCCGCCCTGGGCAACATCAGCCGCACCTTCGGGCGCTACTCCCCGGAAGGAAGCTCGGAAGTCCTGATCCATCGCGGCATTGACATCCGGGCTCCCGATGGCGCTCCGGTAAGGGCCATCTACCGGGGAACGGTGCAGCAGGCGGAATGGCTGCGTGGATATGGAAACGTGGTCATCCTCGATCACGGCGATGGATATTTCACCGTCTACGCCCACCTGGCCAGCATGACTGTCCGCCCCGGGGAGCGCCTCTTGACCTCCCAACCCCTGGGTACCGTCGGCGCCACCGGTTCTCTGGACGGTGCATATCTGTATTTCGAGATCCGTTATCGAGGAACTCCCCAGGATCCTTTGGATTGGATCCAGATCCCCCGGGGGGTGAGGGTGGCGGGGAAGTAGGAGTGGCAACAGAAACCGAGCCTCGGTTGGAGGCGATGGAGAAGAGATGGCCATCACCGTGATCTTCGCCTGCGTCCACAACGCCGGGCGCTCCCAGATGTCGGCCGCCTTTTTCAATCTCCTGGCGGATCCGGCCCGGGCCCAGGCCGTCTCCGCCGGCACCCATCCCTCCTCCCGAGTCCACCCGGAGGTGGTGGCGGTCATGGGGGAGCGGGGCGTGGACCTGACCACCGCCGTCCCTCGTCTCCTCACCGCTGAGCTGGCGGCCTCGGCCCAGTGGCTGATCACCATGGGGTGTGGCGAAGAATGCCCGGTGGTGCCGGGCCTCAACAGGGAGGACTGGCCCTTTCCTGACCCTCGGGGGGAGTCGGAGGAGAGGGTGCGGGTCCTCCGGGATCAAATCGAGGACAAGGTGAGGGCCTTTGTGGCCCAGAGGGAATGGGGACGATAGCGGCGCCATTCCGGTCCACCCGGCACCCATCCCCTGCAAATCGTGTCATCTTCCGGTCATGTTTGTCGGCCACTTCGCCCCCGCCTTCGTCCTGGCCTCCCGCTCCCGGGTCGTTCCCCTTTCTGCCCTGCTGGCGGGGACCACCTTCCTGGACCTGCTGTTCGCCGTGCTGGGACCCCTGGGTTGGGAGAAGGCGGTGGTTCATGACCCGCCGGTGTTCGCCAACCTGGAGTTGATCGATCTGGGCATCTCCCATTCCCTTTTGGGAGCGGGCCTGTGGAGCGTTCTGGCGATTCTTCTGGGGAGGAAGGTGTGGGGCTCCTGGGAGGGAGGGAGCCTTCTGGGAATGGCCGTCTTTTCCCATTACGCCTTGGATGTTCTCAGTCACCATCCCGACATGGCGGTGGTGGGATTCGGGTTCAAGCCCGACTGGAGGCTGGGCACCGGTCTGGCCGCCTGGCCGGTCGCTTTCTTTGCCGTGGAAGCGGTGGTCTGCCTGTGGGCCGTTCACCTCTACGATCCCCACAACCGCAGACTGCGAAACATCGTCCTCGTCCTGCTGGCCTTCTGGTCCAATCAGGTTTTCGGCTTCCTCCTTCCCGAGGCTCCCGGCCCGGTGGAGTTGGGAGTGACGACCCTCTTCGGTTTCGCGGTGGCGGGGTGGGCCCTTCACCGTGGAGCGATGAGAGGGACCCAAGGCGTGAAAGGAAAGCACCCATGAAGTTCCCCCTCTCCGCCAACCAGACCAGTGCTCGCCACCTGATGGAATCCGCCTTTCGGGAGTGGGGAATGGCGGAGAGCACCGTTTCCACCGAAATGCGCCAGCGCCATGTGATGATGGTAGACCTGTACATCAAGGCCCGCAGCTACGCAGTCCTCAACAAGCTCTCGTTCGTGCTGGCGATTCTGGCGGGAATCATGGTTCTGGCCTGGCCCTCCCTGGCCGTGATTTCCAAGGATTACGGTTTGGAGAAGGATTTCTTGAAATCAGCCATCGTACAGACCACGGTGACTGGACTGGCCGCCCTCACCTACGGTGTATACAGTCACTACAAAAAGAGGCAGATGTATGTCGAAAACCTGATGAGATATGTGTTTTTCACCGATGATTCAACCAAGGTGGTGCTCAAAAAAGTGATGAAGGAGATCGAGAGGATCGATGCCGGATTTGTGTTTTCTGAGTCAGCACCCGATAAGGATGTTACCAGGAAAGAAGATTCGAAAGAGGAAAGCACCGAGAAGCCCGCTGTATAAAAATCGAATGAAGCATGAAGTTTTAGGAAAAAAACGAGCCCTTGTCCTACATTTTTCAGCCGACGGAATGACCGGCGTGAGAGAGGAGGAGGGTGCTCCCCCGGTGCCATCGCGATGAGGGGCTGAGATTTTTCACCACGAAGAGGATATCGGAGGGCCCTGGGTTGTAAGGATTTTGGGGAGGACCTGTGACGCCCCGATCCGGTCGTGCAACAGCATTTTGCGTGAGACTCGAAGAGGATCTTGGAGGAGAGTCCTCAACCTCGGATCAAGGACAGCACACCCCGGGAATCCGTCCATCGGGGCGCGGGTCACAGGACATCACCCTTCCCCGGGCGTCCACGGCGATGTCGCAGCAGGCCTCCAGCAACCCCCGCAGGTGATGGCGCCCCCTCTGCACCCTGGACTTCATGGCCGACAGGGAGATGCCCAGTCGCGCCGCCGCCTCTTTCTGGGACAGACCCTGAAGCTCGATCAGGGTCAGTGCTTCCCGATAAGGGGAGGGGAGCATCTCTACGAAGGGGACGGTGTATTGGGCCAGTTCTCTTTCCACCGCCCCCTCCTCTTCGTCTTCCCCATCCAGAGTCGTCTCCTCCTCCCCGTCCCCCAGGCTCAGGGAGTGTCGTGAAGAAGTGCGGTGATGGTCGGAGATGGTGCTGCGCGCCACCCTGTACACCCACGGTCCGAAGCGCTGGTCATCCTGGAGGCTGGGGAGGCTCTTGTGCATCTTCAGGAAGATGTCCTGCACCACATCGTCCACATCCATGGGGACCCGAACTCTGGAGGCCACGAAAGGGCGCAGCTTCGCCTCCAAATCGGACCACGCCCCCTTTATCGCTGCGTCAATCATGCTCCGGTTCCCGGTTCGCAACAGGAGGGCCCGCAGCAGGATCCCTTGCCCCCTGGTTTCACCGCCTCCACCGTGGCGGAGGCCACATGGTTCTCTGCCCCCGAACCCGGCATCCACTCTCGGATGAACTCCCGGCTGGCCTCGTTGACCTCCACTCGGATCCCCTCGAATCCCACCTCCCGAAGGAGGGTCTGGAGGGTCTCCACCGGGGCGGCGCCGGCAATGCAGCCGGTGAGGGCGGCGACCTCTTTGGTCAGGGACGCGGGCATGGGGGAGGTGGCCACCACGTCGGAGATGGCCAGCCGCCCGCCGGGCTTGAGCACCCGGAAGGCGTCGCGAAACACCGCCCCCTTGTCGGGGCTCAGGTTGATGACGCAGTTGGAGAGGATCACGTCTACCATGCCATCCTGAACGGGAAGATGCTCGATCTCTCCCAGTCGGAACTGCACATTGCTCACCCCCAGGGTCAAGGCGTTGGCTCGGGCCTTGGTGACCATGTCGGGGGTCATGTCCACTCCGATCACCAGACCGGTGGGGCCCACCTGCCGCGCCGCCAGGAAGCAATCAAATCCTCCTCCCGCCCCCAGGTCCAGAACGGTTTCTCCAGGGCGGAGAGAAGCCAGGGCGGCAGGATTTCCGCAGCCGAGGCCCATGTTGGCGCCCTCGGGAACCGACGCGAGCTCCTCTTCCGAGTATCCCAGACCCAAGCTGGCCTCGGGGGCCGGCCCACAACACCCGGGGGCGCAGGATGAGGATGTCTGGGCAAGGGCCACGGCGGAATACTGCTGGCGCACGGCGGCGCGGATCTGATCGGGATTCATTTCGTTCACGGTTCGATACCTCCTGCACAAAAAGACGGGGAATCCTCAAAAAGGACGCAAACAATCGGCGGCTCGGGCCGGAAAGAGAACCCAGAAAGAAGAGGGGAGGGCTCCTCACCTGCGCCGCATCATTCCCGCCATTCCCCAAGGCTCCATGGCGGCGGCGGCGAGAACTCCCCCCATCATCGCCCCGATCACCCCCACGGTGGCCACCTCGCTGCCGGCGAAGAACAGGCCGGGAATGGGGGACCTCGGGCGCAGCCAGGGGTTGCGGAACCGCTCCGGGGTGGGTTCGATGCCATAGATGGAGCCGGCCACGGGTCGACAGAAGTGGTCGGTGCTCAGGGGAGTGGACAACTCCACCCGATCCACCATGGAGCGCAGGCCGGGCATGCGGGTCAGGAACTGGGAGAGAAGGGCCTCCTGCAATTGCCCCTTCAGCACCTCATAGTCCTGGCCCCGGCGCATCCACCGGGACCCCTGCCAGGGGCGGAACACCTCCCAGGGAACGAAGGTCACCACCTCGCCGGTGTGGTGCTGCTGGGGGCCGGGATCGTGGCGGGGATCCTTGAGGGAGGGGAAGCTGCAATAGAGGATGGGGGCGGGCTGGATGTGCTCCGGATCCCCGATCTCCCAGGCGTCGGATTCCGATTCCCAGGTGTCCCAGAACCACTGGTTGGCGGCGCCGGCCCCTGCCGAGCGGATGTCTCCCTTGAACCCCAGGTAGAGGCAGACGTGGGCGGAAGCAGGGGCCAAGGCCGCCACGCTCTGGACCCAGGGCTCGCGCTGGTAGCTCTCAGGAAGCAGCCTCTTCACTGTGGACATCACTCCCGCAGCGCTGACGACGCGGGGAGCCCGGATCTCCTCTCCTTCGGGGAGGCGCACCCCCACCGCCTTGCCGTTTTCCACCAGGATCTGCTCCACCGGAGCGGAAATCCGGGTCCAGCCCCCCGCCTCCGCCACCGTGCCCAGGAGCTGCCGGGCGATCTCCCCCGATCCGCCCACCGGGTAGTAACCCCCATGGGCGAAGTGACGAGCCACCAAGGCCTGGATGGCAAAGGAGGAGCGGCTGGGAACCGACCCGTAATACCCCCATTGGGAGGCCAGCACGGTGCGGAGTTTGGGATCAGGAGTGAGCCCCGCCAGCACATCCCTGGTGTTCAACTCCAGGTAACTCCTCGCCTTTCGTCCCAAGGTGAGGTCGGCGACTCCCGACAGCCAAGGCGGCATCACCCGGGCCAGGTAATAGCCCCTCATCCCTGCGGCGACCTCCTTGACCGTGGCCAGGTAGGCGTCGATGGCCCCCGCTTGCTGGGGAAAGGCCTCCACCAGGTTGGCCCGGAACTGGGCCGGGGAGTCGGGGAAGTCGATGCGGAAGCCGTCGGGGAAGTGGAAGGCGTCATAGACGGATCCCAGGGACTGCCACTGGAGGCGCCCCCCCGTCAACTGGGAGAGGAGGCGGCCGGTCAGGCTGTGCTCGGTGACCTCTCCCACCGCATGCACCCCCACGTCCCAGGAATATCCCGGCCTCTTGAAGGTGTGGGTGAACCCGCCGGGGACGTAGTGCTGCTCCAAGACCAGCACCCTTTGCCCGAGGCGGGCCAGGGATGCGGCGGCGGTCATGCCCCCCATCCCCGAGCCGATGACGAGGGCGTCCCATTTTTGATCGGGGGAGTGCTTGCTGTAGGGCTTGTCGTTGTGGGGAGGGCGAGGGGAGGAGGTCATGGGCAAGGGGGAATGGAGGCGCCTGGGAGCGCTCTTCTGGGGTGGAGGCGGGCCGATGATACCAGACCGGATTCCCCGACAATTCCTTCTCGGTGGGGAAACAGGATATCCCTCTTCCGGGTGGACGAAGAACCAACCCCGGTGCCATCATGGGCCGCGCCCCCGCCTGCTACCCAAGGCGGGCTGCCGAAAGCGACCTCACAGTGCAGGGAACCCTCAAGCCTTCCGGGGATGAACGAGGACGGCTCCCCTTCCTCCTCTCCCGGTTGCGGGAGAGCTCTTTGAGGGCTTGTGCCCCGGGCGTTCTTGCCTGCCTGATCGCCTGTGCCCCTGAGAGTCCGTCCACCTCTCCACCCCAGAGGCCCTCTGCTCCTCCCCTGGCTTCCCCCGTCGAGTCCTCCCCTCCTGTCGTCACTCCCCATCCCCTTCCCCCAGGGGCCCCCTCCTTCATCCTCATCTCCTTGGACACCCTGAGGGCGGATCGCCTGGGAGCCTACGGAAACCCCAATCATCTCAGTCCCAACCTGGATCGCTTTGCCGCCGAGGCGGTGGTCTTTGAGAACGCCTTCAGCCAGGCGACGGAAACCCTGCATTCCCACGCCAGCTTGTTCACCAGTCGCTACCCCAGTGAATTGGGGCATGCCGACGCCAAACCCCAGTTCGGCACGGGTCAGGCCCCCCTTCTGGCCCAGATTCTCCAGATCTACGGGTACCACACCGGGGCGTTCGTAGGGGGAATGCACCTTCACCCTTATTACGAGTTCACCCTGGGGTTCGATGTCTACGAGTCTCCGGTGACCCTGGGCTCCCTGTTTCATACCGTTCCCCTCGCCTTGAAGTGGCTCGACTCCTTGCCAGAGAAGGAGCCGTTCTTCGCGTTTGTTCATGGGTATGACGCCCACGCCCGGTATCTGAAGCCCACGCCCTTTGGATATTCAACGGCGGATGTGGGCTACCAGGGCCCCGCCGCCGAGATCATTCGAGATCCCATCGGAGTGCTGAGGGTCATGGAAGGGAAAATGTTCCCTCCGGGGAAGGCCGGATTCCTCAAACTCAGGGAATTGGCCCGGGTCCCCGGTGGAGCCCGGTCCCCCGCAGGCAAGGAAGGGCTTGCCAGGTATGCCGCCTCCCTGCCCGAGCCTCCTCCCCAGTTGACAGAAGAGGACGTGGAGCAGATTCGACGAGCCTACGATGGGGGAGTGCGCTACCTGGACGCCCTGTTCGGCCTGTTCATGGTTGATTTGCAGAAAAGGGGCCTTCTGGAAAAGGCCTGGGTGGTGGTGGTGTCGGATCATGGCGAGGAATTGGGGGAGAACGGCGCCTTCAACCATGGGTACGATGGGGAGGATGCCAACACCAGGGTACCGCTGATGTTTCGCCCCCCAGGAGGGCTTCCCGGAGGGCGGAAGGTGGGGGGACTGGCGGAATTGGACGATGTGATGCCGACCCTGTTGGCCCTGTCCGGGGCGCCGCCACCGGCGATCATGCGGGGACAGATGCTGATCCCCTCCCTGGAAGGGGGGGGGATTCCGGAGAGGGGCGTGGCCTTTACCGAGGCCAACGGTGCGATGGTTACCGGGAGGGGACTCACCGGGAGGGTGACGGTGAGTGGCCCACCGACCTTCGCCTTCTACCTTTCCGAGGTAACCCGCTCCCTGTCCCTGGATGGACCCATTCTGTCTTTCAGCGAAGGTACCCCTCCCCAGGATCGGGAGGCTCTTCGTTCCGCCCTGGCCCACCGGCTGGAGGCCCGGTCCCCGCCACCTCTGCCCATTTCTTCCCCCCTTCCCAACTCCCTGGCACGAGAGCTTCAGGTCCGAGGGTATTGGCAGCCATGATCCGGTTTTCTCTTTCTTTGCTTCTGCTGGCCTTCCTGGCGGTGGTTCCCCCTCCGACCCGATGGACGGTGGACGGAGCGTTGAAGCCCACCTTGACCCATCTGGATCGCGACGGTAATCGCCGCGTCACTAAAGGGGAATTCCAGGCGGTGGCCTACGCCTCTCCCCCCTTTGAGGAGGTGGATGGCAATCACGATGGGGCCCTGTCCACCCAGGAATTGGAGGCTCAAATTCGTCAGCATGATCCCCTCACCTTTGATGGGACGGCTCTTCGCCCCAGCAACGAGCATGCGCCCCCCGCTCCCGTCGTCACCAAACAACAATTGCAGACCCACGAAATGGTGGCTCTTGGTACGGTCCTGATTCAGCAGTTGGAAGCGGTGGCTCCCCAGGTTTCCCATCCCACCCTGAAAAAATGGCTGCTGACCGGCAACCCTCCCACCCTGGAAAACCCCCGTCGTCAAGAAGTGCTGCGCCAGTTGAAGACCGCGTATGAAACGGCAGGGATGTCCTTTCCCGGAGGGCTGGTGCTGGCTGAAACTCCGCCTGCGACGGGAAAATGAAGGACCGGGCTCTCCTCGCCAGGGCAAGGGAGGCTGCGCGCTGCAGGCTCGGCCGCACCTTCCCGAGAAGGGCGAACAGGAGTCCTGGGCAGTGAATCGAGGGCTTCTCCTGCTTGCTGGGGTCCTGCTTGCTGGATGCGACCCGGGCGAATCGATGCCGCCCTCCCAGGGTGAACCGAGTCCACTTCACTCCCCCCCCTCCTTCATCCTCATCTCCTTGGACACCCTTCGAGCGGATCGCTTGGGGGCCTACGGGAACCCCCACCCTCTCAGCCCCAACCTGGACCGCTTTGCCGCCGAATCGGTGGTTTTTGAGAACGCCTACAGTCAGGCGACCGAGACCCTCCATTCTCACGCCAGCTTGTTCACCAGCCGTTACCCCAGCGAATTGGGGTACATCCACGACAAACCCCAGTTTGGGACCGGTCGGGCCCCCCTCCTTGCCCAGATTCTCCAGATCCATGGGTATCACACCGGGGCATTTGTGGGAGGACTGCATCTCCATCCATTTTACGAGTTCACCCAGGGCTTTGAGGTCTACCAGTCTCCGGTGACCTTGGGCTCCTTGTTTCACACCGTTCCCCTCGCCCTGAAGTGGCTCGATTCCCTTCCCGAGAAGGAACCCTTTTTTGCGTTTGTACACGGATATGATGCCCACTCCCGCTACCTGAAACCTTCACCCTTCGGGTACTCGGAGGCGGATCTGGGATATCCGGGGGCCGCCAGGGAAATCATTCGGGATCCTTCGGGGGTGCTCCGGGTCCTGGACGGAATGTTGTTTCCACCGGGGAAACTGGAATCGGCCGTGATGGAGGAACTGGCCAGGATTTCTACCGGATCCCGTTCGCCCGAGGCCAGGAAAATTCTTCAAGACTACGCGACGTCCCTTTCTGAGCCTCCTCTGCGGGTGACGGACCAGGACGTGGAGGAGATCCGGCGGGCTTATGATGGAGGAGTGCGCTACCTGGATGCCCTGTTCGGCTTGTTCATGGCCGATCTCCAGCAAAGGGGTCTGCTGGAGAGGGCCTGGGTGGTGGTGGTGTCGGACCATGGGGAGGAGTTGGGGGAGAGGGGGGCCTTCAACCATGGCTACGATGGGGAGGACCAGAACACCAGGGTGCCGATGATGTTTCGCCCGCCCGGGGGTCTTCCCGGTGGACGCAAGTTGGGGGGACTGGCGGAATTGGACGACGTGATGCCCACCCTGCTGGCCCTGTCGGGAGCACCACCGCCAGCCCTTCTAAGGGGGCAGAAGTTGATTCCCTCCTTGGAGGGGAGGGGTATTCCAGAGAGGGCCCTGGCCTATACCGAGGTCAACGGCGGAATGGTTTCGGGGAGGGGATTGACGGGAAGGGTGACCGTAAACGGCCTGCCCATCTTTTCTTCCTACCTGCCTGCCGTGGTCCGTGCCTTGCCCTTGAATGGACCCACCCTGACCTTCGCTGCCGACACCCCCATCCAGGATAGGGAAGCTCTTCGCACCGCCCTGGTCCACCGGTTGGAGGCCAGGTCTCCACCGCCTCCTCCCCTCTCTGCTCCGGTTCCCGACCCCCTGGCGCGAGAGCTACGAACCCGGGGGTACTGGCAGCGGTGAGCCGGTGGGGGATGGGGGCATCTTGTTGGGGGGCTGGCGGAGACTGCATTGGGAGGAGGATTCGAGCAAAACCCTCCTCTCCGAGGTCATTCGGGCACGGCAGGGGTCGGTGGAAAGGAAGCTGGTATCGGTGGTACCCTCCAGGGCGGCAGGGCCATCGTTCCTGGCCCGCGTCCCCTCCCAAGTTCGTCGATTTCGAACAGACAGGCATAAATGCTCACCAGACTCCGTATCAAGAACTTCAAGGCGTGGGGGGATCAACTGTGGGGTGAAGGGATCGAACTGGCTCCGATCACCTTGTTTCTGGGGACCAATTCGGTAGGAAAAACCAGTCTTCTTCAGCCCCTCCTCCTGCTCCGCCAGACCTTCGGGTCCACGGATCGGAGCCTGGATCTGTATCTGGGGGGAAAAAAGGGGGATTTACTGGATCTTGGAATTTACGAGCAGATCATCCACGGTCACGACACCGGCCGGGAGATGGGGTTTGGCCTGGAGATTGCTCCGGTTTACCGGGATGTTTTTGACCAGGGCTCAGCAATGAGTGGGTTGAGTGATATTTCGGCCTACATGGAGATCGTCGGCCCCATGCAGTACGAGGTGACCTACGGCCATGCTTCAGGCTCCCTGCACCTGAAACACCTGAAGATGGCCCACGGTGACCTCACCCTCACCATCCGTCGCAGCAACAAGGGGGCCTACCGCCTCACCGCACCGGGATATAACCCTCCCCGGGATGCTGCAGGCAAGGCGATTCCAAAGAGAGAATACAAGCCTGAGAAGTCCTTGATTCTTTCCGAACCTTGTCGACAGGCCGTGGGCGCATTTCAACTTGGAACCGACTCCTTGTCTCTGGCCATCTCCAACACCATCGAGAAGATCCAGTACCTGGGTCCGCTGCGGGAACCTCCCCGGCCCACCTACCTGTGGGGAGGTCAGGAGCCGGGTGAAATCGGCCCCCGAGGGGAGGATGCGGTGCCTGCTCTCCTGGCCAACCTGAATACGGGCAAGAAGGCGGAGAGGGGGGCGATGGTGAGGGAGGTGTCTCGATGGCTCAAGGCGATGGGAGTGGCCGACGCTCTCACCCTCCAGCCCGTGGGGGGGAGCTCGCGGCACTACGAGGTGATGGTCACCACCGGATCTCAAAAAGCCAACCTGGTCCATGTGGGGTTCGGGGTGTCTCAGGTGCTGCCCATGATCGTGCTGGCCCTCACCGCTCCTGAAGGAAGCATCATCCTGGCCGAGCAGCCGGAGATCCACCTTCACCCTCACGCCCAGACCGCTCTCGCCAACCTGATGGCGGAAAAGGCCAAGGAACGTCATCTCCAATTCCTGGTGGAGACCCATTCCGAGCACCTGTTTCGCCGCCTTCAGGTCCTGGTCGCCGACGAGACCCTGAAGCGTGGCGAGTGCCGACTCTATTTTGTGGACCGTAGATCAACGGGGGCGCCGTGCCTGGAGAAACTGGTCATGGACGATTTCGGGCGGATCGAGAATTGGCCCAAGGACTTTTTCGGGGACACCATCGGTGAAACCGGGCGCCAGATGCGAGAGATGATTCGTCGGCTGAAGGAGAGGGGCCCACAGTGAAACACCCTGCGCCAGTCACGAAGCATCATGTGATCGACACCAACGTGCTTCTGGTAGCGTCAGCGGCCCACCCGTTTTCCCCATTTTCTGACAGCCATGTTCCACCCCACCTTCGCGAGGAGGTGCTGAAGTGGCTGATGGCCTTTCAAGACGATGACTCTCTGGGGTTGGTGTTGGACACGGACTTCCGAATTTACGAAGAATACCGAAGGAAACTCACCGGGCAGGATCTGGGGCTTCTGATCATCGACCACTGCATGAAAAAGGCTAAATTTGTGAAGGTCCAATACGACGAAAACAAACATGGCCTCGTTCCCCCTGTGCTGGCCCCCCTGGACCCCTCTGACCGCAAACTCGCCGCCGCCGCGTTGGCGGGTCCGATTCCGACAACCCTGGTCAATGCCACCGATTCGGACTGGTTGGAAGTTGAAGAGGAATGCGGACAGGCCGGGCTGGTGGTAGAGCATCTTCTGGAATCCTGGCTCCGCGAAGGTCACACCTGCCGATGACCCCCTTCTATCGCTTCCCCCACACTCCCCACCTCGCCTGGCTGGGGAAGGGAGAGCCTCGGGACGACAAGGTGCTGACTCCCTCCGAGGTTGAGACCCTGTTGGCCGGCGAGGTGGTGGTGGAGGAGAAGATCGACGGGGCCAATCTGGGTTTCTCCGTCAGCGAAGAGGGGGATCTCCTGGCCCAGAACCGGGGCAGCGTTCTTCAACCTGGCGCCTGTCACCTCCAGTTCCGGCCTTTGTGGAGCTGGTTGAACCCTCGCCGCGAAGCCCTGGTCAACGCCCTGTGGCCGGATCTCATGCTGTTCGGAGAGTGGTGTCATGCTGTCCATTCCATCGAATATTCCCATCTTCCCGCAGAGTTCATCGCCTTTGATGTGTACGACAGGTCGGAGGGTCGATTCTGGTCCACCTCCCGCCGCAATGAATTGACCGAATCCCTTTCCATTGTTTCCGTGCCCGAATTGTATCGGGGGAAGGTCACCTTGGGCAGCCTGAAGGGGATGCTCTCCCAGTCCCGATTCAGTGACGGTCCCATGGAGGGGGTGTATCTCCGCAGGCAGGATCGCCTGTGGCTTCTTCAGAGAGCCAAGCTGGTGAGCCCTCAATTTACCCAGGCCATGGCCGAGCATTGGTCCCGGCGCTCCATGAAGCCCAATCACCTGGCCCCATGAGGGAGCTTCCGAGTCTCACGCAATCTGTGGCTGCACGGCCCAATCACGGCGTCGTGGGTCCCTGTGGAGCCATTTTCGGCCCTTCATGGATCACCCTCGGCACGAGACTTGCTCCCCTCCCCGAAGAAGGGCCGCTGTGTGCCCTATCCCACTTCTGGTCGTCTCATGATCCCTCTCTCCTCCTCCTTCGGCTCCATTCCCTGGGACTCCCTCGACGACTCCCTGGTGGCCCGCTACGACGTGCCCGGCCCCCGGTACACCAGCTACCCCACCGCTCCTCAATGGAGGCCCGACTTTCAGGGGGCGGAGGCGGCCCTGGAGAGGGCGGGGGAAGACGGGGATTCCCCCCTCTCCCTCTACGTCCACCTGCCCTTCTGCGAGTCCATGTGCGCCTTTTGCGGGTGCAACGTGGTGCTGGCGAGGGATCGGCAGCGCGCTGACAAGTACCTGGATTATCTTGAGAAAGAGGTAGCCCTTCTGGTGGATCTCCTGGGAACGAGACGCCGCCGCCTGACCCAGGTTCACTGGGGAGGAGGTACCCCCACCTTTCTCCTTCCCCGACAGATGGAGCGCCTGGGGGAGGTCCTTCGCCGGCACTTCACCGTGGCGGAGGATGCCGAGCTGGCCATCGAGGCCAACCCTCGCATCACCACCGTGGAACATCTGGCCACCCTGGCGGGCCTGGGATGGAATCGGCTTTCGGTGGGGGTGCAGGACCTGGATCCCCAGGTGCAGCAAGCCATCCGCAGGGTGCAGGACGTGGAGTCCATTGCCCATCTTCTGAGAGAAGCCCGGGAAAGGGGCTTTCGGGGCATCAACGTGGATCTGGTCTACGGCCTTCCCGGTCAGACGACAGACACCTTTCGCAGGACCTTGGAGCGGGTGGTGGAATCCCTGAACCCGGACCGGCTGGCGGTGTATTCGTTTGCTTTCGTCCCTGAGCTGAGACCTCACCAGCGCCTTCTTCCCGCCGGATCGATTCCCTGGGGACTCCCCCGTCTTCGCCTGCTGGAGCAGGCCCACCAGGTCCTGGGAGGGGCGGGATATGTTCCCATCGGCATGGATCACTTTGCCAGACCGGAAGATCCCCTGGCCCAGGCGGCGGAGATGGGGACCCTGGGGAGGAACTTTCAGGGATACACGGTGAAGGCCGCTCCCGAGACGGTGGGCCTGGGAATCACCGGCATCTCCGAAGTAGGAGGATGCTACTTCCAGAACCACCGCTCCATGAACCGGTATCAGGAGGCCTTGGACCGGGGAACCCTGCCTGTGGATCGGGGGCTCCGCCTTCAGGAGGAAGACAAGCGACGCAAGGCCTTGATCACCGACATCCTGTGCCGATTCCAGGCGGATCTGGGGGACGGTCCCTATGGGGAGGAGTGGGAAGTGGCCACCGAGGCTGACCCTGCCCTCACCGATCTGGCGGGGATGGAGGGCTCGGTCCTGACCCTCTCTCCCCTGGGGCACCTCTTCTCCCGCAACGTAGCCATGGTGTTTGATGCCTGGCTCCCTCGGGGGGAACGTCCGGGGAAGGGATCGTTTTCCCGAACGGTGTGAGGCCCAAAGAAGAGGAGGGGAGTACACTCCCAGGGTGCTCGGGACCTCTTGGCGGGTGAGCGGTTGGCCCTCCTCCCTCTCTCCTCCTGAGGAGCCCTGCGGGCAGAGGAGGCCGTCTGTGACACAGTTTTACCGCAGTCTCTTTCCCCAAGGTGCCGGCATCAGCGGAGCGGTGGCGGGAGGGTGCCTGGCGGGGCTGGCGGGATTCCTGGTCCTTCCCGTTTCCTCCCTGGCCTGTACCCCCGTCTTTGACGACAACCTCTCTTCTGGAAGCACCTTGGGGGCCCAGTACGGGGGCTCCTTCGTGGCGGGGGGATGGTCTCCCCAGGGAGGCACCCTCATCTACAACCTGGCGACGGAGGTGTCCTCAGGCCGAGCCACCTTTCAGATCACCGGTCTGGAAGAGCATGATCTGAGCCAGAGCGATCTTCTGGAGGGCTTTACCTCCCACGACGGCAGCTTCACCGACGGCATTGTCGACCAGTTCCTCCAGGTGAAGATGGCTGGCGACATCTACGATGGATACGACGGCAGGGTGAAGCTCCAACTGGGCATGGAGTATGGAGTTTCCGGCACCGGTGAGCTGGGGGGATGGACGGGAGAGAGGGACTGGAGTGCTTCGGAAACCCATGAATTTGCTGTGGAATGGGGAGAGGGCTGGTCGGAGATGTTCATCGACGGCGCTTCGGTGGTGGGAGTGGACTACACCCCTGAGGCGGGGGGCTACATCCCCATCCGTTCCCTGAGAATTCCCAACAACGGCAGCTACACCAACGACTGGTTGCTGGCCAATGTGGTGTATGGAAGGGTGACCCTGTGCAGCGAAGTGGTGGAGGTTCCCCCTGTCCTGGACGCCTTCTCCATCACCCCCGCCGTGCTCACCTGGGGGGAGTCCTGGACGGTGAGTTGGTCGGTTTCCGGCTCTGTGGATGCGATCTTCGTTTGCGGCGCCCCGGTGGCGGGGGGAGGCACCCTCTGTCAGCCCCTGGCGGGGGCGTCGGGAACCACCTCTCTCAGCTCCCTCACCCTGGCGGCGGGGGACTGGTACGCCTGGTTGCAGGCGTCGGGACCGGGAGGGACCGCCACCGGCTCTCCCACTGTGGTGACGGTGCTGCCGGTTTCGGGTGGGGATGACGACACCGTTCCTGCGGACGACGACACCGCCCCCACGGATGACGACACGGCTTCCGCCGACGATGACGCCGCCGGTGGAGATGACGACAGCGATCCTCTCCCTCCTGGCGAGGATGAGTGGAATGGGGCCTGCGGCTGCGATGCTTCTTCCGGGTCTCCCGGGGCAGGACTGGCGGGGTTTTTGTGGGGAGCCTGGCTGGGGCTCCGCCGCCGTCGAGTTTGGTAAAGGGCTAGATTTTCACAGGATTCAGCCACTCCCAGTGGATTCTGGCCCCGATGCGCCTCCCCATTCTTCATTCACCTTGACAGGACCCGCCCCTCTCCCTATCCTCGCGCGCTTGCCCGCTCCGGGCCCGAGGTCCTTTTTGTTGTCCGACATTTCTCCCCCTGTTGAATCCACCGCTGAGGGTTCTCCGGGAACTGCCTTCGCCGATGTCTCTTGGAACGCTTTGGGCCTTTCCCCGGAGGTGGTCTCTTCCCTGGAAGCCGCCGGTTACGCCCGCCCCACCCCCGTTCAGGCCCAGGCCGTCCCCGCAGCTCTCGCCGGCAGAGACATCCTCTGCCGCTCCAAGACGGGGACCGGCAAGACAGCCGCCTTCCTGCTGCCCATGATCGAGAAGATGGTGCCGGGAGGGGGGGGTCCTCAGGGCCTGGTTCTGTGTCCCACCCGGGAGTTGGCCCTGCAGGTGGCTGCCGAGGCTGAGCGCCTGGTGGGTGGCCGGGGCCTGCGCGTGGTGACCCTGTACGGTGGAGTGGGGCTGGGGTCTCAGACCGAGGCCCTGAGGGCGGGGGTGGAACTGGCGGTGGGCACGCCGGGGCGGGTGCTGGATCACCTGCGACGGGGCAACTTCGACACTCGGGTCATGCGATTTGGCTGTCTGGACGAGGCCGACGAGATGCTGTCCATGGGCTTCTACGAGGAGGTCACCGCCATCCTTGACAAGATGCCCAAGTCCCGTCAGATGCTGCTCTTTTCCGCTACGGTGGAGGAAGAGGTTCGGCGCCTCATCCAGCGTTATCTGAAGGATCCCGAAGAGATCTTCCTATCCACCGACGTTCGGACCGTAGACGGCATCACCCACGTCCTCTATGAGACGGTCTCCGATTATCCCAAGCCCCGTCAGGTCCTTCACCTGATCGACCGGGAGAATCCCGACAGCGGCATCATCTTTTGCAACACTCGGGAGGACACCAACGTAGTGGCCCGCTTCCTCTCCCAGAAGGGAGTGGACGCCGAGCCCCTGTCCTCGGACCTGAGCCAGAAGGCCCGGGAGAGGGTGATGGGGCGCATCAAGAGGGGGGAGATTCGCTTCCTGGTGGCCACCGACATCGCCGCCCGGGGCATCGACATCTCTGACCTCACCCACGTCATCAATTACTCCTTGCCGGAGGATCCTGCCATCTACCTGCACCGGGTGGGACGCACCGGACGCATCGGCAAGACCGGGACCGCCATTTCTCTGTGGTCGGGCCGGGAGATGCACACCCGACGGATTCTCAAGCAGACCTACAACATCGAGTTCCAGGAACGAAAGCTCCCCTCCCTGGAGGAGGCTCGAGCCCTGTTTACGGAGAGGCATGTGGACGAACTGAAGTCGGTGATGGGTCAGGTGGCGTATGAAGGCTACCTGCCCATGGTGGAAGAATTGAAAAAGCGCCCCGATGGGGACGTGCTCTTGGCGGTGGCCCTGAGGGGATTCTTCATCTGGCACCGGATGGAGATGAAGCGCCGGGCCATCGAGGCTGGGGGAGAGAATTACGAAGAAGTGATGGCCCTCACCGAGACCCCTTCCCGAAGTCGGGCGGAAGAGCCCCGGCGAGGAGGGCGGGGAGACGGGCGCAGCGGCGGGGGACGGAACAGCGGAGGACGAAGCGGTGGGGGGCGAAGCGGCGAGGGACGAGGGCATGCCGTCGGTGGGGAGAGGGGCGGGTCGGCCCCTCCTTCTGAAGGAGGGCATGAGGGAGGTGGCTCCCAAGGGCGGCGGCGCCGGGGAGGTGGGCCGGGGCGAGGGGAGTCGGGAGGAAACCGGGGAGGGGGAACTTCGGAAGAGGGATCTCTCCAATAGACACGGGAGGGGGGAGGACGAGGAGGGAGAGAATTCCATCCTGTTCATCCCAGGCGAAGCGTTCAACGGGGAGCGGCAGGCCGTCCTGTCCTTCCCTCAACCACGGGCAGATGGGCTGCCCAGGCGGCGACAAGCCGTAGACACAGAAAGAAAGAGGGAAACATGTTGAAGAAGATTCTGATTGGTCTGGCGGTGATCGTGGGGGTGTTCGTGGCCGTGGTGTCCATGCAGCCGTCCCAGTTCAAGATCGAGCGCTCCGCCACCGTGGCCGCTCCGGCGGACGTGGTGTTTGCTCTCATCAACGACTTCCATCAGTGGCAGGGATGGTCCCCCTGGGAGAAGCTCGACCCCACCATGAAGAAGACCCACGAGGGGCCGGAATCGGGGACCGGCGCCAGCTACCATTGGGTGGGGAACAAGGACGTGGGAGAGGGGAAGATGACCATCACCGACAGCAAGCCCTCCGAGTCGGTGAGCATCAAGTTGGAGTTCATCTCCCCCTTTACAGCCGTCAACACCACCACCTTTACCCTGAGCCCCGATGGCAACGGCACCAAGGTCAATTGGGCGATGGAAGGGAACAACAACTTCATGGCCAAGGCCATGGGGCTGTTCATGGACATGGACGCCATGGTGGGTTCGGACTTTGAGAAGGGTCTGGCGGCGATGAAGCCTCTGGCGGAGGCGGAGATGAACCGACGCAACGCTGAAGCCGCCGCCCAGGCCGCCGCTGCCCAAGCCGCTGCTGCCGCTGCCGCTCCTGTGGACGGCGCCGCTGTTCCTCCCGGAACCGAAGCCCCCGCCAAGGGAATGTAGGCTCTAGGAGGGGGTTCCGCCGAAATGGGGGCCCAGTCCCCGGGCAAAGGCAATGAATTCTCCGGTGGGCAGAGGGAACCCCCAGCGGCTCCCAGGCAGGCTCGCCACCCCCTCGGTCAGGCCCTCCCCCAACGCGGGGGCCCAATGACCCACCCTCCCCGCCAGATACCTTCCATCCACCCGCCTCGCTGAAACCTCAATGGAGATGGCAGCAAACCCCGCCCGCTGGAGGACCGTCTGAAGTCCCCTCCTGGTGAACAGTACCGGATGATCGGCCTTGAAGTGGAACCACCGCCTTCCCATGACCCGATGAAGGAGCCCTCCCAGGGCGGGGGTCTGGAGGGTGAAAAGACCCCCCGGTTTCAGGGCCCGGCGCAGAGCCACCAGGGTTGGCAACGGGTCAGGAAGGTGTTCCAGCACGTCATCGGCCACCACCACATCAAAGGTCGCCGCCGGGATCTCCACTCCGGGCAGGGTTCCCTGGCGAACCACCCCTTGCCCAAGAATCTTCTCCCCCTGCTCCACCGCCCAAGGAGAGGGCTCGATGCCCCTTACCTGCCACCCCATGGACCGAGCTTCCTGGAGGAGAATGCCAGTGGCGCATCCCACCTCCAGGAGGAGACCGGGAGGAGGCCGATGGCGTGCCAGGGCCCGCAAGCGGCGGCGAAAATGGAGGCGCAGCAAAGGGGCATCTTCCAGGTAGTCTCGGTAGCCCAAGGGAGAGGAGGCTCCTCCTCGAAAATAGGTCTCCCCATAGTCCACCGGCGGCGCTGCCCCCTGAAGCCAAGCGGTGCCGCACCTTTCGCAACCCTGGTAGGGCCCTCCCTTGTCGGCGAGGACGGGGAGGGATGGGCCGAGATCACCGCAGGCAGGACAGGTCACCGGGGCCGCCGGGGCAGGCGAAAGGGGAGGAGGGCCGATTCCCAAAGGGCCCGCTGGGAGAGGTTGGTGCGGCCCAGGCGCCTCTCGGTGAAGGTGATGGGGATCTCCCTCAGGACCATCCCCAGGCAGTGGGCTCGGTAGAGGTGCTCCACCTGAAAGGCGTAGTCGGAGGCGGCGATCCTCTCCACTCCGCTGCGGGCCAGGGAGGCGGCGTTCCACACCTTGAAGCCGCTGGTGCTGTCCCGTACCGGCAGTCGAGTCAGCGCCCTGGTGTAGGCGTTGGCGGCCACCGACAGGAGCAGGCGATGCCTCGGCCAGTCCACCACCCTTCCCCCGGGGATGTAGCGGGAGCCGATGGCCACGTCGGCACCCCGGTCCACCGCCTGGAGGAGGCGAGGGAGAGCCTCGGGATCATGGGAGCCATCCCCATCCATCTGGGCCACTCGCAGGGCGCCTTGCTGTAGGGCCCAGTCCATCCCCGCTTGATAGGCCCTCCCCAGCCCAGCCTTGCTGGGGCGATGGAGGACGTGGACCCTCGGGTCGCGCTGGGAGAAGGAATCCGCCAGGGCCCCGGTACCGTCAGGGGAACCGTCATCCACTACCAGGATTTCCCCATCGGAGAGGGCGTCCAAGACGCGGGGAATCAGTCCTGGAAGGTTCAGGACCTCGTTGTAGGTGGGGATGATCACCAGGCAGCGCATGGGGGCGCAGTTTAGCTTCGTCTTTCCTTTTCGGGGCGAAGAGGTGAAAAGCTCAAGGGCAGTAGGCAGGAAGGGGGAAGGTCAGTACCATGCGCCCGCTCCGAGGCCACCGGCCCGATTTGGGAGCAAGGAGATTTCATGGAACTGCGTTGGGACTTGATGCACCGCTCCGCCGACGGAACCTGCCTCATGGCGGTGGTGGTTTCCGATGAGGACAGCGAGGACGACACCGATCAGCGTTTCCTGTTGGAGGTCTCCGTCGATGACGAGGGGCTGTCCTTCTGTCCGGTGGATGAGCTGGGTGACTTCTACGACATCTACCACG
>CAYRTW010000065.1:0-13661 GCA_964426935.1 uncultured Rickettsiales bacterium
CCGTTCATGCACAGGCCTCCCCAGTTCTTCAGGCCGTTCATGCGGTGGATGCGGGTCTCCCCCATCAGGCCCAGCACCCCCAGCATCAGGATCCCCACTCCCGCCCCAAAGAATCCCCCATAAACCCCCACCAGACCTTGGAGGAGCAGATGAACGGCCCGGGGGTACAGCGGGGGAGCCTGAGCCTCCCGTCCTCGCCTCACCGCTTCTGTCCATCTTGCCTGGACCGCAAACAGCCCGGTTGCCCCCAGCACCAGCCAAGGCACCAGACGGGCAAATCCCTCATGCCCCACCCGCAACAGGAGCCAGCCCCCCACGGCACCTCCCAGGAGGGACGGGGCGGTGAATCCCCACACCCAGGCCCGCGCCCCCCTCAGCTCGTCCCGATATCCCCACAAGGACGACGCCGCCCCCGGCCACAAGGCCAGGCAACTGGTGGCGTTGGCGGTCAGAGGAGGAATGCCCAGGCCCACCAGGGCGGGAAAGGTCAGCAGAGTGCCCCCCCCGGCAATGGAGTTCACCGCCGCCCCCAGGGCCGAGGCCGCCACCACGGCGAAGAGCTCAATCCCGGTGGTCACGGCCCCTCCTCAGACAGCTCCCCCGCAGCGGAGAAAGGTTCAGCGGGCGTTCCCCAGGGGAAACGTGGCCGGGTCCGACAGGTCTTCCAGAAGACGAAGCAGAAGGGCCACCCCGTAGCCCGATCCCCTCCCATCCACCTCCACCGGCCCGGCCATGTCGACGTGAAGCCAGGGGCCAGCAAAGCCGGAGAGGTGCTCGGCGACAAAACCAGCGGCGCAGGAACTCTGGCCGTTCATCCTGTCTTTGACGGAGTTTTTCATGTCTGCCACCTGACTCTTGAACTCCCGTCGGAAGAACTCGGGACAGTAGGGAAGGGGGTGAACCAGGTCTCCTGAGGACCTGCCCGCCCGCACCGCCAGCCTCTCCAGGTCCTCGTCGTTGCTCACCACCGCCGCATGCCTCTTGCCCGTCGCCACCAGCTGGGCGCCGGTGAGGGTGGCCAGATCGATGATGACCTCGGGGGAAAGGTGCCGGGCGGCGTAGGCCACACCGTCTCCCAGCACCAGCCTCCCTTCGGCGTCGGTGTTGTTGATCTCCACCGTCTTGCCCGAATACAGGGTAAGCACGTCGTCGTTGCGGGTGGCCCGGGACCCGATGGCGTTCTCCGCCAGGCACAAAACGGCGTGCAGGCGGGCCGTCGTCCCGATCTTCACCGCCGCCCCGAAGGCGGCCAGCACCGCCGCCGCTCCCCCCATGTCCATCTTCATCCCCGGCATGGAGTTTCGATCCTTCAGGCTCAGGCCGCCGGTGTCGTAGACGATTCCCTTGCCCACCCATGCAAAACTGCGGGCGGCCCCCTCCGGCTCATGGGAGAGGACCACCAGAGCGGGGGGACGGGTGGCCGCCTTGCCCACTCCCCACAGACCCCCCAATCCCTTCACTTTCAACTCCTGACCCTGAATGACGGTGCAGGAAGCGCCGACCTCCTTGGCCAGGGCCCGGGCCCTCTCCACCAGGGCATCGGTGTGAAGCTCGGCGGTGGGGGTGTCCACCCAGCAGGCGGCGTCCCGAATGGCGGCAGCGGCCAGGGAGATCCCCTGAATCTCGTCTGCGGAGGGAGAAAACCCGGCGAAGGAGACCGTCACCCTCGGCCCCTCCTTGACCTTGGACTTGACGGTGAACAGGGAAAAGGCCCGGGCGACCGCGCATCCCGCCGCAAAGGCGTGAGCGGGATCGGTGAGGGCCAGAACGATGTGAAAGGAGCCTTCCCGAGGTGCGTGTTTGCGGATCTGGCTGGTGATGGCGTGGGGAGCGGCGGGGGAGTTGTGGCGGGACAGCTTCTCAGGGAGAGAGCCCGCCAGCAGACGGCGCAAAGGGCCCGTGCCCGGAAGCCAGGAGGTGGCCACGTCCCCGTCGTCTCCGCTGCCCAGAGAGGCCACCATCACCTCCCACACCGGCCTGAAGTCGGCGGGAATCAGGGTCATGATTTCGGCGGAGCGAAGGCGTTCTCGGGTGCCCACCACCATCAAGGTGGAGACGTCCTCGGGGACGCGGCCGGTGGAGACAAAGGAGAGGGGAGAGGTCATGGAAGATCCCTGGACGGTGGCGGAAAGGCGGGCCCCAACCTATCCCAGGGGCGCCATGGGAACAAGGAAAGAGGGGGAGTTCACCCCTGAAGAAGGCGTTTGACTCCCTCGGCGGCGGCCACCAGTCCGAAGGCTCCGGTGACGAACCCGGCGGTGCCATAAATGAGGGAACGGCGTTCGCAGGTGTGCAGGCCGTTGTCCCCATGGGGGCACACGCAGCGAAAACCATTCCCCCGGTCGTAATGGAGCTCCTGAGGAGGCATGGGGGCTTCATCGGAGTAGACAGCGGGGATGCCAAACTCCCCCTGATCGGGGAATCCATGGTGCTTTCGGAGGATGGCTCGCAGCTCCCGAGCCAGAGGATCCACCCGGGTCAATGCCAGGTCGGTGACCCGGATCCGAGTGGGATCCATGCGCCCTGAGGCGCCGGTGCAGCAGAGAACGGGGAGGTTCCTTTTCTTGCAAGTGGCGAGGAGATGGGCCTTGGCGGTGAGATTGTCGATGGCGTCGATCACCAGATCGGGTTCCTCCCCCAGGAGATCGTCGGAAGAGGCCGGGGCATAAAAAGCCTCCCGGGCAAACACCAGGGCCGCTGGATTCACTGCCCTGAGCCTCTCTGCCATGACCTCGGCCTTGGCCCGGCCCACGTTTCCCTTCAGGGCATGGAGCTGACGATTGCTGTTGGTGATGCAGATCTCGTCGAAATCCACCAAGGTCAAGGACCCTACCCCCGAACGGGCGATGGCTTCGGCGGCAAAGGATCCCACTCCGCCAAGGCCGATGACGATGACATGAGCGCGAAAGAGGCGGGCCATGCCCTGGTCCCCCACCAGCCGTCCCATGCGGTCAAAGCGGCGATGAAGGCGGTAGGCGTCCTCGGACAAGGGAGGGGTGGACGGAGCCGCAGGGCGGGAATCGGGAAGAGAGGTCATGTGCCATCCCGGTGGAAGGGAGGCCCATCATAGGGACACTTCCTGCGCTGGGAAGGGGTATCCTCCCCGGCATTCCCCTCGCGACCTCGGGAGCCCTCATTCCGCCCCTCCCTGAAACGCCGGCTCCTCCCTCCTCTGGTGTGACCTCCCCGGCGCCCACCTCCTTCCTTCGGCGGCCCCTCCTCAGACCCCTCCATTTCCTGCCCCTCCTCTGGCTGGCCACCGCATCGGTGCTTCTGGCCTGTCATTTCCGATCCGTCCACCGCCTCCCCCTGGCTCGCTACGGATTCAATGGCGCGGAGATCATCGAGCACGTTCAGCGCTATCGAGCCATCGAGGCCACTTCGGGAAGCTCCTGGTGGGAGCGTCTCTGGTATCTGGGGAGTGATCTTCGGCACCTGGATGGGGTCTATCCCGCCTTGCTGCACCTGTTGGCAGCGGCTTGGGCGGAGCTGGTCGGGAGAGACATCTCCTCCTCGATCCACATCAACTTGTTGTTTTTGCTGCTTCTTTCAGGGGCTACGGCTGGATTGGCCTGGGAGATCGGAGAGAATTCCCCCCTTTTCCGGCGAGGAGGATGGTGGGGAGGAATCCTGGTGCTCCTGTTTCCTGCCGTGTATGGGACCGCCCTGCGCTACTACTACGATCTGCCCATGACCGCCTGGGTCGCCCTGGCCCTCCTGGCCTGGCTCAAGGCCCCCGTCAGCCTCCCCTGGGCGGTGGTCGCTGGCCTCGCCACGGGGGCAGCCCTGTTGACCAAGTGGGTGGCCGCCCTCCACCTCCTGCCCTGCCTCCCCCTGGCCCTGCTGATGCTGAGGAGGAAGAAGAAAGCAGGGGGAAGCCGGTGGACCGTTCCGGGCCGCATCTTCGTGGCTTCTGCCTTGGCCCTTTTGCCCATTCTCCCTCTGCTGACCTCCTCCCAGGCCTGGAGGGTGATGTGGCACAAAGGCGAATCGGCCTCTTTCGGTCTGGGAGCAATGACGGGAAGTTTTGACGAAACCTTTCTGATGTCGGCGCGAATTGCCTCCGGGGTTCCTGTGCCTGGGGCCATGGACACCGGCCTTGGTGAGGCCCTGAGCTTTTACGGAGATGGGCTTTTCTGGTCCTCCTGTGGCCCTTTGTTCACAATGGCCATGCTCTTTTGCCTGGTCCTCAAGCTCCCCTCCCGACTCTCTCTCCTGCTGACCCTGATGGGATTCGGCCTGCCAGCACTCCTGATCATCGCCTTCGTTCCCATTCGCGATGAACGTTTCCTCCTGCCCCTCCTTCCGGGAGTGGCGGTGCTGCTCTCCTCTTCTCTGGCCTCCCTCTCAGGGTGGCGTGTGAAGGCGGCGAGTGGGGCGCTGCTGGGGACGGGAATTCTTCAGCTTCTGTCCGTCCAGGGGATTTTTCTCCCCTCCTTCCCCCTCTCTCCCCGAGGAAGCTGGGAATTGCGGGGTTTCAACACCTTTGCGGAGGAAAAGCCCTCTCCTGCCCCCGATCTGGCCCGTTTCGCCGCCCACGCCTGCGCTGAAGCCTCCTTTACGGGGGTCCCTCTCGCGGTGGAGCCTGAGGTTCTGGCGTCCCCATGGTGGCAGTGGGCTCTCCTGACCGGCTGCCGGGAGGAGGATTGGGAAATGAGAGCGACCCTGTCAGGCCCGGCCTTGTTGGGAAAACCGGAGGGACAGCCAGGGGTGGAGCCCATTCCGGTGCCGGGGGTGAGGGGAGGATGGCGGCGAGGTCCATAGGCACGAGGCTCGGCCCAGGCTTCTGCCCTCTGGGATGAGCCCAAGACCCGCCCGCCCGGTGTAGGATGCGCTGGCTCGGGCTGCCTTTTCGAGAGCATCGGAATCGTCAGGCCCGGGGGATGTGGGAGCCCCCTTGCGCCGCAGTTCCATCTGGCTTCTCCCGGTGATCCTGGCCCTGGCTCCCGGTTGTGCGGGCTTGATGCAGGAAGTCGTCCCCGCTGCCATGGACGCCGCCTTGGATCACACTGCCACTCCTGAGACGCAAAAAAAACTGAAGGCCGCCATGAACGCCTCCTCCCTGCCCGAGGCCGCCCAGGAATTGGGGCGCTCCCTGGCCAAGGGGATCGGCGAGGGAATGACCGCCGACATGCAGGACGAGGCCCGACACCACGCGGTCGCCACCTTCGTGGACGCGGTGGGGGAGGCATTCCAGAAGACCGTCGGAGAGCGCCTCGCCCCCGCCGCTCGAAAGGGAGTGGAGGAAGCCGTGGACGCCGCCCTGGACCGCCTCCTGTCCTCCCAGGTTCGTGCCGATGCCTCGCGCCTGTCTGCAGCAGTGGCCGGCGCCGCCACCACCGCCCTCTCCCAATCCCTCTCCTCGGGGATGTCCAAAGGGCTGAAGGAGGAAATCGGTCCCGCCCTCCAGCAGGTCATCGCCGAGAATGTGGCCAAGGGCCTCAACGGAATCCTGAAGGAAAACCGCACCGAGGCGGGCGCCTTCACCCGCAACCTGGCGCGAGAAGCAGGAAATGGGTTGGCAGATGCCTTGAGGGGGGAATTGGGAAAGGCGCTGGGCGAGCAGAGGGAAGCCATCTTCGGGGACGTGGACAAGAGGGCCGATCAGCTTGAGCGTTTCCTATGGGGGGTGCTTCTGGTGTCGGCCTTGAGCCTGGGAGGGGTGCTCTGGTGGCTTCGCAACTCCCTGGAGGCCAATCGCCGCAGCAACGAGGCATTGGGGCTCCTGGTGGCCTCCATCAAGCAATCGGAGGAGGAGCCCGGAGTGCGTCATCTGGTGGGGCGCATCAAGTCGGCGGCGAAAGACACGCCTGGCGGAAAGGAATTGGACGGGTTCTTGAGTCGAAACAAGCATTTGCGCGTTGATCCGGACGGAGATGGACCGCCATGAACCAGGCGCCCACTCCCCCGGGGGCCTGGCCTGGTGACCCCCTGTCTGCCTTTCGTCGGGAAAGGCTGAACTTCTTCCCCACCCGCCAGCGGGAGCATGGGGAGGGGGTGCATCTTCGGCTGGGGCCCCTCATCACCCTCAGGTCCCGGCGGGGGCTGAGCAGGCATCCCTCCCGGGGAGCGGTCGTCCCCCTTCCGGCATGAGCAGACGCCTCCTTTCCGCCCTGCCGTGGCTGTTCCTGCTGCTCATCACGGCGGTAGGAATGGGTCTTCGCCTTCAGCATCTGGACCGGTTTCACGTTCACCCCGACTCGGTCTACCCCTTTCACGATGCCCTGCGCTTCTGGGAGGGGGAGTATCGCCCCTGGGCAGGTCGAGGCAGCGGTTTTGCCTACGGGGGGCTACAGACCCTCCTGTTCATCCCCGCCTTGCCATTCGCCCGTTACCTGCGGGATCTGATGGCTCTGGACGCCGTCCTCCACGGGCTGATCGTCCCCCTGACCGCCCTGGCGACGATGCGATTGGTGGGAACCCGGGGAGCCCTCCTGGCGGCGGTGTGGATGGCTGGCCTGCCTCTGCTCCGCACCGCTCCTTTGGTGGGGGCCTTCACCTACCTGGCTCCCATGTGGGGCGCTGCGGCAACCTGGGCGGCAAGTTCTGCCCTCACCGGCAGTCGATGGGGAGCGTTTGCCCTGCCCCTCTTGCTGGCGGCGGCGATTCTGACTCACCCCTACGCGGTGGTCCTGGCCCTCGGAGGAGCGGTTCTTCTCCCCCGCCTCCTCCACCCTCCCCTTCGAACTCCTTTTCTGATGGGGACCCTCCTTGGCTCAATTGCCATGACTCCCATGATCCTGGTCAACGTCGCCCTGGTCCAGGATGGTCAGTCCCTGCTGACCGCAGGAATGGAGATGGCCACCCCCATCGAGATGACACCGGTGACCGGCATTGCCGCCTTTGGTCTCCTTCTCCAGGAGACCGTAGGAGGGCAGAATCCCGGTTCAGCGGTCCTCCTGTGGATTCCGGTGGTGGGAGTGCTGTTGGGGTTCCTGCCCCTCCGAACGGAGACCCGCCCCGGCCTGTCATCCGATTTCCCTGTCCAAACAGGCGTTTCAACCACTCCGCCTTCGGCAGTCCCCCTCCTGGGGTTGTGGTTTCTGGCCTCTCAGGGTGCCCTTCTCGGAGTGTCCGTTCCCTTGGGGTACGTCACCCCCACCCATGAGGCTTTGTTGATCCCCCTGCTGGCGGTGGCGGCGTGCTCGGGGCTGGTTCGTTGCCTCGGCGGGTTGGCCTTCCGCACCCCTCCTTGGGCTCCCAACCTGACCCTCTTCCTTGCTTGCAGTGGGCTGGCCTTGGGGATGAGGGCCGCCTGGAATTTTTCCCTTCCTCGCAACCTGGATTCCCGATGGGACCTCTCCCAACTCGCCGTCATCGAAAGGGTGGACGCTGCCCTGACCCGAGATGTCGGCAAGAACCCTCGCCTGCTGGCCCTGGTCAGTGAATCCGACATTTCCGGCCCCTACCGGCCCCGGGGCGCCCCCATGGGAACCCTGATGGCCTTCGGGCTGAACGCTCGCCTCTCCGGATTGCCCGCCTCCACCTTCCCCAAGGGCCCCGCCGACAACGGTTCCTGGGCCCCCGCCTACGTTATCTTGGAGATGTCCGCCGCCACCTGGAGCACCTGGAACGACACGGCCAACCGGGCCCGAGCGGCGGCCACCGTTCAGAACCTGGATCTCTCCGATCCCCACCGGGTTCCTCCCCGAGAGGTCTACCGGGAAGAGCCGGAACCGGGGAGGGAGCTCCGGGTTCTGGCGTTTACCGACCTTCGCGGAGCGGCGGTGTGGCTCCGCACCGGCTGCGCTCTGGTGCAGGCCGGCCTTCCCCTGTGGATCGACCAGTACCGCCACTACTACTGGCGGCGCGATCCCACCGCCTGGGCCGGGCATGTGGCCTTTCGGGATTGGGCCCACCTCTGCCCTCAGCCGGACGAGGAACGCTGGCTGAGGGCAGATCCCGGACCGGTCGCTCTCACGGGAGTCTCCCCTTTCAAGCCCCGGCCCGTCGGCTCCCCTCCCCTCCTCTCCGCCCCCACCACGCCTCAGGAGGTGGCCCCAGGGGTCACCTTGAACCTGCCAGCCCACTGGGTTTCCGCGTTGAGTGGAAATCGCACTCAGCCAGGGAGGACGGTGACCATCTGGGGCGGCGCCTCCCCCGATGTGACGGCTCCCGCTTCGGCAGCAGTGGAAACCTGGCCCATGGAGCGCCCCGAGGACCCTTGGATCTCCATCTACGCCACCGGCCTGGGAGACCCCAGGGACTATCGACGGGAACGGTTCATCCCGGTCTCCGGGGGAACCTGCGAGGTCAACAAGGCGGCGACGGTCTGCCGCATCACCCTGTATGACCCCGCCCGAAGCGTGGCGGTGATCCGGACCCTGATCTTTCGGGGTCGCCAGGTGGTGCAGGTGGATCTTCGCAGCGAACCCGGACTGGGGGCCGACACCGGTCAGGAGCTCCAGCGCCTTGCCGACACCCTCGTCGTGAAGCCCATCCCCTCTTCAAAGTGAAACAGGGTTCGCGCATTTTCTGCTGTAAATTCAGCTACTTTTGAAGGGTCTTCTCTGCGGATCTCCGCCAGGGAGGCCATGACTTCGGTCAACCACCGGGGTTCGTTTCGAGCGCCAGCGTGGGTGGGAGGAGGCTGATCGGGGCAATCGGTCTCCGCCAGGAGGCGATCCTGGGGCACCTCCCTTGCTGCTCGACGGAGCTTCTCGGCATCAGGACGACACACCGAGGGTCCAAAGCTCAGATGAAGCCCCAACCGCAGATACTCCCTGGCCTGCTCGGCACTCCCCGAAAACGAATGCACCATTCCACCGGCGGGACCCACCCCTTCTCTCCTCAGCAGGGCCAGGGCGGAATCGTGAGCCTTGAGGACATGAAGCACCAGGGGCAGGTTCTTCTCCCGGCTCATTCCCACCTGCTGGATGAAGGCATGGGTTTGGAGGGGAAGGGTACCGTCAGGAACGAAACGAGAGGCATCCAATCCCGTCTCCCCCAGCCCAGCGGCTTCCTCCTCTTCCAGGCGTTGATGAAGGATGGCCAGAGCCTGCTCCACCTCCCCCATCGAACCCATTCGCGCGACAGCCCAGGGGTGAAGACCGTAGGCGCACCCGATGTCGGCACGACTCCGGGCCAGGGCCGCCCCCCTCGCCCACTGGTGGGGATCCACCCCGGCCACCAGCCAGGCCGTCACGCCAGCCTCCCTGCCCTGGCGCAAGACTTCCTCCCGATCCAGGTCAAACCGGGGATCATCCAGGTGGCAATGGGCATCGATCATGATCCTGTTGTGCCAGTGCCGAAGCGGTGACGCAATCCGTTATGATGCGGCGTTTCCCGGGCGGGCGTTCCTCGCCACCCGGCGGGGGGTCCATCCCATGCGTATCCGCTGTCCCAACTGCCCTTCCCTCTACCGCATCCCCGACGAGCGCATTCCTTCTCAGGGAGCCCGAGCCACCTGCAAATCCTGCGGGGCCCGCATCGACATTCCCGCTCCCGGCACGGTGGAACCTCCCGCCCTGGCCCTGCGAACCGGCGCCGGCATGGGTCTCCTTCCCATGGACCCCCAGTCCCTGGCGGATCTTCTGCTGGTGCATCAGAACAATCTGGGCAACCTGAGGGTCCAGGCCCGCCAGGCTGGGAACACCGTACCCTTCTATGTGCTCAACGGCATCGAGCACGAGCTTTCCGAAATCCGGCGCATTGACGAGGCCATGGGAGAGGTGGTGCCCCCCCTGAGGGTGAAGTTCCAGCGCCTTCCCGAGCCCGGCGAGGTTCAAGGGGAGGACAAGGTGGTGGAGCGCTTTCCCCTGCTCATCGGCCGTTCTTCGGTATGTGGATGGCGCCTGGAAACCTCCCAGATCTCCCAGTTCCACGGCCGGATGTTGATCCTGGGGGGAGAGCTTCACTACCAGGACCTGGGAAGCACCAATGGCGGCGCCCTGGTGCGGGGGGGAATGATGATCCAGCGCTTCGATGCTCGGGCCCTGGGCGACACCGAAACCGCTCACCTGCCGGTGCCTCTCCAACCTCGGGACATGGTGTACGTGGCGGGGATGCGGGTGATCGTCGCGGAGATCGGCGAAGCCAGCCAGGCTCATCGGGAGGGGCTCTACGGAGTTGGGGAGCAGTACTCCCGAGAGGCGGTGGATCCGGAACGCTCGGCCACCTCGTATTTTCCCAACATGCACGGGGAGCGAAGCTGAAGGATCCGGTCAGCGCCCCCGGCCTCCCAGCCGAAGGGTTCCCCCCTCTTCTCCCCGCTGAAGAAACAGCCACAGTGCCGCCGGCATGGTGGTGATCTGGGTCATCCACGGGCTGTCCGGGTAGTATTCGGTTTGGGGTGGGGTCTGTTGGGTCAAAATGTACCCACTCCCTCGCGCCTTGAGAGAGGCCGCTGCCTTGTGGATGCCCCCGGCGGCCCGTTGACCTGAGCGCTTGACTTCCAGATAGATCGCCTGCGGGTGCTGGGTTACTACGGCGTCACACTCGTCCTTGTCTCGACGCCAGAACCCTTTTTGGAATGCCTCGGGCCAGGCACCCCATAAGCAGGCCAGTGCGGCGTTTTCCGCGAGAGGTCCCCACTCCCCTGGCCTGCGGATGGCCTCCTTGTCCAGTCCCAGAAGGGCCTGCCGCATGGATGGCGCCACCAGATAGACCTTGGACTGTCCTCGCACGATGCTGGCCATGTTGGGAACCCGAAACACCAGAAAGGAAGCCTCCAGGATCTCCAGGTAGCGGTTGACGGTCGAACGGGCCACCCCCAGTTCACTGGATACCTTGGATTCATTCCACAGCCCCCCTGGGTCTTGGCAGATGCGAAGAAATATCTTCTCCAAGGTGCGAGCATCCACTCCCGCCACATCGGTCACATCCCTGCCCAGGGCCCGATCCAGGATGTCCTGGCGAAGCCGCCGTCGGGCCTCATTCGGATCGGCAGCGGTAGCCACCTCGGGAAACCCCCCTCGCACCAGATAGTCCAGGAGGGCTTCATCCAGCCGGGGCAATTCATCCTTGGGAATCGGTCCCAATTCAGCGGTGATGCGAATCGCTCCCTGGTCCAAATCTGGAGAGCCCCGATCCTCCAGAGCGAAGTAGCGGTCAAACCACTCAAACCACCAGGACTGAGTCCCTACCAGGTCTACATGCTCCCGAAAGGACCAGGGAAACAGAGTGAGTTCCCGCCACCTTCCCAACCCAGCATCGGTTCCCCCGTGACGAAGGGCATGGGCAGCACTGCCGGTCGCCAGGAATCGATACGGATCCCGTCGATCCGTCAATCGCTTAAGCCACCCCGACCACTGGGGACTGTGCTGGATTTCGTCAAGGAGGAGATAGCGAACATGGCCTGGGGAGAGGGGCTTCCGGTCTTCCACCAGGGACAGAAGCTCCCCAAGTTCGGCACCCCGCAGGGCCACATCGTCCAAGCTGAGGAGACAGATGACATCGGGGGAAAGACCGTCCGCCAGAAGTTTCTCCACCAACTGGTGGAGAAGAACAGTCTTGCCCACTCGGCGAGGCCCCAGAACCACCAACCCTCTTCCCCTGTCCACGTCTAAGAGAGCACGGTGAATGCGACCGAAGGCATGGCGACGAAACCGGGCCGTCCTCTCTGGGGGTACCCGTCCCGTCGCCCACCAGGGATTGGCGTCCTGAATGCCTCGCCACACAAGGCTCTGCAGTCGTTCTTCCATGGGGGAAGAAAAGGACATTGCCCGATATTGCTAGTTATGAAGTAGCAATTTTCTTAAAAAATTGAAAGATCATGACGCTGGACGTCGCATTTCCCGGCCTCCCTCACTCCCCCACCTTCAAGGTCACCACCGCCCCCGACCACCCCTCCCGGGGTTCCAGGAGTTGCTGAGCCAGCGCCGGCCGGCACCCTTCATCTCCTGCCGAGGGCGGACCCAGGAGGGCCACGAAATCGTAGGTGCCGGTGGACTGAAGTTGGGTCCCCAGCATCTTCCCCTTGCGGGTGAGATCGATTCGTCCCTTTTCAACAGCGGACGGCTTCTCACCGGTTCCCGGGTGCAGACAGGCCCAATTCCCCTGGGGATCCCTTTGCATCAGGTAGAGAACTCCCGTCTGACCCACCTCGAAGCGGAAGTAGGCCTCGGTGTTCACCGGCTGCACCTCCCCCTGGGCGGGAGGGCGACGCTTCAGGTTCTGCTCCCCCGGCCCGAGGCGGAGCACCGTCAGCCCCAGACCCTCGCCTATCTTCGCTGGCAGATCGCCGGAGGGCCCCTGCGAAGTCGCCATGAATCCCTGCACCTGCGGCCAGCCCAACCACACCAGGAGGAGGACCAGGACAAACCCCAGGAGGCCAAACCCCATCCCGACCCAGACCGGGCGGCGGGCCGGCTCCTCCCTGGATGCCCTTGATGACGGGGGATTCGGCGCCCCATCCCTGACCGTGCTCGAAGAGGAGGAGGAGGCCCCGGGAGGTGGCTGGGCGATGTTTCCCCAAGCGGGGCGATGAGGAGGGCCTGTTTCCAAATCGGGGCGCGCCGGCGAAGGACCGGAGGAAGCCGGGGCCTCCAAAGATGGGGGAGACGAGGGGGAGGAGCCTTCACCCCCAGCCCCTCGGGGAGTTGGCGCCATCTCTCCGGTACGGATTCGGGACTCGGTCTCCAGAAGCTCCAGGATGCGGGTCTGAACCAGGCTGTCCAGCTTGTCGGGGACCTTCTCATACTTCACCACCTCCGACAGGGTGGTCAGCCCCGCTTGCATGGTGCGATGAATCCGGTCCTCGGGCAGAGGCAGATCGTCGTCAGCATCGGTCACAACGCCTCCCCCTCTTTTTCCGGCTCGGAGAGGACCATTTCCTCCCGCAGTTTCTTCTTGCCCCGATGGATGGAGACCTTGGCGTCAGAGACAGAACACCCAAGAATTTCACCTACTTCAATCATGGTGTACCCCATGACTTCCGCCAGAAGGATGGCTCCTCTCTGTTTGTCGTTCAGCACCTGAAGATGGGTGGTGACCCGATCCGCCATGTCCCTTCGCAAGGCGGCGTGCTCGGGATCGGTCCGGGGATCCCTCATCTCCGGGTAGGAAGGCCCTTCATCGGTGTTGGGCCGCCGCCTCTTCTCGATGTCTCGGTATCCAAAGTTCCGGGTGTGATCGACACAAAGCCGGTGAACGATGGTGTAGAGCCAGGTGCGGAAGGGGGAGCCGGGTCGGTAGCGCTCCCTGCTGTTGTGAAGGCGGATGAACGCCTCCTGAAACACCTCCTCGGCGATATCTTCCCTGGAAAGGAACCGCCGAGCGTACCCCAGGACCGGGCCTTTGTGACGGGAATACAGTTCGGTAAACGCGGGCTTTTCCCCCGCCACATAGGCTTCCATGAGCTGCTCGTCGGTATAGGCCCGATACGCAAACGGGGCACGGGGTGGGTTCATGGGATGGTTCCGCCCTGTCCTACGAACATCTTCCCGGCGAAGTTACACTGGGGATCCCCATCGTCCAAGATGGAGAAGATGGGAGCCCCTCTCCACAGTCCCACCATCAGATGAGGCGGCGGGAGCGGCGCAAGGCGAAGACCAGCAGCAACCACCCTCCCCCTTCCCACTGCCCGGCAGCAGGGGCCCCGGCGTCACACCCCGAGCATCCCGGAGTCGCGTCCAAGGGATGGCGAGCGTAGGAGGGGGGCTGGGAATCATCATCGCCGGGGACCGTGTCGTCATCCCCAGAAACCGTGTCGTCATCCCCAG
>CAYRTW010000065.1:13761-24937 GCA_964426935.1 uncultured Rickettsiales bacterium
ACCGTGTCGTCATCCCCAGAAACCGTGTCGTCATCCCCAGGTGGAAGGGTGGTGTCGTCGTCGGATGAGGCCGTGGTGTCATCATCGGGAGACGGGGTGGTGTCGTCATCGGGGGCTGGAGTGGTGTCGTCGTCGGGAGGCGGAGTGGCGTCGTCATCTCCGCCGCTGGCCACCGTCAGCGCCATGCTCTTCCAGTTGGTGATGTAGGGCTCGATGGTCTTGGAATCGACGCCGGTGTTGTATCCGGAAGCCGATGCCGTCACCGTGTAGGTGGCCTCGGCGAGATCGTAGAAAGAATAGCGGCCATCGCTGCCGGTGGTGGTGGTGGCCCCGGTGTTGAGGGTGACGGTAGCCCCCACGATGTTGGCCCCGGTGTAGATATCGTCCTGGCGAATGTACCCGGTCAGATCCCCCACCGGAGTTCCTCCCCCACCGCCACAAGTGGCCACCAACCCCATGTAGTAATCCCAGTCCCAATATCCTCCTGGATCGGTGTGGTGACCGGCACCGCCATACTCACCGGGGTTGTAGGGATCGGGAATCTCGTTGTGGCCGATGACGTGGCTGCGATCACAGGGGATTCCATAGTTGTCGCAGATGTCACAGGTCAGGGCTGCCGAGGCGGCGTACAGGGCGTCCGTATAGTCCGAGGGATCGTCGATGTACCCCTCATGCTCGATGCCAATGGACGCCACGTTGTAGTCCCAGTTTCCCGCATGCCAGGCGACGTCCGCCTCATCCACCATCTGGGTGACCGAGCCCCCGGCGCTGACCACATAATGAGCCGAGGCCCCCGCCGAGCAATTCTGGAACCAAGAGATGCACCCCGAGTAAGAGCCCTGCACGGTGTGGATGACCACATAGTCCACATCGCTGAAGCCCCGGCTGTAGTTCGAGTAGTTGCAGGAGGCCGCTGCGGACCAGGCCGCCGGGCCATAATCATCGGAGCGATCCCCTCCGTCGGGATCAGGAACGATTCCGGTGAGGTTCGCTCCCAGGGGCTCGGTCATCACCACCCCGCCCCAGGAGGTCTCCACCATGACTCCATTGTTCCAGGCATGAAGGACTCGGGAGGCAAACGCGGTTCGGGTGGCATCCAGCCCTGCACCGCTGAAGCGCTGAAGGGCCTCCACCCACACCGCGGGATCCTCAACGTCTTCAGGATCTTCTGCCCAAGCGAGCAGCAGGCTGGCCCCACCCCGCACGTTGGAAAGGTCCCCATCCTTCAGATCGGCGACCGGAATCCCCGAAGCCTCAGACGCCTCCAGCAGGGAAGGGTCGAAGCCGTCTCGGAGTCCCATCAGGCCGTAGGCGTGGTCCATGCTTTCCACGCCGGGATGGGGATCGAAGCCCGAGGCCTCCTGGGCCAGGGCGGCAAGGAGCCCCTGGGGGACCCCGGTCTCATCGGCGACGATGCCCAGGATGGCGTCATAGTCGGAATCAGGGACGGTCCACGAGGTGACATCCAGCCTCTCTCCAGCGTCGGAGGAGGGGAGAGGGGCCCCGGTGGTCACCGCGAAGGCAGCCAGCAGGCAGGAGAGGAGAAGGCCAGAGCGCATGGGTTGAGCACCCCCGGAAGAAGGCCAGTGTAGGCCCGCCACCGGGTTGGGAGCAACGGGATTCATGCGGCTTCCCTAACCAGCTCCTCCCCTCCCCTGTTCCCCATCCCATTGAGGGAGTATGGTCCCCGCCTCCTTCATGGGGGTATGGCGATGGATCGGTTCATTACCGGGCTGGAACCGGGCAAGGACGGACTTCACGCTCTCGTCGAGAGAGCCCTGGCCTTCAAGCGGCGAGACCCCCTTCTCCCCGAGTTCCCTCTTCGAGGAAGAACGGTGGCCGCCCTCTTCCTCAACCCCTCCCTGCGAACCCGAGCCTCCCTGGAAACGGCGGTTTTCCAACTGGGGGGAAGCTTCATTCCCCTCTCCCCCGGGTCGGGTCTTTGGTCCTTGGAGTTCACCGAGGGGGCCATCATGGACGGAGGGGAGGAAGAGCATATCAAAGACGCCATCTCCACTCTCTCCTGCTACGCCTCCCTGGTGGCAGTCAGGGCGTATCCCGACCTGTTGGATTATCAGCGGGATCGCCAGGATCAGGCCATCCGGGCCGTTTCTCAGCATGCCACCGTTCCGGTCATCAATCTTGAGTCTGCCCTCTACCATCCCTGCCAGGGTCTCGCCGACCTGATGACCTGGCGGGAGCTCCTGGGAGACCTCCCCGGGCGCAAGCTGACCCTGTGCTGGACCTGGCACCCCCGGGCCCTCCCCATGGCGGTCCCCAACAGCGTGGTGCTGATGTCCACCCTCTTTGGCATGGAGGTCACCGTGGCCAATCCTCCCGGATACGATCTGGACCCCGATGTGCTGCTCCAGGCATCCCAGCAGGCGGCGGAGGCGGGAGGCTCCCTGACCCTCACCAACGACCGCTCCCAGGCCCTGGAAGGAGCCCAGGTGGTGTATGCCCGAAGCTGGCGCGGCCTTCCCTGGTATGGCAAGGGTCCCGAGGAACATCGCCACAAGGCCCGCCTTTCCCACTGGGTGCTGGATGACCTGGCCATGGGAACCACCGAGGACGCCTGGCTGATGCATGCCCTCCCGGTTCGCCGCAATGTAGAGGTGTGGGATTCCGTCCTGGACGGCCCCCGCAGCGCCATGATCCAACAAGCGGAGAATCGCCTCCACACCCAGAAGGCCCTGCTGACCCATCTCCTTCCCCCCCTCTGAATCCGCCCCATCCCCACTCCTCATGCCAGGGGGATGAGCCCCTGATTCAGCCTTCTTCCCCGAGACTTCTCCATCTGGAGTAGACTGGCCGTCGTGCACGCGCGGGTTGGCCCCGGGGGCGCCATGGTTGCTGAGCCAGAGAATCCCAACCTCCCCACCGAAACCGGGGATGGTGCCGAGGCTTTCCGTTACCTCCCCGATGTTCCCAAGGGACTCCTGGGGGCTTCTGCGGATGCCGCTGCCATCCTCTCCGCGCTGGCCCGCACCTCCCGCTCCTTCTCGTTCTACTCGCCCAACAACCGGGCCATCCGCATGTTCGTGGATGACCTGGAGGCCCAACTTCGCAAGTACCTGGAGGCCCACGGCCCTCTCCAACTCAAGGTCGAGGCGACCCAGTTCATGATGGGGAGCGATGTGGTCCACGAGGACGAGGACCGGGAACGCTCCCTCCCCTTCAAACTGTTCAGGGACGGGGTGCGCCAGATCACCCTGTTCCCCGGCATCACTTCCCCGGAGATCTCCTCCCTCCTTCAGATTCTGTCGGTCCGGCTGGTGGGCATCCATCGTTTTGATGAAGACCTGGTCACCCGCTTGTGGCGAGCCGAGCTGGAGCATGTGCGCCATCAAGTGGTGGAAGGATTCACCCACGATCTCTCCGGTTCCTCCGAGGGGGGAGACGGAGAGGGAGGGGGAGACTCGGGGGCCGCCCTTCCCCGAATCGTGGCCCACCTTCAAGCAGGCACCCCCATGCCTCGCCCCCCTTCTTCCAGGGTGCGGGACATCAGCCCCTCTTCCTCCTCTTTCTCCTCCTCCAAGGCAGGCCCCCTCTTCCACGTCCTCGAAGACGACAAGGGGACCACCGAGATCGATAGCGGCTCCGATTCTCCCATCACCTTCGCCCACGCCCACTACCCCGGCATCTCCCATTACGACATTCCCGCTCCCTCCGGAATGATCGAGATCTTTCCTCCCGACGATGGAGAAAACGACAAGGAGGCCATCCGCGCTGAGTTGGATGGGGAGGACAAGGAGGACGTCGTCCTCCTTCTGGAGTCCCTCCTGGCCATGGTCGTGGAGTATCCGGACCTGCTCAATGGGGAGGACGTGGCCCGGGCCATTGCCTCGGCGCGGCGAAACCTGGTTCGGGAAGAGAGGCTGGAAGAGTTGGTGGCCCTGCTGGAGTGGACGGTGGAGACCGCCTGGTCAGCCACCTATGGAGACGCGGCCATCCCCTTGAGGGAGGTGGCCCATCCCGCGTTCATGACCCCGGCCGCCGTCAAGGACGCCGCCACCCTGGCCGCCCGCATGGACTCCCCGGCCTCCTTTGATCGCTATCTGGACCTCATCGAGCAGAATCTGGACAACGACTCCCTGGTGCCCATCCTCGACTATCGCCTTCCCACCGGGATCCAACTGGCGGTGCTGCGAACCCTGTGGGGCAGGACCGGTGGCGACGTGGGCTGGTACCGGTCCCAATTGACCGACGAGGCCTCGGATTTTCGATGCCGTGCCCTGTATACCGGGCTCCTCGCCCTGGGGACCGATGACGCCATCGCCGAACTGGCCCGACAGGCCAAACACACCCTGGACACCCGACGGTTTGCGGCGGTGGACCACCTGGCCAGGGCCCGTCTTCACCCCGAGTCCATCCCCGCCCTGGTGGATTCTCTGGGAGACACCTCCCTGGCGGTGAGGCAACGTGCCCTGGAAGCCCTCGCCGGAAACCCGGGGTCGGTCATCTTTCCCCACATGGAGCGCTGGATGACCCAGACCGGCCTCTCCCTGTTGACCCGGGAAGAGCTCCCCCGTCTTCTGACCCTTCTCGCCCAGGCGGGGAAGGACCAGGCCATTCCCTTCCTCTGCTCCATCGTGAAGGTCCCTTCCCCGTGGAAGCTCCTGAATCCTCAGGATCTGGCCCGCTCTGAGGCGGCGACCCTGGCTCTGGCCCGCTGCGGCACCGAAGCCGCCGTGGCCGCCTTGCGAAACTTCAAGGACCAGGGGACCAGCGAGTGGAAGCAGCATGTTCTGAAGTGCATGATCGCTGCCCACCGCCTGCGAGAGAGCGCGGAATGGGGTAACGCTTGATTCGTGAACCCGATGCCACCGAGGAAGAGGACTTCGTCCCCCATAGTGGGGACAACCTCTCCGAGCTGCGAACTGGTGCCGACGAGGACGAGGCCCGGATCCGCCGTGCCCGGGAAAAAGGGCTCGACCTGGTTCAGCAGTTCTTCATGGCTCTGCGGACCCTGGCCCTCCATGAGGCGGGGAACGCGGCCACCCGCTATCCCATCGAGGCGGTCGCCCGGACCCTGGCCGAACTTCACCAGGAAATGGGTACCGTCCACTTCATCAACGTAGAGGGTCAGGCCTATCTGAACGACATCCGCTTGCGGGTGGATACCCAGGCCTACGCCAACGTCCTCTACGTCCTGAACCTCCTGGACCGCCACGGAGTGGGGGGGATCACCTTTCCCATCCCCTTGGACGTGGTGGCCCTGCGGGCGATGTTCAACCTTCTGTTGACCCCACCGGCCCGGGAGGATCCTCTCCTTTCCCTGAGAGAAAAATTCGTCGCCGCCCAGATCCCTGCCGAGTTGGATACTCCCTTCTTCCACGGCAGGGATGGCGACCGGGATCGGCCCTCCCTGGGGACCGCCGAGTACGCCGCCGAGGGGTTTGCCAAGGGATTGCTGGCCATCAAGGACTACGTTCGCGCCGTGGAGGCGGAGGGCCTGGCCAACCCCCTGCGGATCCGCAAGGTGGTCCAGGATCTGGTGGACATCTCCAGCCAGGATTTCAGCAACTTCCTCAAGCTCACCACCGTTCACGGCGCCGAGGACCCTCTTTTCAACCACTGCATCAACGTATGCAGCCTGTCGATTTCCATCGGCAAGGAACTGGGCCTTTCCCGAGTGGAGTTGGCCGATCTCGGTTCCGCTGCCCTTCTTCACGACGTGGGTTACGCCGCTCTCAACCAGGCTGGAGCGGAAACCCTTCAGGCGGATCGCTCCCGACACACCATCGCTGCCACCGCCGTGCTGCTGCGCTCCCAGGACATGACCCCCGCCCTGGTCCGCCGCCTCCGGGTGGCCCTGGAACATCACATGCACTTCCAGCGCCCCGGCGGATTCCCGGCGTTGGGAAACCGACGCCCCTCGGTGTTTGCCCGGATCGTCTCCGTCGCCGATCACTACGACGCCCTCATCACCTCCACCGACGAACGCAGGGGGCTGACCCCCGGCAAGGCTCTGGAGAGGATCGTTGCTGCCGCCGGGGTCCGCTTTGATCCGGCGGTGGTGAGGGCTTTGGTGCGGGCCCTGGGGCGCTATCCCTTTGGCTCGGTGGTCAAGCTCAACAACGGATCTTTGGCTCTGGTGGTCAGCGGCGGTCGCTCCGGCACCGCCTTCACTCGCCCCCTGGTGCGAATCATCCGGGATGAGGAGGGCCAGGAGGTCCGTGGGGAGCCGGTGGACCTGGCTGAACCCGAGCATCGCCGTCTCCGGGTGGTTTCCATCCTGGACGCCGAATCCGAAGGAATCTCTACCGGGCGCTATCTCTTCGGCAAGGAATCCGACCCGGGGGCCGATGACCCGATGGAGTTTTCCTCTCCCCCCGTCTCCGTCGACTCCCCCCCATGGGAGCGGTCTGCCCCTCCTTCCGTGCCTCCCGAGCCGGAGGTGCGGCCCTCGGAGGAGGAAGGATCCCCGACAGCCATGGCCGCTGAGGGGGAAGAGCCCGAGGACGGGACCGAGTCCACCGAAGTCATCGAGTTCATCGAAGGCTCTGAGTCCATGGAGTTCCCTGAGAGGGCTGCCGAGTCCACCGACACCCCAGAGGAATGGAGGGCGGTAGAGACTTCAAAAGCAGCAGAAAGCCCCCAGACCCTTGAAACCATGGCTGAGCTCCCCGGGTCTTCTTCTCCACCCGGAACGCCTCCCCCGCCCATCGAGGACCCTTCCCCGGGCGAGTTGGAGGAAGAAGTCCCCAAGCCCTCCCCCTCTTCTGGGGTCTGACTCGCCTCCCTTGCTTTTTCCCGTTTCCGCACCCAGATGATCGCCGTGCCCCCCCCTTCTTCCATTCGCCCCTACCTTCTGCCCCTCCTCTCCGCCGTGTGCGCGGTCACCGCCCTGGCCACCGCTTTCTTCTTCCCTTCGGGCTGGCCCCTGCCCCTGTTCCTGTTGCTGCTCCTTTTCTCCCTCCTGGGCGTCGCCGTATCCCTCCCCTCCTCCTCCTTGTTCCATCCTGCCTGGTCCCGGGGGCCGCTGGGAGGGAGCAAGGTGGCCCTGACCTTCGACGACGGCCCCGACGCCACCCACACCCCCGCCGTCCTCGACGCCCTCCAGCGCCATGGGGTCAAGGCCACCTTCTTTCTGGTGGGGGAGAGGGTTGAGAAAAACCCCCATCTGGTTCGAGAAATCCTGTCTCAAGGCCACGAAGTGGGTCAGCACAGTCACTCCCATTCCCTGCGTCTCAGCTTTCCTTCCATGGCCTTCCTGCGGGATGATTTTGACCGGGTCCAGGCGGCCATCTTTGCCGCTACCGGTCTCCGCCCCCGCTTCTTTCGCCCCCCGATCGGGTTGATGAACCCTCGCATCGCTGCGGAGCTTCGCCGCCGTCATCTGGTGCTGGTGGCCTGGAACGTCCGTCCCAGGGATGGAGTCGTCACCGATTCCCACCTGGTGGCGAGGCGGGTCAATCAGTCTGTCCGGGACGGGTCCATCGTTCTTCTTCACGACGGCGCATCCCCCCACTCTTCCACCCACCGTCCCTGCGCGGCCGAAGCCCTTCCCACCATTCTCGACCACCTCCGTGCCGCAGGCCTCACTCCGGTCACGGTGTCAGAATTGACCGGCGAAGCGCCCTATTTGGACGATCCCTCCCCGGAAAGACCCTCCTGAGATGCACAACCGCTACGATTTCCTGGTCATCGGTTCGGGCATTGCCGGCCTCTCCTACGCCCTCAAGGTGGCCCACCTGGGCCAGGTGGCGGTGCTGGCCAAGAGGGATCTCTTCGACTCCAACACCCTGAAAGCTCAAGGGGGAATCGCCGCGGTCTGGGATCCCGAGGATTCCTTCGCCTCCCATATCCAGGACACCCTGGAGGCCGGTGCCTGGCTGAATCGAAGGGAAGCCGTGGAGACCTGCGTCCGGGAGGGGCCAGAGCGGATCCGGGAACTGATCGAACTGGGTGTCCAATTCACCAGGGAGGAGGAGGATGGGGAGCGGTTCCACCTCACCCGAGAGGGGGGGCACTCGGAGCGTCGGGTCCTCCATGCCGATGACATGACCGGCGCCGAACTCCAGCGAGCCTTGGTGGAAGCCGCCCGGGCCAACCCCCACATCCACCTTTTGACCGACACCCTGGCGGTGGATCTGGTCACCGAACGGAAGGTGGCCCGCTACATTGAAAAGAAGCGTCTGGGACTGAGGGGGAGGGAGGCCCAGGCCGCCTTTGGACCGGGGGGACCCGAAGGATGGCCCACCGCCCGCAAGGATCGCTGCCTGGGGGCCTATGCCCTGTCCACTTCAACGGGGAAGGTGTCCCTCCTGGAGGCCAGGGTCACCGTCCTGGCAACCGGTGGAGCCGGCAAGGTCTACCTGTACACCAGCAACCCCGATGTGGCCTCGGGGGACGGAATGGCCATGGCCTATCGGGCGGGAGCCAGTCTGGCCAACATGGAATTCGTCCAGTTCCATCCCACCTGCTTGTATCATCCCCAGGCCAAGAGCTTCCTCATCTCGGAAGCGGTGCGGGGAGAAGGAGGAGTCCTCCGTCTCCCCGATGGAGAGGCCTTCATGGCCCGATATCATCCCCGCAAGGATCTGGCCCCTCGGGACATCGTCGCCCGGGCCATTGACCATGAGATCAAGGCCCGAGGACTCGATTGCGTCTACCTGGACATCACCCATCTGCCCAAAGACGAGATCCTTCGCCGCTTCCCCAACATCTACAGCCGCTGCCTGGAATTCGGCATCGACATGAGCCGAGAACCCCTTCCCGTGGTACCCGCCGCCCACTATTTCTGCGGGGGAGTGGTGACCGATTTGTGGGGACGCACTGATATCACCTCCCTGTACGCGGTGGGAGAGGTGGCCTGCACCGGTCTGCATGGGGCCAATCGCCTCGCCTCCAATTCTTTGCTGGAGGCGACGGTGTTCGCCCACCGGGCGGCTCAGGACGCCGTGTCCGCTTTGAAGGACGTGGCGGGCATGGAGGCGGTGAGCATTCCCCCCTGGGATGAGGGGGATTCGGGGCCCTCCGACGAGCAGGTGGTGGTGACCCACAACTGGGATGAGATTCGTCGCCTGATGTGGAACTACGTGGGGATTGTCCGCTCTGACCGTCGCCTCGCCCGCGCTCGCCGTCGGCTGGACATGCTCAAGGAGGAGATCGAGGAATATTACTGGAATTTCCGGGTGACCGGGGATCTCCTGGAACTTCGCAACCTGGCCACCGTCGCCGACCTGGTGATTCGCTGCGCCCAGGCTCGTCGAGAAAGCCGGGGCCTGCACTACACCCTGGACTGCCCGAAACCCGATGATGCCCGCTGGCGCCGTGATACACTGATCCGCAGGGAGTGGTAGAAAAGACGATAATGGACCCCGTACCCGCGATGGATCCTACCCTCTGGTTGGATGGAGCGAATTCATGTATTTACCAGGAAATCTGAAATACACGGTCCTGCTGGTGATGTTGTCAGGAGGATGCGACAGCGGCGGTACCGACGATGATGTGACTGGCGACGATGATACAACGGCCGATGACGATGCGACCGGTGATGACGACACAACCCCTGCGGATGACGACACAGTGGGCGACGACGACACCTTTTCCGGTTCCCTGCTCATCCTGGAGGAGGATCTCACCCTCATCGCCGCCGAGGGCCCTTTCTCCCTCAGCCAGGATGTCTACATCCCTCCCGGGATCACCGTCACCCTCACTCCAGCGACCGTTCTTCAACTCTATCCGGAGGTGAGCGTGTACGTGGAGGGTACCCTTCTCCTGGAGGGAGAGCCGGGGGCGGAGGTGCAGTTGGTGCGGGCCACTGCGTTTGGGTGGGGAGGACTTCAGTTTGCATCCAAAGAGACCTCGGAAATGTCCTACGTCATGATCGAGGGGGGAAGCGTGTCCATTCGCTCCGGCCTCCCCGCCATAGCCGACGCCTCCTTTGAAAACGCTAACATTACCGTCTATGACGGATTTTCCATGGAGATCGACCGCTCTTCGTTTACGGTGACCGATGCTGACTCTGCCCACCTGAACGCCGTCTATGCGCCTGAAGGAGGAAGCCTCACCCTTCGGGATGTGGACATCCTCGGCCACCACGGTGGAGTGGTGCTCTACGGAGCCGGGGCCATGGAGGAGACCTTGACCCTGTCCCGGGTGACGGTAAGTCAGAGCGGATGGATGGGGGTCGCCGCCACCGAAGCGCACCTGGACATCGACTCCCTGGTCTCCCAGCAGGGGCTCTCCTACGGGATCTACGCCACCGATTGCGACGGAGTGGTGCGAAACAGCTATTTGAGCGGTAACGCCACGGCGGGAATCTTCGGCAACGCCGGGTCAGTCAACCTGGACCTGGAATCTTGCGATATCACCAACAATATCGGTTACGGCCTGTATTACGTGGGAGTGGTGAGGGGATGTTACGTCGCCGGAAACGCCGGAAACGATCCGGGAGAACTGGAGGTGGTGACCGCTCCTGGAGTGGAAGATGAAATCCAGGACGCCGGGGGAACCCAGACCTGGCAGGCTGACGCCATCCTCGATCCCAGCGACCAGCCGGTGACCTTGGGCCCGGGCTAGATCCCTGCTTCAGGCCGGATTCATCACCCCTTCATCGGCCATGAATTCCAGGCGATTTCCGAAGGGATCCTCAGAGAAGAACCGCACCTGCCCGGGAAGATCCTCTGCCCAGCGAATGGGGCGTCCCTCCCCTTCCAGTCGATTCGCCAGGGCTTCCAGGGCAACAACATCGGGAAGACGAAAGGCAGGATGGGCCTTCTTGGCAGGTCGGAATTCAGTCTCCGCCCCCAGATGCAGTTGACATCCACCCACTCGAAACCAGAGCCCTCCCCGAACAGCCATGGCCGCCGGTTTGGGTAATTCTGGGAATCCCAGGACTCCTCCGTAGAACCATCGCCCCTCCTCTTCACTGCCCAGGGGGATGGCCACCTGCACATGGTCCAGCTTCATGGTCTTATTCTCGCCTCCGCCGATAGAGGAGAACCCCCAACAGCAACAGGGTCACTGCGGGTGAGGACGAATGGGGGGAGGTGTCACAACCCGAGCAGGCCTCTTCGGGAGAGTCGTCATCGGGGGAAGAATCATCGTCCCCTTCCTGGGTCGCGTCATCATCTCCAGACGTAGCGTCGTCGTCCGCCGCCGTGGTGTCGTCATCCGGGGGAGTGGTGTCATCGTCCGCCGTGGTGTCGTCATCGGTAGGAGTCGT
>CAYRTW010000066.1:0-24773 GCA_964426935.1 uncultured Rickettsiales bacterium
CCATGATGGTCAGGGCCTCCCCGATGCGGCGGCGGATCTGCTCCGGCTCGGCGCCACCTTGAGCCACCCTCTCCTCCACCACCCGGGCCATGGGCACCCCCTGAGACTCAGCGGCGGCCACCAGATCGGCGAGGGCGGTGAAAAGCTGACCGCCGGGCGCCCCCTCTCCCAGTGCGGGGAGCCTGCGGATGCGATGGACCCAAGGAAAGGCCGCCACCCGGGCCGCCGTCTCCTCGGGAACCCCTTCATCCGCCTCCAGGGCGATGACCGCTCGACCTCCTCGTGTGCTCCGCCCCACCCGCATGGTGGCCAGATTCACCCCCTGCTCGGCGAAGGCTCCGGCGATCTTGGCGATGGACCCAGGCACGTCCTCGGCCTCGATGATGAGGGCGGGCAGGTTCCCCTCCAGTTCCACCTGGAATCCATCCACCCGGCTCAGGCGAATCCGGCCTCCTCCCAGGGAGCTGCCCTCCATCTCCACCGCGTCCTCCCCCCGGGTGAGGTGAAAGCGCACCGAGTTGGGGTGGGCGTCAGGCCCCAGATCCACCTCCTGGAACTCCCAGGTGAGGGAAGCGGCCCGGGCGTGCTCCATGGCGTTGCGAATGCGGCCATCGGCGGGAGTGAATCCCAAGAGCCCCCCCAGAAGGGCGCGTTCGGTGCCATGACCCGCTCCGGTGGCGGCAAAGGAGCCGTGGAGGGCGAGGCGGGCGGTGTCGGGGGTCCCTCCCAGGATGGCCCTGGCCAGTTGGGCCAGGCGACAGGCGCCGGCGGTGTGGGAGCTGCTGGGTCCCACCATGGTGGGGCCGAGGATGTCGAACAGGGTGATCATGAGTCCTCCCGGGGAGTGTTCCCGGGCGTAGAGGAGGGCGGGCTGGGGACGGCTACTCGTTCACCGGCGTCATCCAGATCATCGCCACGTCAATGCCCAGGATGGAGATTGCCCTCTCCCAGCGATCCTCCAGCCGGCAGCGCAGAAGCACATCCTCATCAATGTCGGACACGATCCACGAGCCTTCGGCGATCTCCTTCTCCAACTGCCCCGGGCCCCATCCCGAGTACCCCAGACACAGATAGAAGGGGCCGGTGCGGATCCCCTTGGCGTATTCGTCGAGACGCTCCCGAGAACCGGTGATTCGCAGGGAAGAGGACACCTTCAGCACCCCCCTCTCCTGATCCGGCTCCCCTGAAGGCGCCCCGTAGATGAGGAAGCCCGTGCCGGGCTGGACCGGGCCTCCCCACAGCACTGAACCGTCGACGGGGCGGGGATGCTCCACCTCCAGGTCGTTCAGCACCTTCTCCAGGGGAAGCTCGGTGGCCCGGTTGATGACCAGTCCCATGGCCCCCTGGTCGGAGTGCTCGCACAGCAGTACCACCGCCCGGGTGAAGTGGCGATCCGCCATCTGGGGGGAGGCGATGAGGTAGCCAGAGCGAAGGGAGGTTTCGCCGGATTTGCGGGGAAGGGTGCTCACGGGGAGAATGATGCCTCCGCAGTGGCGCGCTGGCAACTGTGGGAGAGTCGAGCCGAACGGGTTCTCGCCGGAGGAGTGCCCTTCCGGCGGGGAGCGGGATTCTCCCTCTGTTCACCGCCGTCCCAAGGCGGTAGGGTGACGGTCATGCGCCACCTTCACCCCCTCCTGCTGACCCCCCTTTTCGTCCTCCTCCTCCTCCCCGGCTGCTCCCAGATGGTGGCTGGGGATGACGACGACGATAGCGTCACCGACGATGACGATTCGGCGGTGGGGGACGACGACACCACTCCCCAGCCCTTGGAGGTGCATGAAGGGGAATCCATCCAAGACGCCATCGATCTGGCCGCTGAGGGGCAGGTGGTCCGGGTGTTTGTGGGGACCTACTACGAGGCCTTGGAGGCCAGCTACGACGGCATTCAACTCCAGGGGATGGTGGATGGGGACGAACGGCCGGTCCTGGATGGGGAGCACACCCGAGACAACGGGGTTTCCGGCACCTCCAATGGCTTTCGCATCTCCGGATTCGAGGTTCGGAACTACCTCCAGAACGGGGTGTGGATCACCGGCTCCGACGAGGTGATCTTCTCCGACATGGTGGCGACGGACACCGGGCGCTATGGCCTGTACGCCTCCCAATGCACCCATGTCCTGGTGGAGAGGTCGGTGATTTCGGTGTCCGCCGACGCCGGGGTGTACATCGGCCAAGGCGAGAACGCCCTGGTGCAACAGAACGAGGTGTTCGACAGCGTGGCTGGAGTGGAGTGCGAAAACACCGTGAGCTGTGAAGTGGCCGACAACTACATCCACGACAACACCTCCGGCATCCTCAACATCCTCCTCCCTGGTCTCCCCAGAAAGGACAACCAGTTGAGTTCCATTCACGGAAACACCGTTGAAAACAACAACCTGCCCAACTTTGCCAACCCGGCGGACTTCGTTTCCAACGTGCCCGTGGGGGGAGGAATCATCCTGTTTGGGGGCGATGAGGCCCAGGTCTACGAGAACACCGTCTCGGGCAACGATTCCTTCGGCATCGGACTCTTCTCTCTCTATGTCCTGTTCACCACCGAAGAGCTGAAGGCCGATCCCAAGATCGATCCCTGGACCGACACCAACACCGTCACTGGCAACACCGTCACCGGCAACGGCGCCAACCCGGCCCCCCTGCTGGTGGATTTTGGAATCACCGGCGCCGATCTGCTGTGGGATGCCATGGGGGACGATAACTGCTGGAGCGACAACGTCTTCGACACCTTCTACAACCTCACCGGCGAGGATCTCCCCTCCTGTCCGTGAAAAATCGCTTCATGAGACGGGTTGTGGCGGGGTGGATGGGCCTCCTCCTGGCGGCGTGCTCGCAGGAGTCGGGGGTGGATGACGACGCTACCGGTGTCCTCGACGACGACAGCGGCAGCGAGGAAACCCTCCGGGTGTCGGGGAGTGTGACCCATGGGGGAGAACCCCTTGCGGAGGCCCGTGTCCGGCTCCAAGGCGATGGCGAGTTTGTGGTGACCGATGCCAAGGGGCTGTTTCTGCTGGAGTTTCCCGCCGATCCCCGGGGAGGAGAGCAGTGGGTGACGGCGGGGAAGGACGGCTACATGAACCGGGGACTTCCCCTGACCTCCTCCCAGGAGGGGGTGATCCTGGACCTGCCCGCCATTCCCGTCGACGACCCTTCCTATGCCTTCCAGAGCGTGGAGACCGGCTCCCCTCCCTGCAACTTCTGCCACGTCGATCAGCTAGACAAATGGGTGTATTCCCAGCACGCCCAGGCGGTCACCGATCCCCTGGTGTTGGACCAGTTCCCCCGCTTTGTGGCGTGGTGGCAGAGGATGGAGGGGGCGGAGGAGGACCTCCTGTTTGCCGGGCCCTTCAACGATCCCGACGACAAGGGGGACCTGGGGCAGACCTTCGCCGAGGGGGGCACCACCTTTCGGGTGATGGCCGACAACACCCGGCTGGACGAGTGCGCCCGCTGTCACTCCGTACCCCTGGTCCTGGCAGGTCGCTTCGATTTCCGCCCCCAGTCCCTCAAGGGTGGGGGAGATCGGGCCATGACCGAGGGGGTGTCCTGCGACGTGTGTCACAAGGCCCGCTCCTCCCGGCACGAGTCCGAAGATGATCTGGTCCTTCCCGGAGTGGATGCCCTGGAGCTTCACCGCCCTGGCGACGGGGAGCAGGTGATGTTCGGTCAATACGACGACGTGGTGATCGACGTCATGCAGGGCTCCTACGCCGAGGGGCAGACCGACGGGAGCCTGTGCGCCGCCTGCCACTCGGACGCCCGGGTCCTTCACAGGGTGGAGGTGGAGGAGGGGGGAGACGAGGTGACCGGCAGCGAATCCACCCGAATCGTGTGGGGGGAGGACACCTTCCGAGAGTGGCGGTTCGACGCGGCGACCCTTCAAACGGTGCATGAAAAAGGGATCGGCTCCGCCACCGGAGAGGGGCCCTTTGTGACGGGGGATAATTATTCGGGGAGGGCTCTGACCTGCATGCACTGTCACATGCAGGATCCACCTCCTGATCCAGAAACACTGGAAGTCATTGAGGATTATGACGATCCCAGCGGGGATCCCAACCGGATCGCCTACTGGGAGGGGGCGGTCCTGCGGGAGGCGGAGACCCTCTTCCCTCACCGCTTCGAGGGGCGCAGCCCGAGGTTCATCCGCTGGGCAGTGGAGACCTTTGCGACGGCGGACCTCTCCGGTGAGGAGGTGGTGGTCCAGGTCTCTTTGGAAAATCGCCACACCGGGCACACCTTCCCCAGCGGCCTGCCCGACCGGAACGTGCTCCTGAGGGTGGAGGCCAGGGACGCCAACGGGGCCCTGGTGCAAACAGGGGGCCCTCGACTCCCCGCCTGGGCCAGCGGCACCGGGATCGATCCGGAGAGGGACTACGCCGGGCAGGCCGGGAAGGGATATGCCCGAAGGCTGCGGGATGTTTCGGGGAACGGACCGGTGTTCTACATCATGGCGGTGGGGGAGCTGGAGCCTGAGGACGACGAAGGGGTGGAGGAGGCCGACAACCGCGTCCTCCCGGGAGAGGTGGATTCCACCGAAGTGCGCTTTCAGTTTCGGGGGGAGCCGGTGACCATCACCGTCACCGTGCTTCACCGCCTGCGCTTCAAGCCCCAGTTCGATGGGTATCTGGAGGGGGAGCCCGACGCCGATCCCCTCACCAACGAGACCGTTGGAGACGTGATGGTTCTGGAGGTCGGGGAGTAGGAATGGACGGGAGGGGACCCGGACGGGCCGAGGAGGAGACCCTTCACCGGGGGGGTGGTCATTCCCCCAGAGTCATCTCCTGAACCCCACGACCCGGGACATTTCCACCCCGCGCTGGTAGCTTCCCCCCATGAGCTTGTTCCGCCGTCTCGCCTCCCTGACCCTGTTCCTCGGGCTCTCTGGGAACCTGCCTCCCGCCACCGCCTCCCCCGGGGAAACCCTGACCCTGACGGTGGAGGACACGGTGCGCCTGGCCCTTCAGCGCAATCTCTCCCTGAAGGAGAGCCGTCTGACTCACGAGGCCGCCGGGGATGCCTGGTCCTCGGCCTGGGGAAGCTACGACCCGGTGCTCTCGTCCTCCACCTCGGTCACCTCCTCCTACCAGTCTCCCCCGGGGATGGATGTCTCCCTGTCTCTGCCCACCGGCGGCAGCGCCGGGGTGAGCCTGGATTGGACCACCGCCTACGTCACCGACGATGGGAGGATCACCCAGGCCGCGGGAGACGCCCCCACGGTGACGGTTTCCCTCTCCCAACCCCTCCTGGATGGGCTGATCCTCTCGGGAACCCAGCAATCCCTCCTGGACGCTCGGGAAGGTCTGCGAATCTCGTTCATTCGCCTGGAGGAGGCCTTGACCTCCCTGGCGGTGGAGGCGGAGGACGCCTATTGGGGGGTGGTTCAGGCCCAGGAGGAGGTCCGCGCCGCCCGCCAGAGCCTGGAGTTCTCCCAGGAGCAGGAGAAGGTGACCCTGGAGAGGATCGCCGAGGGGTTCCAGGCCCCCATCGACATCCTCCAGGTCCAGGAGCAGAGGGCCGGGGCGGAGGCGCGGGTGGAATCGGCGAGGGCGTCCCTGGCGGATGCCGAAGATTCCTTGCGGGTGCTGTTGGATCTGCCCCTCGGCGGTGAACAGGTGCAGGCCCTTTCCCTGACCTCCACGCCGGGGGTGGTCAAGGAGGACGGGGGGGTGGACGAATCAGTGTCCCGAGCACTGTCCACCGGGTTTCCCGTTCGTTCCGCCATTCGAGCCCTCCACCTGGCCCGTTCCCATCGCCCCTTTGCCTTCAGCCGCGCCCTCCCCGACCTGAGTGCCAACGTGGGGCTGACCTACGTCCCCGATGGCGCCGATCCCGCCGATGAGAGGGAATCCCTGGAGTGGCAGGTGGGGGCGACGTTGACCCTTCCCCTCTCTCCTCGGGGACCCCTCCTGGAGGCCCGGGCGGCGGCGCGGGAGGTGAGGAGCGCGGAGATCGCCCTTCAGCAGGCCCAGGCCTCGGCAGAAAGAAGCGCCCGCTCCTCCTACAGAGCCCTGCAAAACCAGGAGAGACAGGTGCAGCTTGCCGAGGAGCGCATCACCTACGCCGAGAAGAAGCTGGCGGCCGAGAAGGAGAAGCTGGATCGGGGGGAATCCACCCTCAAGAACGTGCTGGACTTCCTGGTGGATCGGGACGATGCCTCCCGGGATCTCAACTCCGCGCGCATCGCCTGGAGGCGGGCTCTGGCCTCCCTGCTGCAAGTGGAGGGGACCCTGCTGGCCCGTTATGGGGTGGACACCGAATCCTGGTGGAGGGGGAAGAGGTAGGAGCTTGATTTCCGACGAAGAGAGTCGTCTCGAGGGGGCCTGACCTGAGTGATCGGGCGGCTACTGGTCGAAGCGAATGCTGGTGTTGCCGTAGAACCCCCCCGGGTTGACCGTGAAGGTAAATTCCTTCTGCTGGGGAGTGCTGCAAGGGCCGCAGCGCACCATCACCGTGTGGGTGCCGGCGCTGATCTCCCACCCCTTCTTGGGGGTCTGTCCCAGGGGCTGACCATCCAGGTACACATGGGCCCATGGCCGGGCGTTGATGTCCATCTTGGCTCGGCCGGCGGGATTCAGCTGGGGAGGAGGGTCGGGGTTCGCCGTGGTGGGGTGGTCTGGATCGGCGGCGGCCAGCTTCTCCAACTCCAGCCTCTTCTTCTCCTCGGTGGCCGCCTTCTTCTTCGCCTCGGCCTCCGCCTTCTTCTTCGCCTCAGCGGCCTCCGCCTTTTTCTGCTCCTCGGCGCTGAGAGACTGGGAGCCCCCCGGGGAAGGGGAGGTAGGGGTGTCCTCAGGGGTCGGTGGGGGATTCGGCTCGGGAGCCATCGTTTCGGTGGAGGCTGCTCCGGTGGTCTCTACGACCGTACCCCCCTGGCCCGGGACTCCGGGACCCGGCGGTGGGGTGGTCTCCACGGCGGAGGCCGTCCCCGGGGAGGCGGTGCCCTCAGGCTCGCTCCCCGGATCTCGGGTGACGTACATCATCACCGCCACCACCAGGAGGGCCACCAGACTCCCCAGGCTGGCTACCAGGAAGAGCTGACGACGCGTCCCGGTCTGGGGCGAAGGAGGCGGCGGGTCGGCGGTGGTGTCGTAGAAGTCCCGCGCCCGAGTGGTGTTCCCCAGGGAGCCCCCGATCGACGCCCGGGCAGGTCCGGAGGGAGGCCTGTCCACCCCCGCAGGAGGCCCGATGGGGACGGGTCCGGTCGGTCGGGTGGGGGAGGTCCCTCCATCGAAGAAGGCCCGGGTCATGGACCCCATGCTGCCGCTGTTGCCCTTGCCGCTCTCTCCCTCCTCCACCGAGGCCAGGCTTTGGGTTCCCGTGGGGACATCCTCCACCTCCACCTGGACCGACGGGGAGCTGTCGGAATGGGAAAGGCTTGGCCGAGGAGAGCCCCACGCCTCAAAATCCCGCAGGAATTCGTAGAGGCTGGGCCCTGGGTCGTTCCGCAGCACCGCCGCCCGTAACTTTTCCAGGTCTCGGGCCAACTCCACCGCCCCCGAGTAGCGATCCTCAGGACGCCGGGCCATGGACCTCTGGAGGATGTTTCCCAGGCCGGGGATGCGCTCATCGGCCCGGGAAACGGCCTCGGAGATGTCGGCCTGGAGGACCTTGTGCATGATGGTCAGCAACTGGTCCCCGCTGAACACCACCCTCAAGGTCGCCATCTCATGGAGAATGGAGCCCAAGGAGAAGAGGTCGGAACGGGCGTCCAAAGACTCCCCCCGCACCTGCTCGGGGGACATGTAGATGGGGGTCCCTTTGGTCACGTCTGCGGCGGTGGTCTTGTAGAGGTTGGAGTCGGCCTTGGCGATGCCGAAGTCCATGATCTTGGCATCCCCGCTCCGGCTCAAGATGATGTTGGCCGGCTTGAGATCCCGGTGAACGAGGTGCATCTCCTGGCCGTCCTTGGCTCGCAGCGAGTGGGCAAAGTCCAAGCCCCAACAGACCTGAACGGCGATTTCCATGACCACCGAAGGAGGAACCCAGCGCTGGGCCTTGCGGCACTCCCGCAGGAAGGCGTCCAGGGTCCAGCCGTCCACGAACTCCATGGCCAGGTAGTAGTCCCCGTCCACCTGGTTGAATTCGTAGACCTCGACGATGTTCTTATGGCGGAGCTGCCCTCCCAGGCGAGCCTCGTTGATGAGGGCCTTGACGAAGCGGTCATCCTGGGTGAGGCGGCTGTCGATCTTCTTGAGGGCCACCTCCTTCTCAAAGCCCATGGGCCCCGAGAGCATGGCCCGATACACCTTCGCCATTCCTCCTTCTCCAAGGAGGCCAAGCAGCTTGTACCGTCCGAAACTGGTCGGTTCGCTCTGGGTGTTGGTCATGGTTTACCGGCAGGCAACCGCCCCAAGCCGGAACACGGCGGAGGCGCGGGTACACGAACCCTCGTGGCACCCGGTCCCCCGATTATAGCGGTCACCGCAGTTGCTGCCACCCTGTAACGCGGATTCCACTAGCCTGCCTGACGGAATCAGGGTAGTTTTCGCCTCCGCCTCGGCGGGGGTCCGGTTGGCTGCCCCGTTGTGGCATTCAGGGGCAAAGAATCGCTTTGACAGCCTGGAGGGTCCGAGTTACTCTTCCCAGGCACCGAAACTGCCGATACGTCAGCTTTGGGGCGATGACCGCAAGCAACATACGAACGGCGTCCGCACCTACCCGAGGATGCCATCGCAGCGAGGAAGGCACCGCATATGAAGATTACCCTCATCCATCCCTACCCAGACATCACCGCCCTGGGCCTGCGGATCCTCGGTCAACTCCTCAAGAACGATGGCCATGAGCTCCGTTTTGTGAACCTCCCCGACTTTGCTGGGGACGGTCAGGTGGATCTCCAGGTCAACGCCGATCAGCGGTATTCCAAGAAGGTCCTGGACGATCTCTGCGAGATTGCTGCCGGGAGCGACATGATGGCCATGTCGTTGATGACCAACTACTGGGCCAGCACCGTGGAGGTCTCCGAGCGTCTTCGCAAGGAGTACCCCAAGATGATGCAGGTCTTCGGGGGCATTCACCCCACCATCCGTCCTGCGGAGTGCCTGGATTACGCGGATGTGGTCATCTCCGGTGAAGCGGAAGAAGGCATGGTGGATCTGGCTCGGCGAGTGGCCAACGGCGACTCCTGGCACGACATCCCCAATCTGGTGTTCCGCAAGGACGGAGAGCTGGTCCGCAACAAGATGTTGCCCCTGAACCAGAATCTGGACACCTATCCCTTCCCGGATTTCCAGACCGAGGGGCATCACATCCTCTGGGAAGATCGAATCCAGCCCATGACCGATGACCTCCTGCGGCGGTACCTCCAGAACGGCACCATCAGCAGGATGTTCAAGAAGATCGGTTATCAGACCATGACCAGCCGGGGGTGCCCCTACCGGTGTACCTACTGCATCAACTCCACCTTGTGGGACATGTACAAGGGTCAGAAGTTCGTGCGCTTCCGCTCGGTGGAGAACGTGGTGGAAGAGGTGGAGCAGGTCATCAAGCGATACCCCTTCATCAACTACCTGTGGTTCTCTGACGACGTGTTCTTCGCCCGCAAGCTGGAGGACATCCAGCACTTCAGCGAGGTGTACAAGAAGAGGGTGGGTCTCCCCTACTTCATCCTGGCCTCGCCGACTTCCATCACCGAGGAGAAGTACAAGGCCCTGGTGGACTGCGGGCTGCACACCGTTCAGATGGGCATCGAGACCGGCTCCAAGCAGACCCAGGCCTTGTTCAAGCGCACCTCGATGAACAACGAGCGGATTCTCAAGGCCGCCGAGATCATCGCCAAGTACTGCGACCGCACCGCGCCGCCGCAGTACGATTTCATCTACGACATCCCTTGGGAGACCGTGGAAGACCAGCGGGAGACCCTGCGGCTCATCGCCGACATGCCCAAGCCCTTCCGGCTCCAGGCCTTCTCCCTGATCCTCTACCCCGAGACCGGCATCTATCAGCAGGCGGTCAAGGACAACCTCATCGTCGATGAGAAGACCGAGATCTACAACCGGATGTTCAGTCGGCGGGAGGACAAGTACTTCAACACCCTGCTGTTCCTCTCCCAGAACGGCAAGTTCCCTTCCAAGGTCTTGAAGTTCCTCATCGACGAGAGGGTCAGCAACGTCCTGACCAGCAAGCCGATGGAGCCGGTGGGCAACGTCACCAAGAAGGCGCTGATGTTCACTCGAAAGTACCTGCGGAACAGCACCCTCAAGCGGATGCGGGCCCTCGAAGCCTGACCGCTTCAGGGGTTCCTCTTTCCCCTCCCCTCCCCAGCCTCGCGGTTGGGGAGGGTTTTTTTTGCCTCCCCTCCCCCTTTCGCTCCAAAGGGTTACTGGCCTTTACCGACGGGGCAGGAGATGGGGCTGGGGACGGCATGGGGGGTGGCCACCACGTCTGTGGAGGTGACCACCTCTTCACAAAAAGCGAAGGCTCCCTCGGTCGAGGCCTGACGGTAGCGATTCCACCCCAGGCCACAACCGGTGAGTGTGTAAAAGTAGAGGAGGGCCGGTGACAGGTCGTTCTCCAAATAGAGCAGGCTCTCGCTTCCGGTGGGATCGCCCGGGGGAGCCAACCAGGCCCATACCAGATCCGAGCTGTTGTCGAACCTGCCGTTGCCATTGACGTCTTCGAAGATTCCCAGGGATTCCAGGGCCGCATAGTGATGGCCTTCCAGATAGGGGCCGGTGAGGTGATCGTCGGGCACATCGGGAATGGCCAGGGTGAACTCGATGGGAGGATCTGATTCCAAAGGATCGATGGAGGTGGCCGAAAGCTGTTCGGCGGTGCCGGAGTTGGTGCAGGTCAGGGCCCCGATGAACCAGGGGCCGGCGCCGGTGAGGGGAGAGGAGGACAGATCCACCGAGCCAGGGGTCTTGCCTGCCAAGACCGGGTTGGTCCACAGGTAGATGGGGGCGGTGGTACCGACATCGGACAGGACGGTGGCGCCGGTGAGGGGATCCACCTCCCACAGGTACCACCCGGGGGGTGGAGCGCCTTCGGGTATCTCCGCGCCGTAATCCAAGGCCAGGGCAAATTGTTGTCGGGAGGTGCCGGCCAAGGGTTCGATGTCGGGATTCCAGATGCCATTGCGGTCGTCATCTTCAAAGATCACCAGGGCATAGAGGGCCACCCGGGTGTCCACCCCAAAGTCCAGGGAGTAGCTCTGGAAGTGGGAGGAGGGGGGAGGTTCGGGCAGTGAGAAGGCATAGTCCCCCTCCACCCCAGAGCCCTTGGGGGTGAGGGTCCATAGGGAATCCAACTGCTCGCCGCTGGGAGGGAAGAACTCTGTGTCGGTGGTGGAGAGATCCAGATGTGCCAGGGAGATGCCCAGATCGTCCACCTTGACCACCTGATCGGCAAAGGAGCGGGTGAGGATGGGGCCGGAAAGGACCAGACCGGGCAGGGGGAAGCTCAACTCGACGTGCTCAGCCGGGCCCCGGCCGCTGTCATCCCGGGCGATGAGGCGCACGATGGCCGAGGTCACCTGACGATCTTCCAGGTCGGTGGCAGCATCCCACAGGAAGAGGTAATCCTCCCCGGCGATGGTGGCGGCAACCTCCTCCAGGGACTCTCCGCCACTGGAGGTGGCGGTGTGGTAGGTGGAACCGTCCACCGACCATTCGATCTCCACCGTACAGGGCTCCTGATCCTCGTCGATCAGGGTAAAGGACACCTCGGCGAGGCCCCCTTCCACCGCCACAGCGGTCACGCCCTGGAGGAGGGGAAGATGGTTGGCGGGGATCTCCTCGTTCTCCAGTTCCTGGGCGGGATCGCAGGCAGGAGCGACGAGGGAAAGGAGGAGGAGGGGAGCAAAAACGAAGAGGCGCATGGAATCCCAGGTAAGAAAGCAAGGGAAACCCATTCTACACCGCAATAGAGGCGGGCTCGCCATCGTACCGGGGCGAGAAGGGACATCTTCACCTGGCGCCGAAACGGTCCCCACGGCTGCGACGATGAGGGGATTCCATTATCCTCTCCATCGCTCTCTTCTGCGGCTCCGGCCTCTTGCGCCTTCGGAGCTGAACCCCTTGCCTTTGTCCCCGGCAATGCTGAAAAAGGCCCGATGAATTCCATGATGCCCTCTCCCCGTTGGTTCCTGACCCTCCTGATCTGGCTTGCCCCCCTTCTCTCCGATTCCCCCGCCACCGCCGGAGAGCTGCCTCCTCCTCCAACGGGGTCGGTGGGAATCTCCTTGTCCCAGGCTCTTCAGCAGGCCCTCCAGCGCAATTCTTCTCTGGCCCAGAGCACCCAAGACCTGGCTTCTGCGGAGGCGGCGGAGATGGGGGCCCGGGCGGTTTTTGATCCCACCTTCAGCCTCTCGGTGGACGGGAGCGATTACCGGGGCGGCAGCGGCGGGCAGAGCATTTTCGGCAGCGCCAACGCCGATTCCATCCAGGCGGACGCGGGGGGACAGGTGGGAATCTCCGGGTATCTACCCACCGGGACCACCCTTTCCGCGTCGTTGAACCAGAGATGGCAGCGGCAGTATCAGCTCTACCCCGACGCCTTTGGGGGAGAGGACCTGGAGTCCAACAGCAAGTATTGGGCTACCCAACTCAGCTTCGGCCTCTCCCAGAACCTTCTGAAGGGACTGGGGACCTCCTACAACTTCGCCTCTTTCCGTCTGGCCGTGGCGGCGCGCAACGCGGCCGAGCTGACCCGTTTGCAACAGGCCGCCCAGGTGGCCGGCGACGTGGTCAAGGCCTATTTGGATCTGGGATATGCAGTAAAAGCCCATGAAATCGCTCGACTTTCCTTGTCCCGCGCCCGGGATCAGCGGGAGGTGGCCAAGGCCCGCATCGAGGTGGGGGACCTGGCTCCCATCGAGCTGTGGAAGATCGAGGAGACGGTGGCCTCTCGGGAAGGGGATCTGCTTCAGGCGGAGGTGAACGTGCGGCTGGCGGCCCAGAGGCTTCAGTTGCTCCTCCCCGATTCGGAGAGGAGGGAGGGGGCTCCCCAGCTCTGGCCCACCGAAGAGGCGGGCAATCTCCTCCCCACTCGGGACGCAACGGCCTCTCGTCAAGAAGCCCTCACCGGCAACCTCTCCCTCCTCGTTCAAAGGGAACAGTTGAGCCAGAGCCGGATTTCCCTGGCGGTGGCCACCCATGATCGTCTTCCCTCCTTGGATCTGGAGGCCAGCCTGGCCCTCAACGGATACCGGAACGTGGGGGAAGACGTGGAGGATCCCGAAGAGGGCCCCTTTCACTCCACCAACCGCACCCTGGCCATTGGGGCGACCCTGAGCGTACCCTTGGGGGGAAGATCCGCCCAGGCCACCTTCCGGCAGCGTCGGGCCGAAGTGGAAAAAGCCCTTCTCCAGCAGCGCGCCCTGGAGGATCAGACCCTTGCCCTGGTGGATCAGGCCCTTTGGAACATCGAAAACTGGGATGAACAGACGAGGGTGGCCCAGGCCCGGGTGGAGAGCGCCCGCAAGAGCGTGGAGGCGGAGACCGCCCGGTACCAGGTGGGCAAGACCACCACCCGAGAGGTCCTGGACGCTGAGGCCATCCTCAAGGAGGCGGAGCTTCAGGCAGAAAGGGCGGTGGTAGAGGCCCGCAAGGTCAGGGTGGATCTGGAGATGGTGCGGGGGAGCCTGCTTCAGGCCTTGGGGTTGGAGGTTCGCTGAAGTGGACCGGCGGGGATTCAGGCTCCGGGCGGTGTATTTCTCAGGGGAAGCACTCTAGTAATTCCAGCAAGTTACCGATTTCCATGGCGGCGTCGGGCCATGCCCTGTCCAGGTTGTGGGGGCGGCGGATCATGATCCCCTTCATCCCCGCTGCGGTGGCCGCACGAAGACCCTTGGTGGTGTCTTCTACCACCAGGCACGAAGAAGCCGGCACCCCGAGGCGCTTTGCCGCAGCCAGGAACAGATCGGGATGGGGCTTGCTGCGAAGGCCGGGCTCCCCTCCCTGGAGGGGAAGGGGAGGGGTGGAAAATCCGCCTGTGGCAAGGATTTCCTGGATGTCCACTGCGGCGGTGTTGGAGGCGATGGCGGTGGGTAGAGGGCTCCGGGAGATGTGGCTGAGGAGGGAGAGGGCGTCGAGATGAAGGCGAGCCTCTCCTCGCCGACAGGCGGCGGAGAACCGGCGTTTCTTGTCTTCCTCCACCTGGGCCCGGTCGATGCCGAGGAGGTGGTGGCGAGCCACTTCACCAGGAAAACCTGCCCCCTCATCCACCCAGAATCTCCGATACTCCTCGGGATCCAGCGAGTGCCCAAAGGCCCGAAAAGCGGCGTCATAACATCGAAAATGCAGTTCCTCTGAATCGGCCAGCACTCCGTCGAAATCGAGGAGAAGGCCCTTGGCAGAGGTCAGCAGGGAGGAAAGAGCCGACGACCGCCCCTCAGCCACCGCTGGGGCTCCGGGGACCTCCCACCAGGAGATAGACCCCCGCCGCTGCCCGCACTGCGACATGGGGGTCGGGGTCGGAAAGGGCCTTGACCAGTGCCGGTTCAGTGGCCGGATCGCACGCGGAGAGGAGGGCCCCCACCGAGGCCTCCCGGACTCCCGGGTCGGAAGAGACCAATGCCGCCGCCGCCACCGCCTGGTAGGGGCCCGTTCCCGCCGCCGCCAGGGTCTCCAGAAACTGCACCTGTTCAGAGGTCCCTTCAGCTCGGGTAAAGGCCGAGGCCACCGCCTCCACCAGGGAAGGATCGAGGAGGGAGGCCGCCGACTCGAAGGCCTGGGCGCGAACGGCGGGGCTGGCATCGGCGAGGAGGGTGGTCAGGGCCAGGTTTCGGTCGGGGCGCTGGGGCCAGCTTCCCAAGGCAGTCGCCAGGGAGGCTCGCACCAGGGCGTCTCCATCGGCCAGGGCGGCGGCAAGGAGGGTGCCGGCATCAATGGGAGGGCGGGTCAGAAGCAGGCGAGTCGCCAGCCGCCGATCCTCCACCCCCGCCTTGCTCCACACCGTCTGGACCCACAACGCCGGATAGACCGCCGGCCAGTCCTGGTGCAGCAGAGCCATGGCGGCGATCCTCTCTGCTCCACTCAGCCCACCCCTGGCCAGATCCTCCAGGGCTCGAGAGGCGGTACCCGGGTGGGGGAAGGCCTTTGCCGAGGCGGGGAGGATCTCCCCCTTGCCCGAAACGGTAACGCCCGACTGAAAGGGAGGGGGCTCCTGTCTTCCCAGGAAACCCAAGGCAATCAAACGAGAAAACCCCTGGGAAAGCGCGGCCTTGCGCGTGAGGATCCCTCGGGAAGCCTCCTCCCCGGCCAGGGCCCTCTCCTGGAGGAGGGAAGCAAGAAGGGCGTCGATGGCGGGGTCGCTGTGCTCAGACGGCAGAGGAGGAGGGGAGGAATTCTCGGAGCCTTGGTGGAGAGCCAGCAGGACGGGGCGCAGCACGGCGGGGTCCGAGGTGGCCATCACCCGCTGAAGAAGCTCCTTGGCGGTCGGTTCCCCCCTCTGCCACAGGCGCACCGCCGCCAGAGCCGCTTCCTTCCGCACCACCGGATCCCCATCGGCATACCCCACCTCGATGAGCTCCACCGCCGCCGGCCCCAGGCGCCCCGGCAGAGCCCTCATCATCGCCGCCACCCGGTCCGCAGGCACCTCCAGTTTGACGTTGGAGCCCTCATAGACGGACTTGCTGGTCAGCTCATCCCGGAAGAAGGATAGATCCGCCACCCCCTCCGGCCCGCATCGCGCCAGCGCCCCGTAATCGTTGATGAGCCATCGCGCTCCGAATCCCACCACCAACTCCTTCAGGATCTCGGGAGAGTGCTGCCTCAGAGCCGCCGCCAGACGGGCGTATTCCCGCGCGGCGTCGGCCCTCCGCCGTTGCTCCAAGCGCAGCAGCACCCGATAGCGCCAGCCGGGGTAGGAGGTGGAGTGGCGGGGCAGGTAGCGATCCAGGTAGCGAAGGGCGTCGTCGTAACGGTTCTCGGCCCGAAACCTGTCCACAGTGCGGATCATCTTCTGCTCCGCCGTGCCACAGGAGGGGGCGGAAAGCAGGGCCAGCAGGAGGAGGGAGAGGAGACGGGTTGAAGGCCTCACCGTCACGCGGCCTTGACGCTGATCTGATAATCCACCGAGCCCGAGCAGGACCAGTTGCCCTTGGACTCCACCAGGATGATGTACTGGCCATCGAATCCCCAGCTCCCCGAGCCATAAGACATGCTCTCTGAGGAGTTCCCCGGGCTGTCCGAGGAGTCCACCACGCTCCAGGCATCTCCAGAATCCTCGCGGTAGTACAGCTTTACCGAGTAATCGTGACCCGTGGGAATGTTGGTGACGCTGACCTGAACGCCGCAGGGAGTCAGGCCGTAGTCGAACAGCTCCACCACCGGCTCGTACTCAAAGTAATAGGCGTCAAACGTGTCATCCGGAGAGTGGAACCGCCCCGAAAACCCTTGTGTTTCATAGCAGTAGTAAAGGAACAGGGGGGCATAGGAGACGCAGGTGTCCGCGGCGCCGCCACAGTTGAGGAAGAAGCTGAGGCTGCCGGAGATGTCGCCGATGTCCAGGCCATCGGTGTCCCAGTCCTCCTCGTTGTCGGGCTCAGAGCTTCCCTCAAAACCCTCGTTGATGAGGCCATCGCAGTCCTGATCCAGGCTGTCGCAGGTCTCAGCATGGCCGGGATAGACCGAGGCGGAGGAGTCGTTGCAATCCCCGCCGCAGGAGGACCAGCCGTCGTGGTCGGCGTCGAAGGTCTCGTCGGCGGTGGCGTCGCAGTCGTTATCCTCCCCATCGCAGAGTTCGACCGCGCCGGGATGAGTGGCGCCATCGAGATCATCGCAGTCCCCTTCACAGGTGGTGTAGCCGTCCCCATCCCCATCAAAGCCATCGTCCACCACCCCATCGCAGTCCTGATCCACCCCGTCACACACCTCGGTCCTCCCCGGGTAGATGGCGAAGTTGCCGTCGTCGCAGTCTCCCTCGCAGGAGGTGTAGCTGTCCCCGTCGGAATCGAAGCCCTCATCGACGGTCAGATCGCAGTCGTTGTCCCGGTTGTCACAGACCTCAGGGGCGCCGGGGTGGATGCTGGCCTGGCTGTCGTCACAGTCTCCCGAGCAGGCGGAATAGCCGTCGGAATCCACATCGAAGCCGTCGTCCGCCACCCCTGAGCAATCGTTATCGATGCCATCGCACAGTTCGGGAACACCGGGGTGGATGGCGGCATTGCTATCGTTGCAGTCATCTCCACAGGATGCAAACCCATCGGAATCATTGTCGAATCCTTCGTCAATGAGACCATCACAGTCGTTGTCCAAGGTGTCGCAGGTCTCCAGGGCTCCCGGCTTGACCAGAGAATTGGTGTCATCGCAGTCCCCTTCGCAGGTGGTGTAGCCGTCCCCGTCTTCGTCAAACCCGTCGTCGATGGTGCCGTCACAATCCTCATCCACTCCATCGCAGTCCTCCAAAGCCCCGGGATGGATGTCGACGTTGGCGTCGTTGCAGTCCCCGGCGCAGTAGGCGTAGCTGTCCCCATCGGCGTCGAACCCTTCGTCGGCGGCTCCGTTGCAATCGTTGTCGTCCCCATCGCAGATTTCCGCCGCGCCCGGGTACACGTCGGCGTTGAAGTCGTCACAGTCCCCCTCGTTGGGGGTGTAGCCATCCCCGTCCTGATCCAGGTCCCCCTTGGGCATCTCTTCCACCTGGATGGTGACCTGGGCGCTTCCGTCCACCGACCAGCCATCCCCCTCGTAGGTGGCGGTGAGGGTGAGGGTGTGGTTGCCGGGGGTGAGGATGGAATCGGTGAAGGTGGTGACGCCTGAGGAGTCGGAAACGCCGTCCCAGAGGGTTCCTTCCAGGCTGCTGCTCCAGCGAATGGGCAGGGAAAGGGTCCCATCCTGGGCGGCCACCGTGCCCCGGAAGGTGATCTCTTCGCCAATGATGTAGGAGGCCCCCGAGGCGGGATCGTGGATCTCCACCGAGGGGGGATCGGCCACCATGGTGAGGGTGATGGTGGCGGAGCCGGTGGCGGCGTCCGCATCCACCACCTGGAGGGTGAGGATGTGGGTGCCGAAGGACAGCTCCATCGCCGCCGACACCACTCCGTCAGAGTCGGAGTTTCCTTCCCAGAGGGTCCCGTCGGCGTCGGAGGAGAGGATGACGTTCAGGTCCTCGGGGGCCTGCTGATTGTCACTGACCCTCCCCTGGAACTCCAAGGTGCCGGTGAGGACCGCTCCCTCCACCGGGGCGAGGATGGCGGCGGTGGGGGCGGTGTTGTAATTGGCCACCCCATCGCTGGTGCATCCGGGGGCAAAGGGAGCCGCCACCAGGAGCAAGGAGGAGAGGGAGGCCAGGGACGTGAAAATCGATGTGGCAGAAGACAGGCGCATGATTCCCCAGGGAGGCCGCCCCTTGGGGGACGGCGCGGGCGCTAGAGTAACGCAAAGGGCAAGGAGGGAAAGAGAAAATCCCCATCGAGGGCCAGGAGAGACGGGGAAAGACGGGGAAATCGGGGGAAAGGGACCCGACCAGAAGAAATCAAGTGGACGGGGTCTGGCAGGCCCGCCGGTCCTTCTCGATCTCCTGGCGGCCGGCATCGGGAATCGTCAGCGGGTAGGCGGCATCAAAGCAGGCGGCGCAGCGCTTCTTGCCGAACACCGCGTCCAACCCCTCCACCGACAGGAAGGTCAAGGAATCAACCCCCAGATCCCGGGCCCATCTCTCCTCCAAGGCTCGTTGGGCGGGCAGATCCAGGGAGGAAGCGTCGCTGCTGGCCAGATAGCGGCGCGCCGCCAACTCCTCGGGAGTGCTCATGTCGATGCCGTAGTAGCAGGGATGGAGGACAGGAGGGGCATGGATGACCAGGTGGACCTCCTGGGGGTCCTGGGTCCGCACCAGGTCGAGAATGCGCCTCACCGTGGTGCCCCTCACGATGGAGTCATCCATGAGCACCACCCTCTGCCCGGTGAATTCGGCGGGGATGGGGTTCAGCTTGAGGCGCAACGTGTCCGTTCGGCTGTCCTGGTCGGGCATGATGAAGGTTCGCCCCGAGTAGCGATTCTTGATGAACCCCTCTCGATAGGGCACCCCCAGCTTCTCGGCAAAGGCCAGGGCAGCGGGGCGGCTGGTGTCGGGGATGGGGATGACCCGGTCGCAAGTGAATCCCCTCTCCTTCCATTCCCCAGCAAGCCGAGCCCCCAGGGCGTAGCGCCTCTCCACCACCGTACCCGGCCCCGCCACCGAATCCGGCCTGGCAAAGTAGATGGCCTCAAACACGCAGGGATGGGGAGAGGCCTGGGCAATGACGTGGCGCTCCGCCTCCTTTCCGGCCCGGAGCACCAGCAATTCCCCAGGGGGCAGATCCCCCACCAGGGAATATCCCAGGGCATCCAGGGCCACGCTCTCTGAAGCCGCCGCCCACTCCCCATGGGGTCCCTTCCCCCACACTCCTGGGCGAATCCCTGAAGGGTCCCGAAGGGCCAACAAGGTGGGCTCCCCTTCCAGCTCCAGGGCCGCCACCAGGGTGTAGGCCCCGTCTACCCGTTGAAGGGTCTCCCTGAGAGCGTCCTTGACGTCTTCCAAGGTATGTCCGTGTCCTCGCCGGGTCATGAGGGCGTCGGCAAACACGCACAGCACCGGCTCCACGTCGCATTGGCTGAGGAGGTGGATGGACCGGGAGAGGAGGTGCTCTCGCAACGCTCCCCAATTGGTGATGTTGCCGTTGTGGGCCATCACCACTCCGGGGCGCCTCTCCAGGAAGGGCTGAGCATCGTCGAGGACGCCCCTTCCGATGGTGGGATAGCGGACGTGGCCGATCCCCAGGGGACCGGGAAGCCGAGCCAGCACTTCGCTGCCTGGGAAGGCGTCCCTCACCAGGCCCAGGCCGTGGTGCATGGGAAAGCGGGCCCCATCCACGGTGATGATGCCCGCCGAGTCCTGACCCCGGTGCTGAAGCGCTTGAAGCCCGTAACACAGCAGGGGCGCAACCGGCTGGCGGGCGATGATGCCGATGAATCCACACATGGGAGACGCAGGATAGTCACCCCGCTTCCACCGGGCAACGAACCGATGAGATTCCTCGCCAGGTCAGCCGCGGCAGGCCAGGGGATCCACCTCGTCGTGGCTGGGGCAGCGATGGACCTCCACGGTCACATGCTGGACGTTGGCGACCGCCAGGATGGCCGCTCGGTAGTCGGCAGGAGGGCGAGGGCGGCTGGTGATCAAGGACACGATGCACCCTTGCTGCCCCGGACCCATCTCCCAGATATGAAGATCGATGATCCGGGCGTCGTCCATGGATTCCACCCGCTGGCGAATGGCCTCGGCGGCCACCGGGGAAGGGAGGGCATCGAGCAGTTGGCGGGAGGTTTCTCGACACAGGCCCAAGGCCCATCTCAAGATCAGGATTCCCGCCAGAAGGCCGCTGAGGGGATCGAGGGCCACCCATCCCATCTTCGCCCCCAAAACCAGGGCAACGATGGCCAGGACGGAGGTCAGGGCATCGGCGAGAACGTGGAGATAGGCGGCCTGGAGGTTGTGATCCCCCACTGCAGAGAGAAGATTCTCGGTGTTTTCGACCCCCCGGTGGGGGGGGATCTGCGGGGGCTGGGCGTGGGAATGGCCGTGACCGTGGTGATGGTCCCGGTCGGATCTTGAGGGCGTGGTTTCTCCTCGTTTTCCCAGACGCAGCAAGGAGGGGTTGAGGATGAGGGCGGAAACCACATTGACCACCAGCCCCACAATGGCGACCGGCAGGGCCTCGGCAAACAGGATGGGCTGGGGATGGAGGAGGTGACGAATCGAATCCCACCCCACCGACACCGCGACAACGGCCAGAAGAAGGGCATTGGTATAGCCGGCCAGGGCAAACACCTTCCCGGTACCGAAGGTAAAGTGCTGCACTCGGGCCCGGGTGCGGGCGAACCAGTATGCAAACGCAGAGAGGGCCAGGGCAAAGGCGTGAGTGCCCATGTGCCAGCCATCGGCGGTCAGGGCCAACGAGCCGGAGCGGTATCCGACCCCCAACTCCGCCCCCATCATGACCACGGTGAGGAGGGCCACCGCCCGCGCCTTGGGTTCTCCCCCCGGATCCGCCTGTGGGGGGTCATGGGGAGGCGCCAGCTCCCGCGCCGCCTTGCCGTGGATGGCGTCGGCCCCCAGCAAGGTCATGCCCGGGTCACCCTCTCAACGGCGCTGGGGAAGGCCCTCACTTTCGGGTCTTGAGACCCTTGAGGAGATCCCCAAAGGTGCCGAATCCCGTGGCCGCCTGTCCCCCCTGAGCCCGGCCTTCGGTGTAATCCCGGATGGCTTCTTTCTCGCTCACCCGGTCACCACTGCTGAGCCTCAAGCGGATGCGCCTCTCCACCCGATCCAGGCTCAACACCTCCACGGTGACCGGCTTGCCTGCGGAAAAGCTGCGCCTCGCCTGGGTTCCGTCCATCCCCAATTCATCATTGGGCACCAGACCGGTCACCGCCTCCGACAAGGAAACCAGAAGCCCGAAGGGGGCAACCTTTTCCACCGTTCCCGACAGGGTGGTGCCGGGGAGCCAGGTGGCGGTAGTCTCCTCCCAGGGGTCGCCAGACACATCCTTCATGGAGAGGCTGAGGCGCCTCTTGAAGGGGTCGGCCTCGATGAGCTTGACGGTAACCCCCTGGCCGGGCTGCACCACCTGATCGGGGTGGCGAACCCGCTGCCAGGACAGGCGGCTGACGTGAATCAGTCCTTCCAGGCCAGGAGCCAACTCCACGAAGGCGCCAAAGGGCTCCACGCGGGTGACCCGGCCTTCGTAGACCCCATCCACCAGGAATCGGGTCCCCACCGTCTCCCAGGGATCCCCCTCCGCCTGCCGCATGGACAGGGCGATGCGATTCTTCCCAACCTCGATGCGAAGGACCTTCACCCGTACCGTTTCCCCTACCTTCACCACGTCCTGGGGATCCTCGGTGCGGCTCCAGGACATCTCGGAGACAGGAACCAGGCCATCCACTCCCCCCAGGTCTACAAACGCCCCGAACTTCTCCACCTTGCGGACGGTGCCCTCTCTCACATCCCCCACCTGGAGGGTGGCCCGCATCTCTTCCGCCAGGATCTCCCTCTCTTCCTTGAGAACGGCGGCCCGGGAAACCACCAATTCTCGGCCATCCCCTTCGTATTTGGTGATGCGGAAGGAGAAGGAACGACCGATGTAGCTGTCCAGCATGTCGTCAGGGACGTGATGCAGATCGACCTGACCGACGGGAAGAAACGCCGTCTGACCGCTCTGGAAGCGCACCTCGAATCCCCCCTTGTTGCGGGCGCTGATCCGCCCCTCCAGGGGCATCCGGGCGGCGTAGGCATCCCGGACCGCTTCCTTGCTCTTGGCTTCCAGGGCCATGCGGCGACTGATCCGGAGGCCGCCCGATCCGGTGGCCACCACGTAGGCGTCGATGCGGTCCCCCACCTTGACCTCCCACTCTCCTCCCGGTCCCTTGAGCTCGCTGCTGGCGACGATGGCCTCGCTCTTTGATCCCACGTCCACGAAGGCCTCATCCCCAGAAATCTGAACCACCTGGCCCGAAATCCGGTCTCCTTCCTTGAGGCCGCCCCCTCTCCTGCCCGGTCCCCCCTTCATCAGGCGATCCATCTCTTCGGCGAGAAGGTCCTGATCGCTCTTGGCCCAGGGAGCGTCCAGGCTTCCCGAAAGTTCCCCGTCGTAATCGGGAATGGCCTCCCCTTCCCGGACAAGGGCCTCGTCCAGAACGGAATCCAGAGAGGGGGCCTGCCGCAGGGCGGGGCGCTCGGACCGGGGCTGGGACTGGGAAGGAGGAGGAGGACGCCTTTCCAGGCTGCGATGGGCGTCCTGGTAAGAGGAGGGGCGCACCGGTCCCACGGCGGCGCGGGCGGCGGCGATCTCCTGGGGAGAGGGGCGGCGCTCCAGGGAAGGAGGGGACCCCGGTCGAGCCTGCCGTTCGGGAGCGGGCTTCGGGGTGGACAGGGGCTTGGGGGCCGGAGCCTCGGGAGGGGTCCACTTGCGCCCTCCCCGGGCCACGATTTCGGGAGTTTCGGGGAGGGAACGCTTGGGGTCGGTGCTCATGAGGGGATGATCCTTGTCGGCTTTCCGGGTCCAGCCAGAGGGGCGCCGTTCTACCGGTTTGATGAGGCCAGGGAAAGGGGAAAACAGGAGGGTTCAGGAGACAGGGCGGGCAAGTCCGGAGAGGCGACCGTGGCGACCCCACAGGTGCTCCGCCAGATCCTCCACCGGATCCCTCCCCGCCGCCACCCGGGCGAAGAGAGACGGGGAGTCCCACAGGCGACCGTGCTGATGGATGTTCTCCCTCAGCCAGGCCAGAACCGGGGCGAGGTTTCCCACCTCCACATAGGCCCACAGATCGGGAAGATCCTCCTCCATCCTCCGAGAGAACGAAGCGGCGTAAAGGTTTCCGAAGGTATAGGAGGGGAAGTATCCGAAGGCACCGTGAGCCCAGTGGACATCCTGAAGGACCCCGGTTTTTTCATCGGGGGGCTCGATTCCCAGGGTCTTGCGGTAGCGCTCATTCCAGGCCAACGGCAGATCGGAAACCCGCAGATCCCCGTCAAACAAGGCAATCTCCAGTTCGGTGCGGATGATGATGTGGAGGTTGTAGGTGGCCTCGTCGGCGTCCACCCGGATGAGGGAGGGGGTGACCCTGTTGGCGTCTCGATAGAGGTCGGTGGCGCTGACATCCTCCAGGAGTCCAGGGAATCGGCTCCTCATCAGGGGCAGGACAAAGGTGAAGAAGGGCAGGGAGCGGCCAATGACGTTCTCCCAGAATCGGCTCTGGCTCTCGTGCATCCCGAAGGATGGAGCGTCGGAGGCAAAGGTCCCCCACAGATCGGCCCCGAACCCCTGTTCATACATTCCGTGACCGGCCTCATGAAGGGTGGAGGACAAGGCGTTCAAGGGATCCCCCTCCAGGTAGCGGGTGGTGATCCGCACGTCTCTGGGGCTGGTTCCCACGCTGAAGGGATGGGCGGCCTCGTCGAGTCGCCCTCGGGAAAGGTCAAAGCCGATGGCCTTCAGGATGTCTGCCTGGAGGTCCTTCTGGGCGGAAAGGGGGAAATGGCGACCTATCCACTTGCCGGGAGGCACCGCAGGCTGGCCGCCCACGGCGTCGATGAGGGGCTGAAGCTGCCCCCGCAGCCGGGTGAACATGGACCTGACCGACTCCACGGTGGCACCGGGTTCGAACTCGTCCAGAAGTACGTCATAGACGCGACTTTCCGAAGAAATCGCCGCCGCCTGCTCCCGGGTCAAATCGAGAAGGCGTTGCAAGGAGGGAGCAAAGGCGGAGAACCCCGGCCCTCCCGGGGTGCGGGCGGTCAACCATTCCTGGAAACCTTTAGAGCGCGCCTCCGCCAGGGCCCGAACCAGCACCTTGGGGATTCGCACCGCCCGGGCGTGATCCCTCCCCATCCATCGCAAGGTGGACCGTTGCAGGGGAGAGAGGGTCTCCGGCTCCCGGGCCAGATCCTGAAGCCATTCCCCCACTTCCGGAGATGAAAGCCGTTCATGACGCCGTTCCGCCAGGAGGGAAAGGTGCCGAGCCCGGGCCTCCGCCCCTCCCTCGGGCATCATCGTCTCCTGATCCCACTCCAGGGTGCCGGAAATGGCATCCAGATCCCGCAGTTCTCCCATCCGCTGACGCAGGTGCTCCCAGGAGGGTCGGGCGGAATGGAGTAGAGGGGAGGATTCCAGGAAGGTGCTCATAGGGGATTCGGCCTCGCTTCAGAGGAAGGGCGCTGGGAAACTGCGGAGGGAGGGAGAATGGTCACCGGAAAGGAGGGTGTCAATGGACGAAGCAAGACCCTTTGTGCAACGGGGCCCGCCGCGTGGGCGCACGCCAGGTTCGTGAAGCTGGGGTGAGGCTGAGTGGTGGCGCGGCTCT
>CAYRTW010000067.1:0-24677 GCA_964426935.1 uncultured Rickettsiales bacterium
ATGCCAGTGGATCGGTGATGGACGATTTCTCGGCGACCAGGGCGATCAGCATGAGGCCACCGAATATCGGCAGGCTCTCCACGCAATTCGCGTGGGCCCGGGCGAGGCGTTGCATGAACGGGGAGAGGTTGGAATTGTCCGGTCGAAATTCGTTTGCCTGAACTGCCCGTGCGATGACGAGCCTGGAGCGGAGAGCCTCCATGAGCATCAACAAAAAAAGGGCCCATGAAACAAAGCCTGTGAGGGAAAGGAGCGTTGCATTCATTGTGTTCACCGTTTGATGGAGGCTGTTGAGGGTGTTGAGTAGATGGGAGAGGCCTGATGAGGCACGATGGGCTGCTCTGGGGCGAGCATCCGCTGCAACAGGCGGAATCTGTTCCGGGGCCTGCGGCGGTGCGGCGGTCAAAATAACCTGCTTTCGCCAACGGGTGAAGTTCGATCACCAGGTTCTGGTTCATTGTCGGGTCCCCATTCTCAACGGCATCGCCCCTCCGTTCCCAGAACCCTCCCCCAGCCAGCCCTGCGCCTTTGCACGAGAACAAGAACCACGAAATTCCACCAACGCCCCGTATCGAAGGTGAGGTGGGGACGGATGCATGGTGGAACACGCTCCACCGACCGTTCGGAATCAACGGAGGCAGGTCGCGCCGTCCGTTGCAGCGCGCTGTTGGGCCGCTTCGGATGCCGGTGTCGCGCGGACGCGCCATGCTCGTTGCTCGTCGGCATCGGGAACAGGGCGCCCTTATGCACGCACGATCGCTGGTAAGATTAGGACGTTGATCTTGTCATCGACGAAGTCTACACTAAGGTCAATGCACTGATCTTGGAGCGACACATGCTGGAAATCACCAAGGACGACATCCTGTCCAGGATGAAGTTCGATAACCCATGGTGGGAGGAGAGCCCAGGTAGCAGGGTCGCGTTTGAAGGTACACCCCAGCGCAGGTACTTCGACTCCTTCTATAAGGGCATCACTGACTCCTCCGTCAGGCGAGCTACCGTGTTGATGGGTCCTCGCCGAGTCGGCAAGACGGTGATGGTGTATCACTCCATCCGAAAACTCTTGGATGAAGGCATTCCCCCGAGCAGGATATTTTACATCTCTCTTGAGACCCCCATCTACACCGGGCTCCCCCTTGAGAAGCTTGTGCAATATTTCGCAAAGCTTTTTTCGCATACGCGGGATACGAGTCTCTGCATCTTCTTCGACGAAATCCAGTATCTCCGAAACTGGGAAGTTCACCTCAAGTCACTTGTCGATTCCTACGCCAATTATCGATTTGTCGCCACCGGCTCTGCCGCCGCGGCCCTTCGGCTAAAGAGCAATGAATCTGGCGCGGGTCGCTTCACTGACTTTGTACTGCCGCCACTCACCTTCGCTGAGTACCTGATGTTCATAGGGCAAGAGGAGCGACTCATCAGCGTGAAGTCGCGATCTGTCAAAGAACCGGGCCACGTTCTTCATGTTGCAAATGATATCAATGAACTAAACAAAGAATTTATCAACTACCTGAATTTTGGTGGATACCCCGAAGCGGTATTTTCGGAGACGATTCGCCAGGACCCTGGCCAGTATATCAAGAGCGACATTATCGATAAAGTATTGTTGCGTGACCTTCCCAATCTTTATGGCATCAACGACATACAGGAGATGAACCGGCTTTTCACAACCCTGGCGTACAACACCGGCAACGAGGTAAGCATTGAGGGACTGGCCCAGTCCTCCGGTGTCGCAAAGAACACGATTCGGCGCTACCTCGAATACCTGGAGGCGGCATTCTTGATTCGACGTGTAGAGCGCATCGACCAGAATGCAAGACGTTTCAAACGCGCCATGTCCTTCAAGGTGTACCTGACCAATCCATCCATGCGCGCCGCACTGTTCGGGCAGATAGACGCAAATTCAGCCGCCATGGGCGCACTCACCGAGACGGCCATCTACAGCCAATGGCAGCATGGCAAGGCAACCAATCTTTGCTATGCTCGATGGAACACCGGAGAGATCGACATCGTTCACCTGAGCAGCAGCGACCAATCCCCCACATGGGCAGTCGAAGTGAAGTGGAGCGACCGGCCCTACAAAGCCCGCTCAGAACTGGACAATTGTGTCGAGTTCACCCTTCGCCATCCTAAACTGCATCAGCCCCTACTGGTGACCAGCAAGACCGTTGCAGACAAGTCGGTGGTGTACAGGAATGTTCAATTCCAATTTTGTCCGGCGAGTCTTTATGCCTATACGCTGGGAGTCGACCTGGTACCGACGCCAGTTCATTCATGACGGCGACCCAGAGAAGAGCCTCTTGTCGCGGGGATCCGCCCAGTATCGCCGCCGCGTCTTCTCGCTGCCAGGCTCGACATCATCGGAGGTGATGAAGCAAGCCAGACACTGGGAGACTTGATCGGCTGCGACGCCTCCACCCCCACGCAGCACCTCAATCATCCATGGGTTCCAGACCAGCGATGCCGTTCTTCATCACCTGGATTTCTTCAGGGGAGTGTCCCTGCCAATCCAGGAATTCGCCCACGACCCGCAATGGCTCCCGGGAGCGATAGGACCTGGTGGGATTACCAGGATATTTCTTGTCCGTCAGGTTGGGGTCATCCACGAATGGCCCGGTCGGTTCCACCAGATAGATTCGGCCTGGACCTTCCCCCTTTGCCAGCTCCGCTCCCCAGGTGGCCGCGTGCAGGGTCTCACTGAAGTAGACCCAGGGCGACCGTCTCTCGGTGTAGTTGGAGGAATAGCCGGGTTCAATCAGGTCCCCGGGCTTCAGGTCGGCGCGGGTGCCATGGTAGAAGCGCCGCGGTCCGGTGTCCGAGGGCGTTGGTGGTGCTGGGGGATGGCTCATGCGGGTCTCAACATCTGGTGGCCATCATTCTTGCGAGAACAACAGGAAAAATCCACCCTGACGGTGTTCATGAAAAAGCCAGGTCCCCGTCCAGACCCGAGGATGCAGCCGTCCCCCCAACGGACCTCCTGAACGCGAACTCCAAATCCAGCGCGACACCGACCTCCTTCGTCAGGACCGATTCAGCCTCGAACGGGTGCCTTGTGTGCCTGCCTGGGTTCCCACCAGATCGGCAGAGAGATTCGACACCCACCCCGGTGGCCCTCTCCCTTCGTCAACAGCACCCTCCCTCCGTTTCTCCGTTTCTCCGTTTCAAAAAGAACCTCCCTTCAGCACACCCCATCGAAGAGAGCCCACCCCCCATCGAATCCCCGTCCCCAAAGTCCTCTCCCCTGCGCCCCCTGCGCCTCTGCGCGAGAACCCAGACCGGATACCCCAAAGACCCCTCTCACCACCTCCACACTCGCCTCAATATCCGCCTCTCCTCCCCGACAACCCATTGAAATCACTTCCATAATCCCGCCACGTAATACCGCGTAATAGCCATCCCTGGCCCCCGCCCTCCCCACTCCCGCACCATCCCCCTTGCGTTCGCGCCGCTTGGGGGGCTCTCCCCCGGCCCCCGGGAGAATCCGTGTCTCATCCTCTGTCCTACACCTCCTTCCCACCTCCCCAGCCCCGTCTTATGGGGTCAGACTGTACAGATTTCCCTTGTAGGACGGGGAGGACGGGCGATATCCTAGCCCCCGGGGCCGGGGTCTTCCCCCTCGCCAGACCCAAGGGGTGCTTGGTTCCTTCGACCCCCTCCCAGGACGGACCATGCTCCCCTCCCTTCCCCGAATCCCCTCCCATCTCTCCCTGGCCCTCCTCCTTCCCCTCCTGGCCCTCGTCGCCTGGGCGTGCAACAGCGGGGCCTGGGTCCCCCGGGATCCCCCCTGCTCGGCGCCGGCAGCCGAACTCCTCAACCCTGACGACTGCATCTCCGCTGACGACGACACCACTGCCCACGACGACGACACCGGGGACGACGATGGCACCCCCGATGACGACAGCACCTCGTCCGATGACGACGACACCACCTCCTCCTACGACTTCTGCCCCGACGAGAATTTCCACACCGGATTTCCCCTGGACGACGGGCCCTGCAACGACAATCAGGACAATGACGGGGATAATTTCTGTGACGGGCATGATCCGGATTGTATCGGGGGGGAGGTGGGTGTGGCATCGAAAGCCGGAGAGAGTGACCAGATCTACGCTGGCTCCTTGCCCTGCTACAACGGATATGACGACGATCTGGATGGCCTGGATGATGGGTATGATCCAGACTGTTGGATCGATGGGGTCCTGCCTTCGGGCTATTTGGACTGCCGGGAACTGCTGGGATACGACCCGGACGTGGAGTGCGCGGCGGTCTGGTAGTCCCCTCCCTCCCGGCTTTTTTGCCCCTCCCTCCTCCTCGCTGCCTCATCCCTGGGGACCTGCAATGAACCGCTTTCTCCGATTCCTCCCTGGCCGTTCCTGGAGGGCACTGGCCCTGGTCCTGAGCGGGGTCGCCCTGGCCTCCCCCTCCTCTCTGGCGGCCCTCCCCGGCGAGTGTCCGCAGGGAACCTGCCCGGGGATCACCGGCATGGACGCCCTGCCCTACCTCAGCGGGCTGACCACCCTGAGCCCGAACATCATCACATCCGGTGGCCCCGGTCTCGCGGCGACGTCCTCCATGGGCAGCTCCCTCGTGGCCCTGAGCGGGTTGAGGTCGGACGGCACCTCCTGGGGAATGGAGCTCCTCCTTGACGCAGCGACTTGGTGCCCGGTTTCCTTAGACTCGGGCATTTTCCGTGATGATCTCCCCCCGTGCTCTCTTTGGGCCGACTCCCCTTCGCGAAGATGGCTGGTGGCCTCCAACGGCTGGGAGGACGGGGTCTGGCTCGCCGACGCCACCGCCGTGGGCGGAGTTGGATGTGAAACGGTGAACGCCATGGCTTTTGCCCCCCTGCCGGGCACCGAGGCGGGCACTCGGGCCGGCTCTTCCCTGGCCACCTCTTCCTCCCCCACCGATACCTGGATCGCGGTGGGATGCCCCTACTGCGGGGACGGCGGGGACGCTGACGGAGACGGAATCCCCGATGACGCGCCGGGAGGGGAGGTGCTGATGTTGAGGGTGGAGGGAGACACCCCCCCCTACATCGACCAGCAGGTCGAGGTATCCTTTGCGGACGGTGAACCTCATTACCTGGGTGGATCGGTGGCCATGATTGCCAACGAGGGCACCGCCTGGATCCTTGCTGGGGACTTTTCGGCAACGGGCACCAGCACCAATGGCGCCGCCATCTTCTTTCCCTATACCGGCCTCCCCACCGCGCCCTGGTTCCAGGCAATGGACCAGCTCGCCAGTGATGACAACCTCTCCGGCTCGGAAGGCTCCGCCGTTGCCCTCCTCCGCACCGCCGATCCAAACCTCCTCCTGGCGGTGGTGGGAGCCCCCACCGCCGCCGCTCAGTTGGAGGACGAGAGCCTGGTGGAGGCCCAGGTGGGGCTGGTGTATGTGTATCGGGTTGCTACTTCGGACACCGAACCCACCCTGCTGGCCACCATGCGCGGGGAGCAGGCCGGTTCGCTCCTGGGATCCGCCCTGTTGGCTGCCGATTTGGACGAAGATGGGGTGGACGAACTTCTCGTTGGAATGCCCCATCAAGATCCGGACTTGCCCGGCGCCGTCTACTACTTCTCTGCCCCCTCCCTCCAGGATCTGGCCACCAACTGCGGTGGCGAATGCGCGGTCTCCGATTGGGGAGTGGAGATCCTGCTGGACACGGACTCTCCTGCCCGATTGGGCTCCTCCCTGGCCGTCGCCGATGTAACCGGGGACGGGTGGAAGGACCTCCTCCTCGGTGCTCCCGCTTTTGGCGAACACGGCGCCGTGGCCATTCTTTCCACCGAACCCTACGTCGACGCCGATGGGGATTGTGTCACCGACGCCGAAGAACGGGACCAGACGGGCGGCGGATTGGACTGCCCCGAGGATCCCACCTGCAACCCCACCATCGGTCCCCACGTTGAGGATGTTTGCAACGGCATCGACGACAACTGCGATGGGTTCACCGACGAAACCACCGACATCGACTATGACGGGGATGGCTTCGTAGACCGGTGTATCGGGGACTTTTCCGAGGACTGTGACGATCACAACGTTTCCATTCATCCTGCGGCTACCGAGTTGTGCGACGGGGTGGACAACGACTGTGACAACGCCATCGACGAAGAGGAGGACTACGACGGAGACGGGGTGTACGAACCCATCGACTCTGACGAAGATGGAGTCGTTTGCGGGGAGGACTGCGACGACTTTGACGCCTCGGTGGGGGAGGGAGACGACTGCGAGGTCACCTACATCCTGTTCACCGACAAGGACGACGATGGCTACTCCCTCGCCGGTTTTGGTGGAAGCGACTGCGATGACACCAACGCCGGCGTCCATCCCCACGCCATCGAAGTGTGTCACAACGGCCTGAACGACGACTGCGACAGCACCACTTCGGAGGATGGCTCCGATGGGGATGGAGACGGCCTCCCCGACTGCGAAGACACCGACGACTGCCCCCGCTTCGTCGATTCCGACGCCGACGGCTGGGGAGGGGACCCGGTGGATCCTTACTGCGGCGAGTTCGAGGAGGGACACGTCGCCAACGGAACCGACTGCAACGATGAGGATGGCGACGTCCGCCCCGGCGTTCCTGAGGACTGCGATGGAGTCGACAACGACTGCGATGGCCGGGCCGATGAGGGGTGCGTGGATCGGGATGAGGATGGCATCGCCGACGAGGTGGACCCGGACGACGATGGGGATGGGGACCCGGACTCCACCGACTGCCAGGACTGGGACCCGTCCATTCATGTCGGCGCCAACGACCCCCCCTGCGATGGCATCAACCAGGACTGCGACCACGACCCCTGGGAGGGCATTCCTGACCAGGACGCCGACGGGTACTGGGCCGCTGACTGCGTGGGAATCCCAGCCGATTGCAACGATGGAGACGCCAGCATCTACCCGGGAAAGCCGGGAGGTGACCAGTCGGAGACCGAGGCGGTGGACGGAAAAGACAATGATTGCGATGGCTTCACCGACGAGGGGCGGTACCTGTGCGGCGCCCCCTCCCTGCTCCCCACCGGCCTTCTGTTCTCCGAGTTCCAGCTTTCAGAAGATGGATACCTGGAGATCTGCAACGATGTCGAAGGAGTCACCTACGTGGGTGGGTTGACCGCTCTGACCTGGAGCGGCGGCGGCGCCGAAGGGGCCACCCTCCTCTCCCAGGCTCCCGGTGAACCGGCAGGACTGCTGGGGGGTCGGTGCCTCCTCCTCGCTCCCTGGCTCGACGTCGGCAACACCACCACCTTCGGTGCCCCTGGGTTCAGCGACGAAGGCCTGTTCCATGGGGCCTACATCGCCGGATTCTCTGCCGCCGATCTGGATCTCTCTCCCCTGGCCGATGGAGAGGCGGGGGGAATGGAACTTCGGGCTCGACTCCCCGGAGAGGCCTGCGCCCTGGAGGACCCCGGCGCTTGTGATTCCTGGTGCAGCGCCCTGGAAGGAGTGTGGAACGGGGAGCCTGCCGTCGTTTCCGATCATCTCCTCGCCAGCGTGGAAATCTCTCCCGAGGGGGAAGAACCCTGCCCCGAGCAAACCTCCCTGGAAGAATCCCTGGCTTCCGGATGGGCGGTGGCGGCGGATGCCCGGGCCCTCCAATCCACCAGCGCCGGCGCCGACTTTGCTGCGGGATGGTGCGAGGGAGGGTCCCCAGGAGAGATGGGAGCCACCTGCCCCCAATGGGACGAAGACGGGGATGGGGTCCCCGCCTGCTGGGGGGACTGCGATGAAACCAGCCCCAACGCCACCGACATCAACCCCGAGGTGGAAGACCTGCCCGATGGCTTGGATAATGACTGCGACGGGGTGGTGGACGAGGTGGTCCTGGCCGACGATGGGGATGGAGACGGTTTCTGTGACGGGGAGATCTGCGACGGGGAGGCCATTCCTGGAGATTGTGATGACACCAACCCCGCTGTCCATCCCGGCGCCTCCGATCTCCCCAGCGGTGACGGCATCGACAACGACTGCGATGGCGCCATCGACGAGGAATTTCAACTTCCCGGAATTGCTGCATTTACTGAAGTTGGTCGCCTCCCCCAGCCCCTCCAGGAATACGACGCCTCCCCCCTGTGGTACGCCGAGCTGGCCAATGTTTCTCATCTGTATTCGGATGGGGTCTATCACCAGACCTTGGACTTCTCCCAATATCTTCTCGCCCCCTGGCCTCGAACCGCCGTCCGTCCCGATCCCCCCGCAGTCGAAGAATCTCCGAAAGGCGACGATGACTCGGCGGGGGATGACGATTCAGCGCTCGGGGACGATGATTCGGCGGCTGGCGACGATGACTCCATGAATGGAAATGGCCTGACTCAAGGAGGACCTGGGGAAGGAGGACCTCCCTGGGATGGAGTACCGGTATCGGCACGGGTGGCGGCGGGGGATCGCCTCCTTCTGGTGTTTGGAGAGGTCCCCGATCCGGTCCCTTCCCTGTTGGAAGGCAGTGACGCCTGGGCTTCCATCCCCTGGCCAGACAGGGATAGAGGGCTGGCCCTCTACGCTCCCGGGCCCTACGCCCAGTGGATCACCCTGGCCGTTCTTCCCCCGGAACTCCTCCAAGCCTCCCGCACCACCGGAGAGGGCTACCTGTTTGATTCGGCAGGGGTCGCCTGGACGAACGATCTGTGGGTCGAGGCGGCAGGAATGGGGCTGCCGGAGCGATGGTGTACCGAGTGGCTCCCCGCCTCGGGGGGCACAGGTGACCTGTATGGTGACGATCCCGTTGTGCAGCATATGCTTGGTTTTCCAGGAGAATCTGCATCCAAAGAGGGTACCCAACCCCGACGGGGCTGGACGGGGCGTTTGGACGGAAGGAGCTATGACCGCCTCACCCCCGGAGAGGAGGAAGACGCCTGGTGCGGGGAATTGGACCACGACGGGGACCAGTTCGTTCCCTGGGGGGAGGACTGTGACGACGATCCCGCCCGGGGTGTGCAGGAACAGCCCCCTTATTCCCAGGAGGAGCCGGGGGGCTTCTGGGTGAACCCCGGCCAAGGAGACGGCCCCGAATGGGGTACCTGCGACAAGGTGGACAACGACTGCTCCTGGCCAGCGGATAACTGCTGCCCGTCCCAGTGGCAGGGGGACTGCCCTGGCCTGTCCTGCAACCCCGAATCCCAAGTCAGCTACCTGTATGTGAGCTGCGGAATGCTGACGGGTCCGGTGCCGATGGAAAAGGGAGCCGTCCAATTTCTGTTCCTGGGACTGGCCACCGCTCTGGCAGGGTTGCGGGCCCGGCGGGGAGTCGGTCCATGAAAGCCTCCTCGTGTCACCGATTCTTCCAGCAGGGAGCGGGAATTGGACTTCTGGTGGGGACCCTCCTGGGAGGCGGCTGTCTGGGCTCGTTTCAGGGGGAAGTGGGAGGGGAGGAGATTCCCAGGATGCAGAGTGGGATGTGGTGGGAAATGGAGGGGAATGATTTTCCGGTGGTGGAAGCGGTAGCAGCAGACTTTCCCAGCATCTGCGCCACCTGGAGTGGGTGGTGGGCGGAATACCAGGCTCTCACCCTGGAGGGATTGGAGGGGGAACCACTGGTTCAAGCCCTGGAAGCTCTGGATCGAACCTGGCTGCCGGAGACCGGGTGGGAGGCTCGTTGGAGGTTTGCGGGAGGGAATGGAGATTCAACCGCAGGGGGGTATGTCCCTTCTGCGGAAGAGACGTTGATTCCTGGTGAAGTGAACCTGACCCTGTGCCATCAGACCGGATGGCGAGACTGGAGGGGCCTGCTGGCCGGGGAGGCCGGAGCAGAGAATCGGGTCTGCCATCAGGCCGGTGCCGGTGCCGTGGAGCTCCTGTACCTGGGCGATGAGACTGCGAAAATCACCGGAGAGGTCGAGCTTTTCCTCGTTGATGAGGCGGAGGTGGAGGCCAGTGAGCCGGTGGGTGAGCAGGTTTCCTTCTCCCTGGCCCTGGAACGTTGTGTGGAAATGGAGGCCGAGGGGGGAACTCCCTGACCTCGGACGTAGGATGTAGACCCGACCTGTCCTCTCGACCGATCCAGCAAGAACCGGTGTTCTTCTCGATACTTCTGAATCCTCCTGTTCTGGGGACGCCCCCTTGACGGCCCCATCTTCGATGACCACCCTTCCGCCCATGCCGTCCCGCCCCTTTCCCACTCGCCGCCTCCTCTCCCTGGCCCGCCCCGAAGCGAAGGTCCTCACCATCGGGGTGATGGCTCTGGCCGTCAGCTCCGCCGCCTCTCTGGCGACCCCGGCCCTGGGTGGGCGAATGGTGGACTCCCTCATGCAAGGGGAGGGGCGAGAAATGGTGGATCGCACCGCCCTCCTCCTCCTGGCCCTGTTTGCGGTGGGGGGGCTGTTCACCGCTCTGCGGGCTTACCTGTTCACCGTCGCCGGAGAGAGGGTAGTCACCCGGCTGCGTCGCGACCTGTATGCCTCGCTGATGCACCAGGAGGTGGCGTTTTTTGACGAGAGGCGCACCGGTGAGCTGACCAACCGCCTGGCCTCGGACACCACCGTTCTCCAGAACGCGGTGACCGTCAACGTGTCCATGTTCCTGCGATTCGGGGTCACCGGTATCGGCGCCCTCGGCGTGCTGGTATGGACCTCCTGGCAGCTCACCCTGATCATGGTGGCCGTCGTTCCCCTGGTGGTTCTGGGGATGGCCCTGTACGGACGGATGCTGAAAGGCATGTCCCGGCAGGTGCAGGACGCCCTGGCCGCCGCCAGCGAGGTGGCCGAGGAGACCCTGTCGGGGATCCGCACCGTTCGCTCCTTTGCGGCGGAACCCCAGGAGATCGGCCGTTACTCGGGAGCCGTGAACACCTCCTTTGAGCTGGCACGGAGGCGGGCTCGACTGGGGGCAGCGTTTCAAGGGGTGTCGGGATTCGCCGCCTACGCCGCCCTGGCCGCCGTTCTTTGGTACGGGGGGATCATGACCTTGGACGGCAGACTGACCTTTGGGGCCCTGACCTCGTTCCTCCTGTACACCGTCACCCTGGCGGTCTCCATCGGTGCCCTCTCTTCGGTCTACGAGGATCTGATGAAGGCGGTGGGGGCGTCGGAGAGGGTGTTTGAACTCAGGGATCGGATTCCCGGGGTGGCATCGGGGACGAAGCGGCTGGAAGAGGTCAGGGGGGCGGTGCAATTGCGGGGGGTGTCCTTCCGCTACCCCGCTCGCCCCGACATGCCGGTGCTGACCGAGGTGAGCCTGGACCTTCATCCCGGTCAGGTGGTGGCCCTGGTAGGGCCCTCGGGAGGAGGGAAGAGCACCGTGGCCTCCCTCCTTTCCCGCTTCTACGATCCGGATGAGGGAAGCATCACCTTGGACGGGCAGCCCTATCGAGAGTTGGAGCCTAACTGGCTCCGGGAGCAGGTGGGAATGGTCAGCCAGGAGCCGGTGCTGTTCGCCACCTCCATCCTGGAGAACATCCGCTACGGCCGTCCCGCCGCGACTCCCGCTGAGGTCGAGGCCGCCGCCCGAGCCGCCAACGCCCATGACTTCATCTCCGCCTTTCCCGACGGCTATCAGACCCTGGTGGGAGAGAGGGGAGTGCGGCTTTCAGGGGGGCAGAAGCAGAGGGTGGCCATCGCCAGGGCCCTCCTCAAGGATCCGAAAGTCCTGGTACTCGACGAAGCCACCTCCGCCCTGGACGCCGAATCGGAACACCTCGTCCAAGACGCGCTGCAACGCCTGATGAAGGGCAGGACCACCCTGGTGATCGCCCATCGCCTGTCTACCGTCAAGGAGGCGGACAGAGTGGTTGTGCTGGAACAGGGGAGGATCGTACAGCAAGGGCGTCATGAAGAGCTTCTGGCGGTGGATGGGCTGTACAGGAACCTGGTGCAGAGGCAGCTCGCCGCCTGACCAGGCGACTCATCCTGCCCCCTGGCCCCCCGCGAGGGGCCCCTTTACGGAGGGTCCTGGGGGAGCCCCAGTTTCTGTCTCAATTCCCTTCGCTCCTCTTCAGATCCCACCAGTTCCTCCAGGGAGGATAAATGCTGCCGGTCGGTCAGGCGGGGATGCAGCACCACCAGAGCCTCGATTTTCTCTCGACCGGTGGAGAAGAGGGGGAGGAGGGTTCGAACCTGCTCGCAAGTAAACCACGCCGCCTGCGCCCTCTCCTTCAGGGTTTTCAGCCTCTCCTCGGAGGAGGTCCTGCTCTTCAGAGCCTGGAAAATGCCCTGGAGCTCCCTGGCTGCAACCGCCTGAGGCGGGGGCATCTGAGGCGGCACCGTGGCGTCACCCGGAGAGCCTGGGCCTCTCCCCGAACTCCCCCCCGCACTCTGCCCCGGTGGAACCACGGGTCCCGAGTGGGGAGGAGAAGGAACGCCGCTTCGGCCGTCGGCAGTGGATTCCCTCTTGGCCTTGTCCTGAACGCCCTGAATCCGCATCAACGCAGCGCGAACTTCCCCCGCCTTTCGCAAGGCCGCCTCCTGGATCGATGGGCCCGGCTTCTCCTTGAGCAGGGCTTCCAAGACTTCCAGGTCCCGCCGGGCGTCGGCCAGAGCATCCTCCAGTTCCCGAGCCATGCCGATGTGAGGATCCTCCCCCGAGGGAGCGCCGACTGCTGATGGAGGAGGGTTTTCAGGGGGCTGTTCGGCGACGGCCATGAGGGGATGGAGGAAAAGGCCAATCAGCAGGAGGGAGGAGAGGGAGGCAGGGGGGAATCGCACGGAAGCCTCATGGCAGGAGGGAGCCCGAAGGCTCGATGGAGAGGATCACACAGAATGCTATCTCAGCCAGGGCCCCTGCGGAATCCGTCGCGGCGGTACTCGACCATCCGCTGATCGAGGCGAAGCACCGCTCCCTCCCAGGGATCCACCTCCACGCGAGTCGCAAAGCGGGCTCCACCACGCCCGGCTTGATCCGCCACCAGCCTCACCTCTCCTACTGGCAGGACGAAGGAGCGGCTTTCCCGAGCCCCCACATGCCCGAGGAGCTTGCCCTCGCTGTAGACCTGCACCGGGAAGGTAAACGGGTTCATGACCTTCACCTCTGCCGTCTGAGGAGCGGAAACCGTCCAATGGGTGCCGGTGAAGGGGTTCACCACCAAGGCGATTCGCCCCACCTCGCGGCCATCGTTCAGCCTCGCCACCAACTCCTGCTTTCCCGATTCCACGCCCCGAACCGCCTGGGCCCCAGGAGAAGCCGTGCCGATGCTCCGGCCCCCCTCATAGGAAAGGCGCAAGGAGCGGCCGGTCTGGTTGTTGAAGGTCAAGGTGGTGGTGGCCTCGGCCTTCAGGGTCTGGGACTCCACTTGGAAGGCGTCTTGGACGAACTCCTTCTGCATGTATACGGCACCGTTGGGCCCGGTCAGGGTCAGGGTGTGACGACCCGGACCCAGGGGGCCGAGGAGTTGGGTCTGGGAGGCCCCCAAGAGCCCCCGGTCTCCGCCATCCACCGAGGCTCTCACCGGCTCCACCCAACCATTCTCCACTCGAAGGAGTCCAGCCCCCAGAGAGGAGAGGCGTACCCGAGCCTGCTCATGGGGATCCAGATCCACCGCCTCTTGGGGAAGAGTCAGGGTCTTGCCCGAAAGGGTGTAGCTGGCCTCCAGGAGGTAGTCGCCAGCGGGGACCGCTCCGAAGGTGATTTCGGCGCCAGCGGGAAGGGTGGCGGAGTAGCTGGCACCCAGTTTGACCTTGAGGGAGACCGGGGCGGGATTGACCACGGTGACGGAGCCGGTGGGCAGGGGCCTCTCCCCGGGACCGCAAATCGTCGATGAATTCCCATCGCTCCGCCGGTAACTGGGGCCTTCCCCGTCACGGGCCAGGGCGCTTGTGGGCAGGACCCCCAGGCAGGCGGCGGCAACGCAGGCAAAACGGAGTGAAGTGGAGAAGCGCATGGGACCTCCAGTCAGGGCAAATGCAGGTGTTGATTGATCTTTTCGTTCATCCCACTGGGGGAAGCGAACGGGTCTTACGCCTTCACAGACGGTCCATCGGCGGGTTCATTCACGGGGATGTAGAATCCGATACATCCCTGGGAAGCAAAGAGGCATGACCCCATGAGCACCGGGAAACCGTCGATTCTGCTCCTTTGGGGCGTCCTGGCTGCATCCGCCCTCTCGTTCTCTTCCAGAGGGGCGGAGCCGGAGAAATCAGCCCCTTCCCCGCCTTCCTCCTCCTCCGCGCCAGAGGTCGAGCCCTCTCCTCCCCCGCCATCGGGCTCCATGCCCACTCCCGCCTCTCTGCGTTGGCTGGTGGGGACCTGGACGCAAAAGGCCCAAGACCTCACCATCACCGAGACCTGGAGAATGACCGAGAGTGGGGTTTTGTTGGGAGCAGGGGAAACCCGTCGCAATGGGGTTCTGGTGTTCCAAGAAACCCTTCGCATTGAAGCGGATCCCACTGGAAGGGCGGTCTATGTGGCCTGGCCCCAGGGATCCCCCTCCCCGACCCGCTTCGTCGCCATCGATGGTCCCCTGAAATCGGTGGAATTCGCCAATCCCGCCCACGATTTCCCCAAAAAGATCCGCTACCGGGTGGATTCCTCCGGGAAGTTGCACGCGACGGTGGAGGGCGATGCTCGAAAGGAAGAATGGACCTACGAACGGTCTACCCCCTGAATCCCCTCCCTCACCAGAGCTGAAAAGGCCGGGGTTGCCTGCCCATTCTCGTCCCCTACCGTGACCCTCCCTCCCTCTGGCGCCCCCACCTTAGCGCCACCGCCTCCACATCGGTGTCCGGATGGGGATGGACTCCCACGGTTCGCCTCATCTCTACTTTTCCGCTCCGGTGAAGGGTTTCCGCCATCTCCCCCAAGGCCTGCGCCCCCTCTTCCAGGGGAACCTTCTGGTAGCACTTCACCTCCCGGTCGCAGCCCGATTGCCAGCAGGGTCGGCAGGGAACATCGGCGAGAAGGGTGACTCCCTTGTCATGCAGGTCCACCTCCTCATGAGAAGTCACTCCGAACCAGGCCACCACCGGTTTGCCCAGCGCGATGGCGGCATGCAGCCCCAGGGTGTCGCCGGAGAACACTGCGTCGCAGGCGGCGATCCACAGGAGGCCCCGGCGAAGTCCTTCATGGGTGGGGGTAAGGGCGACCACTCCTTCCGGAAACGCTTGTGAAATCAAACCATTGCGCTCTTGATCGGCGGTTCCTCCCCCCAGCAGGACCACCCGAAGGGGGACTCCCCGGGTCCGGCAGGCCTCCAGGGTGGCGGCGATGACCCTCACGGTGTCGGCCACGGTCAGCTTCTTGTAGGGGAGCCAGGGGGCACAACCGGTGTTGAATCCCAGAATCACCTCCCCCTCTCTGGCGAGGGTGTGGCGGAGGCGGGGGATTTCCAACTCTTCCTCCTTGGACAGACCCAAGGCGTAGGGATCCCTCTCCCAGGGAAGGGCGAAAGCGGAGGCGAGGTTGTGGGGATGGCTATGGGCATTCCCAAAGAACTTCAAGTAGTTGTCCAGGCCAAGCGTCCAGAGGGGGAGAGCCTCTGGATTGAGGGGAATGACCGTGCCTGAGGAGTCGATGCCAAACCCCCTCTTCTCCCTGGCCCTCACCCTGCCCATCCACGCTCCTCCCTCCAGGGATTTATCGGCCCCCAGGGCAAGGTCAAAGGAGAGAGAATCAAGGACGACGGCGGTGGAGGCATCCACGATCAGAAGACGGTCGATGTCAGGCTGATGAAGGAGGAGGGGGGCGGATTCGCTGCGGGTCAACCAGGTGATGTGGGCTCCCGGAAGAGCCCGGCGAAGAGGCGCCAGAAGAGAGGTGTTGCGGACCACATCCCCCATCCCTGCCAGGTTCAACAAGAGCACCCTGGGGCCTCGGGCCTCAAAGAGGGGGCAATCCTCACAGGGGCGGAGGTGGCGACAGGGCTTGTACCCATTGAAGAATCGGCAGTCGGAACGCCAGGGAAGAAGATTCATGACAGGACCGGGACGGAGATACGGAGGTGGAGGGGGACCCGCAGACCGCGTTCAATATATGTGTTGCCCCAAGGCGGAGCGATAGGCGGCAAGATTGCCCTCCACCATGGCCTCCACCGAGAAGTCGTGGAGAACCCTGGCTCTGCCCTCTTTTCCCATGATCCGGGCCCGTTCCGGATCGGCAAGAATGGCGGCGGCGGCAGCGGCCAGGGCGTCCGGGTCCCGAGGGGGAACCAGCAGACCTGTTCTTCCCTGGAGGACCGCTTCGGACAGTCCTCCCGCCTCAGTCGCCACCACGGGGAGGCGGGCCAGGGCAGCGTCCAAGGCGGTGGTGGACAGGCCCTCCAAATGGGAGGAAATCACCAACAGATCCGCTGCGTTGAGCAATTCAGGGATGTCTCGTCTGGCTCCCAGGAACTGCACCACTTCCCCCAGCCCCAATCGGCGAGCCAGGGCCTGGGACGAAGACAGCAGCTCCCCGCTGCCCACCACCCACACCCGCAGCCGGGGTTGGGCGCACTGCAGAAGGGGCAGGGCCCGGAGAAAGGTGTGGGGATCCTTGTGATCGGCCAGGTGCCCCACCCATAGAACCAGGGGATGACGAGGGAGGATCCCCCACTCCGCACGAGTGGTCAGGCGATCCCTGGACGGGGAAGGGAGGTCTGGGACACCGCTGTAGACAAGATGAATCCGGTCCTTGGATACCCCTCCCCTCTCCAAAACCCGGGCCACCGCCCACGATATGGCGACGAACCGGGCCACCGCATCTCCGTATTTCCACCGCCCCCACGGGGTGCGCCCGACGGGAAAGTCCACCCGCCGGGTCACCACCAGAGGAGGAGCGGAGGCCTGGCTCCGAAGGGCGAGGAGGGCCAGCCCGTGGGCGTGGGAGGTGTGAGCGTGGAGAAGATCGAAGGCACCGTGGCGAACCTCATCCCGAAGCCGGCCCAAGCTGGAAACATCCCACTCTCCCCGCACCTTGAAGGGCTGAACCGGAATTCCTATCTCCTCACTTCGCCTTCTCAGGGCCGAATCAGGAGGACAGAGAAGGCTGACCCGATGCCCGCCCCGGGTCAGGCCCTGGGCCAGAAGGAGCACCTGGCGCTGTCCTCCTCGCCAGCTTCGTTCCGTGTCCAGAAGAAGGATGGCCAGAGGGTTTTTCCCTGACGTGGAAAGGGCTTCTGGAGCGGGGTTCAGCAGGGGATCCTCAAACGCAGCCATGCCGGCCCATCGTACTACTCCGTCCGGCCATCAACCCCCTTGGCTTGTTCCTTCCCTGGCGGGATTCGCCACTTTCTCTCAGCAATCTTCTTCCCCCTTGCCGTTTGCAGGGCGCCCTGCCACACTCCCCACGCAGGGCGCCTTGTCGCCCACGGGAGCAGGCCCATGAACAAAAAGGCCCTGGCGCTCTCCTTCGGGATCGGGGCGGTGATGACCGCCGTCCTCCTCTGGGCGCTTTTTCCCTCTCCGGTCACCGGGCTTCCCGGTTCCATCCCCATCGGCGACGGGCGGATGGCCAAGGTGGTGCTTCAGGGAGGGGGTCCCTCCTTCTCTCCTGGTCTCATCTGCGCCATGGGGGGGATCTCGGGGATCCTCTTCTACCTGATCTCCACCATTTCCAAGCGCCCCACTCCTGCCCTGCTCCGCTCCTTGCACCGGGATCGTCGGGGCCAGGCCATGCTGGAGTTCGCCATCGTCTTTCCGGTGCAGTTGTTCACCATGCTGGCCATCGCCCAGATGGCCCTGATGTACAACGCCAAGAACGTGGTGCTGTATTCGGCCTTTGCCGCCGCCCGCTCTGCCATCGTGTGGATCCCCGCCGAGACCGATTCCGAATGGCCTGGCGAGATCAATCTCTCTGACTTCTCCGAGAAATACCGGGCCATCCACACCGCCGCCGCCATCGCCAACGTACCCATCTCCCAGCGCGCCTCCTGGGTCATCGCCGACCTGGGAAGTTTCGGAGCGGCGGTGGAGGACATCGTGGTGTTCGTGGATGGGATTCTCTCCTACATCCCCGGCCTGTCGGAGGTGTTCGATTATGCGGATCGCTTCGCCTATGCCTGGGCCCTGACCTACGTATGGCTGGGAACCACTTCCAATGAGGCCCACGACTTCGAGCCCGCCGATTGGCCCTTCTTCGACACCAGCTTTGACGATCCCGACGGAGACATCTCGGTGCAGGTGGTTCACCAGTTCTACCTGGTGATTCCTCTGGTCAACCGCTTCCTGGGGGCCACCACTCCGACCCCCATCGAGTTCTTCTGGCTGGACTACCTGGGCACCGACGACCATTTCACCACCATCCGAGCGACCTGTACCCTTACCCTGGAAGGGGCGGCGGAGGCCACATGAGCCGCGAGACCCTTCTTGCTCGAATTCGGCGTGCCCTGGGGCGGACCCATCGGGATGAGGGGGGCCAGTCCATGGCCTTCACCGCCCTCACCCTGTTCCTGTTCACCTGCTTCATTGTGGTCCTGCTCAACAACGGGCGGGTGGTCAACCACAAGGTGGAGGCTCAGAATGCGGCCGATGCGGCGGCGGTGTCGGCGGCCACCTGGCAAGCTCGGGGCATGAACCTCGCCTCCATGGGCAACATCATGATGTCCATGTTGGCGGCGGAGTCGGTGATGGTGGAGGCGGTGGTGTGGGCGACCTTCACCACCCTGGCCCAGGCGGCGGCCAACGCCTCTTGCTACTGCGATCCCTGGTGCGATTTCGACTTCGGCAAATGCTGGCAAAGCATCGAGGAGACCATCAACATGGTCTTCCAGCTCATCGACATCGTCTCCTCGGACTTCCTGGGGGATCAACAGGACTATATCTGGAGCCGGGTGGAGGACTTATCGGACCTGGAACAGAACATCTTCGACACCATCCCCAACCTGTCTGTGAACGAATCCCGTGGAGTGGCCGAGGCCAACGGGATGGACTTCGGCTTCTCCTGGCCCAAGGAGATGCCCCTTCAGGAGGGAGAGGTGGAGGATCTGTGTGACACCATGAATGGAGGTGATGACGGTGGCTACGAAGGCTACGGCGCCCTGAACTATGGCCTCATTGCTGCCTCTTTGGCTTTTGCCATCACCGACTACCAGAGCGAGGCCTACGGTCCTGCCCTGGCTGCCCACCCGGGGATCATTCACTCCGGCCCCATCGGCTCGGCCACCCAGACCCTCCCCTTTGAGATGCTCTTTGGCGAAGAGGCCCCCCTGGCCCTGGGGAACATGTACTGGGGCCTGGCGGTGGAGTTCGTGGATCTGGTCCTGTGCAACGGCTGGGGAATCACCCTGGGCTTCGATTCGTCGGACACCGACAAGGCGGTCCCTCTTCTTCTCAACGACGACTGGCCCGACAGCAAGAACTTCCTGGGCTTCGGGTACGACCGTCCCGAGTCGGGGGACGAGGTGGCGGTGCCCCAGCACTTTGACAACCTGTACAACGAGATCGTGGGGATGGTGACCGTGGCCCAGGCCGAGGTCTACAACCCTTACGACGATTCCATGTTCGTTCCCCAGTGGCGGTCCCGTCTGGTGCCGGTGGACGCCCTTGATGACCTCCCTGCGGATCTCATCAGCTACCTGTATGGGTCCTATGGAGCGGATTTCCCCGATCCCATGGATGTGGCACGGCTCTCCGGCTGGTCGTTGGTCATGAGCGACATCACCAACTCCGTCATCATGCATTAGGAACAGGAGCCACGATGACCCCGCTCTACGCCCCTCGCCCCTCTCGCCCCGTTTCGGAGTCGCCTTCCCAGGAGTCGGGGCAGGCCATGCTGGAGTTCGCCGTCACCTTGCCCATCGTCCTGCTGATGCTGATGGGAGTCGTATACTTCGGAAAGGTCTATTACATCGACCAGTCGGCCCGCCAGGCGGTGCGTTATGCCGCCTGGAAGGCCTCTCGCCATGGCAACGGTGACATCGGAGCCGCCCGCTCCGTCGCCCTCGATTCCTTCGTGGTGACGGGGGACGTGTCCCTCAACGGCACCTCCGAGAACTCCAACCTGGATGCGGTGGGACTGCTGACCAGTGAGGTCTTGGATGGGTTCGGAGACGTCAGTTCCCTCCCTTCCGAATTCGACTTTGCCTCCACCATCGTAAACGAGCTGGTGGCGGTGGGTCTGGCTGCGGTGGCCACCAACTATCACGCTGAGCTCCAGGAGACCTGGCAGCCTTCCCTGCTGAATTACATGGGAGGCACTCGCATCCGGCGGGATCATTACGTTGCCTACGCGGATTGGCCGAAGGACGAGATCGACGGAGACACCATCTTGTTGGCCTTCGAGGCCGTTCTGGACGCATGGGCCTATGACGAAATCACCAACATGTGACCCCGGGGCGACCCCGCCCCCTGCCCCTTCTCGATGGGTTCGCGGAGGAAGGATTCTGGCCATCTCCGCCGTGGCCGTTGGCATCTTTGCCCTGGGACACCGATTTGCCCCCGTTCCTCTGGCCCAGGCGGAGGTCTATCAGTCCCTCGGTCAGGACCTGGCCTCCGGTGTGCCCGCCTTCCCCGATCTCTCCCTGGAGAGAGACAAGGTTCAGGCGGCGGTTCTCAACGGTTCCCGCATCTACTACACCCTGTCTACCACCGACAAAAAGATCGCCGATGTCCTGAACTTCTACGAGGACATGTACGCCAGACCGTCTCAAGACGTGATTCCCGCCAAGAGATTTGAGGGACTCAATAAGGAAGATCAGAAGCGATTCAAGGGACTTATCGATAATCTTCCTGAAGCAAACCGGTTGTTGAGCCGGGGGATCGCCCGCAAGGAGAGCAAGACCTGGGGAATGCTGGGCGCCATTCAACCGAAAGCTTCTGCCAAGGGTGAAAGCCCCAATCAGGTCCTCCAGCGCTTCGTCAACTTTGCTCGTTCCGGCAAGGTGGCGGAAATGGGGGACGCCAAGGTGGTCTACGCCATCCGCCCCCATGGTTCGGAGGAGACCACCGTCTTCACCTTCTGGCCCGATGAACAGTTTCAGATCTCCTCCTTGGCCCTCCCCGATGACCAGGACGCCCCCGGTGGGGACATTCCCGGCGTTCCTCGGGCGGCAGGCTCCCGCAGGGTCCTCTCCTATGGCCAGGACATGAAGGGAGTTCGTTTCCGGGTGGCCATGTACGAGGAGGATCAGGGTCGGGAAGACGCCGCAGAGGGGTGGTCCCAGCGCCTGACCGAGGGGGGGTGGACCGAAGATCCCAACGCCAAGAAGCCCGCCATCGACGGTTCTCCCGCCCTGGGCCGGTTCTTTACGCGCAAGGGACTGGAAGCCTACGTCCAGATCCGCGAGGATGGCGCCTCGGGTCGCACCGTGTCGTCGGTGTTCGTCACTCGAAAAGGATGAGCGGAAGGGGGCCCTCGCTGCTGACGGATGGTCGGTGGTGCGGGGGCTCCCTCTCAATAAACCTCGGGCACCGGCGGATGGCCTGATCGTGCGGGAGCAGGTGTGAACAAGAATCGGACGATGTATTTCTCCTTGGGGCTGGCCCTGCTTGCCGGTCTCTTCTTGTGGATGTATGGCCAGGAGCAGGCACGCAGCTACGGAGTTGCCGGCAAGAAGGTCTCGGTGGTGGTGGCCAAGACCGAGATCTCCGGGAACCAGAAGGTGACCCGAGAGATGTTGACCACCGCCAAGGTCCCCGAGCTCTATCGCCATCCCGCCTCCCTGCGTCCCGAGGAGATCGACAGCGTGGTGGGTCAGGTCACCGCCCATCGGGTGCGGGAAAGACAGCCCCTTCTCACCACCGATTTCCTCTCTCCCGACACCAAGGTGGAGTTGGACACGGTGGTCAAGGAGGGCTGGCGGGCGCTGACCATTCCGGTGGACAAGACCTCCTCCTTCGGTGGTCTGCTCCGCACCGATGACCATGTGGACATCCTGGGAACCTTTCTCAAGCCCGGTGAAGGGGGAGCCCAGGCCTCGGCGGCGGATCGGGATCGGCGCTACGTCACCCTGACTCTGCTTCAGAACGTGACCATCCTGGCTGTAGGGGGGCGCATTGGCGACAAGGACATCTCCACCACCCCCACCGACACAAGGGGGCGTCAGACCTTTGACACGGTGACGGTGCTCATCACCCCTGAAGAAGCGGAGCTCCTCACCTTCGCGCTGGACAAGGGGGAGATTTCCCTGGCCCTTCGCAATGCCAACGACGTGACCACCGAGGCGGCCATGGGAGAGAAGTCCTTCGATGACATCTTCGGTATCGAAAAGCGGGACCAGATCCAGAAGGTCCGCAATGAAAAGGTCCAGACCAAGGATCCCCTCATCACGGTGGTGCGCTGATGTCCTACTCCCGGCTGTTGTTCGCCCTTTTCCTCCCCAGTACCCTTCTACTGACTGCCCTTCTGGTCGACGACACGGCAGTCCACGCCCAGGAGACCAAGAAGCAGCGCCTCCTCATGCGCCTGGGGGAGACCAAAGTCATCACCGTTTCTGAGCAGACCACGGTGATCCCCGGCAATGAGAAGGTGGTGCAGGTTCTCGCCCACTCCGACAAAGTGATCTTGAAGGCGGTGGGAGAGGGCTACGCTACCGTGACCGTAGGCTCGGACGTGTATTCGGTTACGGTCTATGGCGCGGATTCCCTCCAGGACCTCCAGATTTCCTTGGAAGAGCTGCTGGGAGATACCGAGGGGGTGAAGGTCAAGCTGACCGGTGGCAAGGTCATCATTGACGGGTTGGTCTACACCCAGGAGGATCTGGATCGGGTGACTCAGGTCATCTCCGCCTACGAAGGCATGGTGGTGTCCCTGGTGCGCCTGGACGAGCGGTTCATCCGCCAGCGGCCTCTCTTCCGCATCTCCTTTGACTTTGTGGAGGTGGATCGGGAGAAGGCCAAGCAGATCGGAATGAACCTGGACAATAACCTGGCCTCGACCGTCTTCAACTGGATCGACCTGTTTCGCCACGGCCCCACCGCCATTCTCGACGAAATGGTGAACCTGAACTCATCTTCCGTGGTCGCCAAGGTGTGGGAGACCCATGAACTGACGGTGCTCAACGGAGAGAAGGACACCTACCTGTTCGGAGGATCCATCCTCATCCCGGTGGCCACCGCCAACATGATCTCCCTCCAGGAAAAGGAGTTCGGCACCAAGGTGGAGGTCACCCCCAAGATCGACCGGGTGAACAACGTGGAGCTCCATGTGAACTACGAGGTCAGCGACATTCTCTCCTCCGATGAGGGCCGCTACACCCTCACCAAGAAGACCCAGAGCACCACTGTCCTCCTCCAGGAGGGACAATCTCTGGCCTTGGCGGGGGTGGTCAAGCACAAGAGTCGCCGGGAGACCCAGGGCCTCCCCTGGCTATCGGACATTCCCCTGCTGGGATTTCTCTTTGGATCCAAGCAGTTCCAGAAAGGCGACACCGACGGGGTGATCTTCATCACTCCCCACATCGTCAAACCCGACGGCTCCGAGAACCGGGACCTCATCGACAGGAACCTGGACCGCTACCGTTCCATTCAGGAGTTGCCCCTCTAGGATGCTGGTCGTCGGCTATCCAGGAGAGGACGGACGCTATCGGGAGGAGCGTTTCGTCCAGAGTCCGGTGCGGATCGGCAGGGACCGGGCCAACGAGGTTGTGCTCCGTTCCCAGATGGTGAGCCGGTTCCATTCCCGGGTGTATTTCAATGAATCGGAAGTGTCCCTGGTGGACGCCTCGGTCAACGGCACCTTCGTCAACGGGGCTCGCCTGGAGGGATATTGCGTCCTGAACGGAGGGGAGAGACTCCAGATTGGGGACGTGGAGCTGACCGTCCGCCTCCAGGACGCCTCGGAGGCCGCCGCCGAGCAGCTCCGGAGGATGCGGGAGGCCGAGAAGCGCCACGATCCGGTGGTGGCCTTGAAGCGTCGGCTCCACGCCGTCCTTTTGGAGTACCTGGATCTCAAGCGCCTGGACCTCAAGACCCTGGGAGACGCTGAGGTTCACCGCCGGGCCCGGGTGACCCTGGAAGAGATCATCCGGGAGCGAAACACCGAAATTCCCATCGACGTGGACCGCCCCCTCCTCATCAAGGAGATCCTGGATGAGGCTTTAGGTCTGGGCCCCTTGGAGGACTTCCTGAACGATGAAGAGATCTCGGAAGTCATGGTGGTGACTCGGGATCTCATCTATGTGGAGAGGAAGGGGCGCCTGACCCTCACCGACAAGAACTTCACCTCCGATGACGCGGTGAGGGCGGTCATCGAGCGCATCGTCACCCCCCTGGGCCGGCGCATCGACGAATCCTCCCCTCTTGTGGACGCTCGTCTGAAGGACGGCTCCCGAGTCAACGCCATCATTCCTCCCCTGGCCATCCGGGGTCCGGCCATCACCATCCGCAAATTCCGGCGGGAACCGTTGAGGATGGAGGACCTCATCGCCTACGGGACCATGGACCCCCGCATGGCCCGCTTCCTTCAGCGTGCGGTGCGGGCGCGCTGCAACATCCTGGTTTCGGGAGGAACGGGTTCGGGAAAGACTACGCTTCTCAACGTGCTGTCCTCCTTCATTCCCCCGGAAGAGCGCATCGTCACCATCGAGGACGCCGCTGAACTCCGCCTCGATCAGGAGCATGTGGTCTCCCTGGAGACCCGCCCCGCCAACATCGAGGGCAAGGGGGAGTACCGGATGCGAGATCTGGTCAAAAATGCCCTTCGCATGCGCCCCGACCGCATCATCGTGGGAGAGTGCCGAGGGGGCGAGGCTCTGGACATGCTTCAGGCCATGAACACGGGCCATGACGGCTCCCTCACCACCGCCCACGCCAACACCCCGGTGGACGTGCTGGCCCGCCTGGAGACCATGGTGCTGATGAGCGGCATGGAACTGCCCCTGAAGGCCATTCGCCAGCAGATCGCCG
>CAYRTW010000068.1:0-19333 GCA_964426935.1 uncultured Rickettsiales bacterium
GGGCCCGAGCGATGGAGCGCCCCAGTGAGGTCTTGCCTACCCCAGGCGGGCCTACAAAACACAGGATGGGGCCTTTCATGTCGGGCTTGAGCTTGCGAACCGCCAGGTATTCGAAGATGCGCTCCTTCACCTTGTCCAGGCCGGAGTGATCCTCCTCCAGGATGGCCTCCACCTTGTCCAGATCAGCCCGGTCCACGGTCACCTTCTGCCAGGGCATGGCGGTCAGCCAATCCAGATAGGTGCGAGACACGGTGTACTCCGCCGCTTCGGGGTGCATCCTGCCCATGCGCTCCACCTCCCGCAGGGCTTCCTTGGCCACCTCATCGGGCATCTTTGCCTTTTCGATGCGCTTCCTGAACTCGTCCACCTCCTGGAGCCCGGGCTCGATCTCCCCCAATTCGGTGCGAATGACCCGTAGCTGCTCCTTGAGGTAGTACTCCCTTTGAGTGCGGTCCATGGCCGTCTGCACCTGGCGATGGATGTCTCCATGCAGTTCGGCGACGGAGCGCTCTCGAATGGCCAGCCGCAGAACTTTTTTCAACCGTGCTGCCACGTCGGCCTCCGCCAGGAGTTCCTGGGCCTCCTGGGGCTTCAGAGGCAGGTTCCCGGCTACATAATCGGCGACGCGGGAAGGCTCCTCCAGGCGAACGATGATCCCCTCCAACTCGGGAGGAAGGTTGGGGGTGAGGGTGAAGAAGCGACGGAACTCCTCCTTGACCGCCTCGGTGAGGGAGGAAAGCTCGGCAGGATCGGCGTCCACCTCGGGCACAAGGCTGTAGCGGGTCTTGAGAAAGGGGCGCTTCGCCAGAGGCTCGGTCAAGGTGACCCGAGCGATCCCTTCAATGAGAATTCGAAAGGACCCATCGGGGAAGCGAAGGGCTCGCAGAACCCTCCCCAGGCAGCCGGCCGTGTGGAGATCCTCCACCGCCGGATCGTCCTGGTCAGGGTCCTTTTGGACCGCAAACACCACTTCCGCTCCCTCCCCGCCACTGCGGTTCACCACCTTGAGAGAGGGGGCCCTCTCCACCAGAACAGGCGCGATCATCCCCGGAAAAAGCACCATGTCCCGGAGGGGCAGGACGGGAGCGGTGGCCACGTTGATCAATTCAGGCATCGAACTCCTCGACGAAAACCCGGCTGAGGAGAATGGGGAGCCCCATCTCCGGCGGGGCCGACACTATACGTAGAGATCCCAATGAGCGCCTCCCCGCAGAAAGGTCACTCGATGGGGACCGGCTCGATCCAGGGCCTGGACCGCCGCCCCCGGCTCCAGAACAGGGGAACCGTTGACCGCCAACAGGATGTCCCCAGGCTGAAACACCCGCGCTCCCCGGGTTCCCGCCCTCACTTCCCGCACCACGACCCCCCTTTCCAGTCGATAGGGACTCAGGAGCGCGGCCGGCGCGGCCTCTAGAACGATCCCCACCTCGTGGGACGCCATGGGCCTCTGGGACAACTCCTCCCGATTCCCGAGAACCACTGTTGCCGTGATGGATTTTCCCGCTCGCAACAAGGCGATCTCGACTGAGGCCCCTCCGGGAAGAAGGCGGAGAGCCCGAGAGGCCGACCAGGCGTCGCTGACCTCCACCTGCCCCAATCGCACGATGACATCCCCTCCTTGAAGGCCGGCTCTCGCTGCGGGAGTCTCCTCCTTGACCTGGCTGATCAGCACCCCTTTGGAAACCCCCTGGGGAAGGGTGTGCCCGAACACCACTCCCAGATATCCCCGGGGAAAACGCCCCTGCCTTTCCAGGATGGGGACGACCGCCCGGGCCACGTTGATGGGGATGGAGAAGCCGATTCCCTCGCTGTTCTTGCCAATCAGGGTATTGATGCCGATGACCTCTCCCGCCATGTTGAACAGGGGCCCGCCACTGTTGCCCGGATTGATGGCGGTGTCGGTTTGGAGATACTCGGAGTGATCGTCCTCGTCTCCCAGAGCCCTTCCCCGATAGCTGATGATGCCGGTGGTCAGGGAATGCCCGAGCCCAAGGGGGTTGCCAATGGCGAACACCTCATCCCCCACTTGAACCTTGTCCGAGTCCCCCAGAATTGCGGGAGGCAGGCCAGATGCCCCCTCGATCCTCACCACCGCCAGATCGAATTCCCCATCTCCGCCCACCACTCGGGCGGGAAGCTGCCTCCCATCCGCCAGTTGCACAGCGATTTCATCCGCTCCGGCGATGACGTGGTAGTTGGTGAGGACGTTCCCTTCGCCGGTCAGCAACAGCCCCGAACCCAAGCTCTCTCGGGATTCCTCAGGAACATCGATGCGAGGGAGACCCGTGGCCCGATCCAGAAGGAGCCGGGGACCCCCTCGCACCGTCTTGCGGGTTGAAATGTTGACCACCGAAGGCTTCCAACGCCGATACAGATCCCCCAGCACCCCCTGTGTGCCTCGGGAGGACCCGTTCGCCAGTGCTGGTGTGGAGGAGGCCACCACGTAGGAAGGAGAGCTGACCACCCCAGTGGTGGCGGGAACCACCCTCCGCTGCATCCACACCGAGGTCCACATCCCCACCACAAAGCACACGACACTCAACAAGAGAACCCAGTGTCGCTGCATCGCTCACGTCCTCTAAAGCAACCCCCGGAGGATAAGGAGGAGAAGCCGGGTGTCAAGGCGATCTCCCTCGGCAAAATCCTCCGTCTCTCCGCTCATGGATTTCATACCCGGCCAGACCCATCGAAATGGCGCCATACTTGCATACAAGCGATTGCAGGCGACTTCCGAATCTCTTCTTGATGCCGTGCCACATGTGGATGGGAAACCGCCTCAGCTTCGTTCCCCTCCTCGTTTGGGTCCGGTTGAAGGAATAGGAACCTTCCTTCGTTGTTAGCTAGACGTTCAGGAGACTCCATCATGCCCCTTTCCTCCTCCTCGTCCCATGCACGTTCCTCCTCCCGTCCTTCGGGCACGGGCGTTGAGGCCCTGACCGCCTACATGGCTCAGGTGCGGCACGTCCCCCTGCTCACTCGGGAGGAAGAGGTCGTGCTGGCTCAGCGTTGGCAGGAGGATCGGGATCCTCTCGCGGCCCAGCGCCTGATAACCGCCAACCTTCGCTTTGTGGTGAAGGTGGCCCTGGGGTATCGCAAATACGGACTGCCCCTGGCAGACATCGTGCAAGAGGGCAACATGGGGCTGATTCAGGCGGTGGATCGGTTCAATCCCTCCCGAGGAACCCGTCTGATCTCCTACGCGGTGTGGTGGATTCGTGCCTACATCCAGAACCATGTCCTCAAGAGCTGGTCCTTGGTCAGGGTGGGAACCACCCATGTCCAGCGCAGGTTGTTCTACCGACTGCCTGGAGCCACCGCCGCTTTGCGCCAGGTCGATCTGGGGGAACAGTCCCTCCCCGATGCCCTGGCCAGCCAGCTCCACACTCGTCGTGGCGAGGTGGAAGAGATGATGGGAAGGATGTCGGGCCGGGATCTCTCTCTGGACGCTCCCTTTGGGGAGGACGGCCCCAACACTCCCCTGGAACGACTCGCCGACCTCCACCCCGACCCCGAAGAAGCGGCTTCCAGGCTGGAAATCCGCCAACAGCGCCGCCAGCAGTTGGAAGGCGCCTTGCTCAGGCTTTCTCCTCGGGAGCGGCTCATCGTCGAACAGCGGCACCTGGATGAGAATCCCCGGACCCTCCAGGAAGTGGGGGAGCAGCTTGGCCTGTCCCGGGAGAGAGTACGGCAGTTGGAGAGCATCGCCCTGGCCCGCCTGCGGAGGACCCTGGTGAAGGATGCCGCATGAGCTTCCCCCCTTCGGCTCCCCGGATTGATCCCCGCTTGGCTGGAGCCATGAGCTTGCCTTCCTGCTGGCAATGACTGACACGCTCCTAGCCCTCTTTTCTCAATCCTCGTAGACTGACCGCGCCTTTTCTCATGTCCATCCGGGCCTGAGAGGTGTGCCCATCCCCGAATTCGAGGCGGTGGGAAGGACTTCGGGGCAGGCCTCATGTCCCGAAGCGGCAGACTGGTGAGGTCTTCGCGGCGAGTCCGCCCTGGCCTGGTGGCACGACCAAAGGGTGGTGCCAGTGGCGGGGGCCGGAACTCCAAGGAGCGACGGGCGTGGAGGAACGCGGGGATTCGGTCACCGGATTCGAGCCGACTCGTTTTGGCAAGTATCAGTTGGTGGAGCGCATCGCCACCGGCGGCATGGCCGAGGTCTACAAGGCCAAGTCCTATGGGGTGATGGGCTTTGAGAAGCTCCTGGTCATCAAGAAGATCCTCCCCCGCCTGAGTCGGAACCGGGAGTTCATCCAGATGTTCGTCAATGAGGCCAAGATCGCGGTCTCGTTGAACCATGCCAACATCGCCCAGGTGTACGACCTGGGGAAGGTGGACGGGGATTACTACATGGCCATGGAATACATCCATGGCATGGACCTGATGAGGATCATGAGGCGGGCCAAGGCCAAGGCCCGGGACTTCCCCCCCAGCCTGGGAGTGTTCATCGTCTCCGAGATGGCACGCGGGCTGGACTACGCACACCACCTTCGGGATCCCGCCGGCCGTCCCCTGCTGGTGGTTCACCGGGACATTTCCCCGCATAACATGATTCTTTCCTACGAAGGAGACGTGAAGCTTTTGGACTTCGGTATCGCCCGAATGGGAAGGGATCTGGAAGCGGGTGCAAAACCGGCGGGTGGAGAACAGAGGCCTGACGGAGAAGAACAGAAGCCCGCTGGAGGAGAGCAGAAACTCGCAGGCGGGAAGTTCGGCTACATGTCCCCCGAACACATCGACGGAACCCCCATTGACCATCGCTCCGATATTTTTTCCACCGGAATCATTCTGTGGGAGCTGATCACCGGGGAGCGCTTGTTTGCGGGGAAGGACCGGGACGAACGTCAGGATCTCATTCGCCGAGCGGAGGTCCCCCGGCCGAGGGAGGTCAACCCCCGGGTCCATCCCGAGTTGGAGCGTATCGTTCTCAGGGCCCTTTCCCGGGAGCCCGAGGAGCGTTATCAGCGGGCCGGCGATCTGCACGAGAGCCTGCTGACCTGGCTTTATGACTCGGGGGCCCGGGTGGCCCGTGCCGATCTGGCGGGCTTCATTCAAGACCTGTTTTCTGAGGAATTTCGGAAAGATACGGCCGGTTCGGTTCTCAACGCCCTGGTGCAGGACATCAACCTCATCGACGAGAACGAGGCTCCCCCTGGCCCGGCGCCAACTCCCCCTTCAGTGCGGGAGGAGGCGTCCATGTCGTCTCGCTCGGCCTCCACCGAAACTCCGGGGTTGGGCATGGGGCGCATGATGGAGGGGGAACGGCGCATGGTCTACACCCTGGCGGTGGACGTGGTGGGCATCGCCGAAATGGCCCGCCATGTCGGCGACGACGATCAGGTCCGGCTCACCTTCGCCTTTCTGAAGCGCCTGGCCCGGGTGGTGAAGCGATATCGGGGCACCATCGACCGTTTCTACAACGACAGGATGGTGATCTTTTGGGGGATGCGGCACGCCCGGGAGGGAGATTTGGAGTTGACCCTCCGCTGCGCCGATGAGCTTCGCCGTTTCTCTCAGCGGGTGGCGGGAGGGGGAAAGGCCCGCCTGCACCTGTGCATGGGCGTTCATAAGGGCCCGGTCATCGTGGGAAAGGACCGGGGGCGCCGCGTTCCCCACTACACCGCCCGGGGTGACACCTGCCGCCTCGCCAATCTGCTGGCGGATCAAGCCGAGTTGGACCAGGTCCTGGTCAGCGAGGAAGTGATGGGGCTGGCCGCAGAGTTGGCGGAATTCGAGGCCCTCCCTCCCCTTCCTCTGAAGGGCTCCGCAGGCCCCTCTCGCCCCTACCGCCTGTTGGGGGTCGGCCAGGGGGCCCAGAGGCGGCCCCGGGGGCGATGGATCAAGAGGGAAGCGGAGTTTGACGCTCTCAAGGACGTGGTGGCCCGGGTGGCATCCGGACACAGCATGGCCCTGGTGGTGGAGGGGGATGCGGGTTCAGGCAAGAGCAGATTTCTCCACGAAATAAGGGAGTTGACTCGAGACAAGGGAATTGGATTCTATTCGGGGAGGGCTTCGTTCTTTCAACGAGAAGTGCCACTTCTCCCCTTCCGGGATCTTCTGGAGCAGGTCTGCGGATTTGAAGCGGAAGACTCTGCCGACGACAGACGCCGCAAGCTGCTTCGTTTGTCCGAACTCAACCTGGCTCCCTTGGACATTCACCTTATCGGCCAGATCTTTGACATCTCCTTCGCCGATTCCAACCTGCGTTACCTCTCCGGGGATCAGCGCCAGTTGGGCATCTTCCAAGCGGTACGACGAGTGCTTTCCGGTCTCTCCCGGGACAGCTTCCTGTTCGTCACCCTGGAGAACATCCAGTGGATGGATCGGTTGTCCATGGATCTGGTAGCCCATCTCCTGGAGAGACTCAAGGACTCCAGGATCCTGTTTGCCTTCACGGTTCGCAGCGGCGATCCCCTCCCCTTCCTGGAGGATGGGGAGAGGGTTCGGCGCATTGCCTTGGGGCCCATGACCCAAGAGGAGGTGACCGCCTTTGCCATGGATTTCCTCCAGGTGGAGACCGTTCCCGAGGCCCTGACCGATCTGGTGTACCGGGGCTCGGGAGGCAACGCCCTCTTCGTCAAGGAGCTCCTCAAGACCCTGTCCAGGACGGGAGTGGTGTCGGTTCATGAGGGGCGAGTGTCGGTGCGCGGCAATCTGGACCGGGTGGCTGTTCCCGGCACCGTGAGGGACCTCATCGCGTCGCGCATTGATGATCTCGGGCGTACCGAGAGGGTGGTGCTGGAGGTCGCCTCGGTCGTGGGGAGGGCCTTCAGCCGGGAGATGCTGGAGGAGGTGACCCGCCTGGGAGAGACCCTGCCGTCGATTCTGGCCCGCCTCAAGGCCGCCGACCTCGTCCGGGAGGGGGAAGCTGGAGAGGCCTCCTACGTGTTCCGCAACAACCTTACCTGGGAGGTTACCTATGAGGGAATCCTGGCTGCCAGGCGTCGGGAGTTCCACAATCGCTCCGCCGAGGCCATCGAACGGCTCAGCGCCGACAATCTCCGCCCCCATTACGAGGCTCTCTCCGTCCATTACCAGAAAGGCGGGTTGCTCAACCGGGCGGCTTCTTTTGCCGAGCAGGCCGCCGCCGCCTATACCCGGGAGTCGTACCACCGAGAGGCCATCCGATGTTACCAACGCGCCATCCTCCTGCTGCGGGGGGTCGAGGAGGCGGGGGACGAGGCCCTGCGCCGGGGAAGCGAGCATCTCGCCGAGCTGTACTTGCGGCTGGGAAGACTCCATATCACTCTGGGGGACCTGAAGGAGGCGGAGCGACAGCTTCAGATTTCGTTGGATTATGCAGGCGACGCCGAGGCCGATGCCATCGAAGCCCGCGCTCTCCTTGGGCTGGGGGAGGTAAGCGGGCTTCTCGGAAAGCACCCTCTGGCGGGCACCTACCTGGAGAGGGCCCGAGAGCAAGCTCTTTCCTTGGGAGAGCAGGCCCTGGCCTTCGACGTGGACGAGGAGTTGGCCTGTCACCTCATGGGTCGGGGAGAAATGGAGAAGACCGAGTTGGTGCTGGAGAGGGCCCTGATGGGCTCACGCAGCCTGTCGGACCCGACACGGGAGGCCCGGATCCAATCCCGTTATGGAGATTTCTTTGCTCGCAAGGGAAACGCCGAAGCGGCCAGGGATCGTTATCTGCTGGCCTTGGACCTGCTTCAGGCCGGGGAGGAAAAAGTCCTCATGGGGCGCATCCTCAACAACCTGGGAGTGACCCTGATGCACCTCCAGCAGTTCCAGGAGGCCCTGAAGTGCTATGAAGATGCCTACCGCCTCCGCTGGGGCATGGAATATCAGCGAGGGATGATCATCAACCTCCATAACATCGGTGACGTATATTTTCGGATGGGAGAGCTTCCCAAGGCGGTGCGCCAGTTCACTGAATCTCTGCGTCTGGCCGAGGAGAACGGCTGGGAGGGAGGACGGGCCATCAACCTCATCTATTTGGGGTTCGTGGATGCCCTCCAAGGAAGCGAAGAGAGGGGTACCGCCCAGCTCCTGGAGGGGGAGGCCCTGGCTCGCCAGGTGGGAGATGAAGAGGCCGCCGCCACCGCTCGCCTGTTCCTGGCCCGGCTGCACGCCCATTGTGGTCATCACCAGCAGGCGGTAGAAGCTTCCATGGAAGCTCGAATCCTGGCGGAATCGGTGACAGCAACGCGGCTGGTCAAGGAAATCGATGAATTCAAGGCCCGACTGCTGGCTCTGTTGAATTCAAGCGATCCAAGTCGCCCATAGGGGGGATTCCTCTTCTGCTACAATATGTTACACAGTGTATTTTTCTGTGACACCTTGATGTGTCAGTGACTCCTGTTTTCCTGGTTCTTGGGAAGGGAGCGGGTCCGCTGGTCGGGAATTCGCGATTCATGCTTTTGTGTAACACCTCGCATCTTTCCTGTATCACCATGAAACACTCCTGGTTCCGCTGTCTCTGTTCCATCCCTCTTTTCCCCAACCCGAATTCTCTTTCCCGAGGCTCCTGGGGGAGGCCGTCCTGCCGTTGACGACCCCAGGTTCGAGTCCTATGATGGGCAGGTCACGCCGTGTGACGGGGAGCCCGATGCCCAAGTATCTCAGCCCCGGCGATATCGCCTGCTCTTTCTGCCACAAGTCGCAGCGCGAGGTGGAAAAGATCATCGCTGGCCCCAAGGTGTACATCTGCTCTGAGTGCATCTCCTTGTGCAACGACATCATCAATGAGGACCAGTCTCCCCGGGCCTTGAAGTGGAACGACAACCACCTCCCCTCTCCTGCCCAGATCAAGGCCTATCTGGACAATTACGTGGTCGGGCAGGACAAGACCAAGCGCAAGCTGGCGGTCGCGGTCTATTCTCACTACCGACGACTGGAAAACCAGGGAGATGGAGCCCGGGACGTCGACCTGTTCAAGAGCAACATCCTCATTCTAGGTCCCACTGGAACCGGCAAGACCCTTCTTGCCCAGACCTTGGCCAAGATCCTGGATGTACCCTTCGTCATCGCCGATGCCACCACCCTCACCGAGGCCGGATACGTGGGAGAGGACGTGGAGAACATTATTCTTCAACTCTGCCAGACGGCTCGTTTCCAAGTGGACAAGGAAGCTCGGGGTTTTGTCTACATTGACGAAATCGACAAGATCGCCCGGAAAAATCAAGCCCAGTCCCTCACTCGGGACGTGTCGGGCGAGGGGGTTCAGCAGGCCCTCCTGAAGATCATCGAAGGGACCAAGGCCAACATCCAAGTGAAGGGCAACAAGAAGCAGCAGGGGGGTCAGGATTTTGTCCAGGTGGACACCACCAACATCCTGTTCATCTGCGGTGGCGCCTTTGAGGGAATCGAGAAGATCATCGAGAGGCGGGTGGGCAAGAAGAGCTTGGGGTTCGGAGCTGAGGTCAAGGACAAGGTGGACGCCCGAGGAAGCCTGCTTCCATACGTAACTACGGAGGATCTGGAGGAGTTTGGCCTGATCCCCGAGTTCATCGGCCGCCTTCCAGTGGTGGCCACCCTGGAGGCCCTCGACGAGCCCCAGATGGTGGACATTCTCACCAAACCCCGTAATTCCCTGGTGAAGCAGTACCAGAAGCTCTTCCGCTACGAGGGAGTGAAGCTCACCTTCACCGATGAGGCGCTGCGGGCAGTGGCCGGAAAGTGCTTGAAGCTCAAGTCGGGGGCCAGGGGACTGCGAACCGTCTTGGAAAAGGCCATGCTAGACATCATGTTTGACACCCCCAGCCGCCCCAACGTCAAGGAAGTCATCGTCAACGAGGACGTCATCGCCGGGACCGGGGAGCCAGAGGTGATTGCTCGTCCCGGCTATGGCACCGGCTGAGCGTTTTGAGCCAGGCTTTCCGACGTTGCAGATGAACCGGGAGGTGGACGGAGGTGTCTTTGGATTCCAAGTTGTCTGCGGGAAAAAAGCCTCCTCGCCGCCGTCCTCCTTCGCCCCCTCCTGAGGCGTCTCCCCCCTCCTCTTCCTCCCCGATCGGATCTCCCGCCGCCGATTCCTCCTCCCCGGCAGGGGCGGCTGTTCTTCCCACCCACCAGGGGTTCGTGCGCTCCTCCGACGGAGTCCAACTCTTCTACCGGGTGATCGGAGAGGGAGAGCCGGCGCTGGTGTGCTGCAACGGTGTGGGGGTTTCCACCTTCTTCTGGCGTTATGTGGTGGAACGCTTTGCTCCCCGGCACAAGGTGGTGGTGTGGGACTATCGGGGGCATGGACGCAGCCAATCGGTGTCCTCGGGGTTTGACTTGTCCATGGAGCAGAGTGCCCGGGATCTCCGCGCCGTCTGCGAGGCGGTGGGAGTGGAGAAGCCCATCCTCCTGGGGCATTCCATGGGAGCCCAGGTGGCCTTGGAGCATTACCGCAGGTTTCCCCGGCATACGGCGGGACTGGTGAGCATCCTGGGAACCTTCGGACAACCCCTTCACACCTTTGGAAACCTGAACTTCTCCCGCACTCTTTTCGACGTAGTCCTTTCCGCTGCCTTGGGGTCCCGGGGGAGATCCATCGACCGATTTCTGTGGCGCCCGTTGACCTCCCTCCCCTTCGCCGTCGCCCTGGCTCGCCTCCTGGGTGTCGTTCACGCGGAGCGGTGCTCGCCTGAGGATCTCCGTCCCTACCTGGCCCACCTGGAGGAGATTGGCGCCCCCATGTTCTTTTCCATGGTGCTGGAATTGGGAGAGCACACCGCCTGGGACGTGCTGCCTTCCCTGAAGATTCCCACCCTGATCATCGCTGGGGGGAAGGACGGTTTCTGCCCTCCCCACCTGTCCCGCAAGGCAGCCTCCCTGATTCCTCACTGCGATTACGAGATGTACGAGACCGCCACCCACGCCGGTATCGTGGAGTTTCCAGCGGAGATCAACGAAAGATTGGACCGGTTTCTTGAGGAGAGGTTTCCCAAGACCATCGGGAAGAGTGCGTGACCTTCCAACTGCGAATGAAGTCCATCGGAACCATCCAAAGCAGCGGGCCGGGTCTGTAGGGGGTCAGCGCCGGTCCGATGGTCGAGCCGGCAGTGGGAGAGCCGGCCGCCACTCCCCTGGTTGATTCGCTGAGCGCTGAATATCTGGTCCTCTCCATTTCCTCTATTCGCACCCACGACTTTTACGGGTCCTGGATTTGGCCCAGATCGATCGAGACACCACCGCATCCCCGGTGGATCCCTCCAGTTACAGCTTTTCCCAGAGTGACGCGGTGTTTTCGGCGATCTTGGATGGAAAATGGACGCGGGGTTCGGCAGGACACAATGATCGGCTGTTCAAGGAAGATGGGGATGAGATCGCCCGGCGGGGAGTGCGGGTGGAGAGATCGACCGTCGGGGCGACGACAACGGGTATGGACGCGACCAGAAGCCCATCCACCTTGGCAACAATTCGGCGCAGCTCGTCCGCATCGGCTGATGCCTCTGCCTCACCTCCTCCTCGGGCTCACCTTTCCCCCCTCTGCCGGCTGAGTTCTCGCCCAACGAATCACCTGACGCTCTTCTTCGGTGCAGTGGCAGGTCCCCGCCAGGGTCTCCGCCCGAAGCAAGAGGGATTCGGCCCCCGTGGAGTCCCCCTGCTGTTTGAGGAGCAGGGCGAGGAGGGACATGGCCGAGGCCGAAGTGGGAGCGAGTTTTTGGAAACGGGACAGATGCTTGCCGGCGGTCTCCAGATCCCCTTCCGCCAGATCCGCCTCCACCAGGGTTTCCCAGGCCATGAGCAGGTGGGGGCTGGACTGCACCAGGGCCTCCAGGGCGTTCCGTGCCTCCCGTCCCCGGCCCTCCAGCAGTTCCAGACGGGCTGAGGCCACCTGGAGGAGGGCGGAACCCGGCCAACCGGCCAGTCCCGATTGAAGGGAGGCCCGGGCCTGGGGAAGATCTCCTCCCTGGCTGAACATTCCCGCCAGTTCCTTCCAGGCCTCAGGGGAAGAAGCGGTCCTCCCCTCCACCAGCGGCTTCAGGATTTCGGCGGCTTCCAGGGGTTTCCCCCGGGCGTCCAGGACGCGGGCCAGGGCCTCTACCAGGGGAGAGGGGGAGGACGCCAAGGAACTCCCGGCCAGAAGGCGCCTTCCCAGGGCCTCCGCCTCGTCGCCGTGACCGGAGCGGTGCAGGGCAGTGAGGCCCCGAGCGCCTGCTTCACCGTCGTCTGCCGCCGTCGCTTCCTCGATGGCCTTCATCAGAGCGGGCACCGAGGCACTCTCCCCGGTCTCCACCTTCCCGATGAGTTCCCCCAAAGGGTCGGCGCCGGCGTTGGCGCTCCCCATTCCCCGGACCGCCAGGCAGACCAGGCTCACACAGAGGAGCCGACGAAGGCTCATCCCCCCTTCTGGCGACGCCACACTTCCTCGGAACGGGCCTTGAACGCCTTCAGGTTGGCGGGCAGGGACTGGGCCACCATCTTGCTGACGATGGGACCGGGAACGAAGAAGCCCATGTTTACGTCCACTCTGTAGGTGGCCCGGGTCCGATCGTTACCCAGGTCCTCCAACTCCCATCCGCCTTCATTGCTCTTGAAGGGGCCCTCCACCAGGGTCCAGGAGACCCGCGTCGGGGCCTCCTCCCGGAGCCTTATGGTGTAGGTCACCTCCTTGACCATGTCGATGTGCATCTCCACGTCCACGGTATTTCCCTCCCTTTTGCGGATGCGGATGGAGCGGGTGTGGGGGACAAACTGGGGGTACTGCTCGTAGTCGGTGATGACCGACAGCACCACCTGGCGAGGGGCAAGGATCTCGATGGTATCAGACGCGCCCGGCATGGGACCTCCTCGCGGAAAGCTCCCGCGACGGCTCGATTCAACCGCCGGGAGGATGGGTTGTCAACGGGGGAAGTGCGATGGAAGCGTGAGAGGGGGAAAGAGCAGAGAGGACATTGATGTCCAAAGCGGAGATTTTCAGGACAACTACAGATGATTCCTCATGTTTTTATACAGAGGCTCCTGTTTCCTGTGGAGTGGCTGGAGGGGCTCTTGGAGGTCCTCCCGGGCGCCGGGGCGGGCCCTCCTTGAGCTTGCGGAGGAGAGATTTCATCTCCTCCACCCCGAGAAGGGAGGCGGCCAGCACATATGCCACCACCATGACCCCTCCCGAAAGGGCGAGTTTCACGGTCTGCAGGAGCTTGCCGGGGGCGGCCCAGGTGTCGGGGAGGAGGGCCAGGACTCCCCACCCTGCGACGGCGGAAACTGTGGTGGCCAGGGCGATGCGAAGGACCGCTCTTCCCGTGCCCGAGGTCAACGGTCCCATTTTCCGTCTCAGCAGCCAGAGGAGGAGCACCGCCTCGGCATTCCCCGCCACCGCCGAGGCCAGGGGAAGGGCGTAGTAGGGCTCGGCCTTGCCGAAGAGCCAGGCAGGAGCCAGCACCATCACCGGGAGGAGGGCGATCACCATTCCCCACTTGAGGAGGATGGTCAGCAGGGTCAACAAGAGGGGGCGCAGGGTGTCCCCCAGGGCGTAGAAGATGGGGATGATGACCCGGGGATAGGAAAACCCCATCAGCCCGGTGGCAAACAGGGCCAGCATCCAGCCGGTGCGAGTGGCGTCGACGGCGCCGAACTGACCCTGCATGTAGAAGAACTGGGCGAGGGGTTCCCGAAGCACGATGAAGGCGGCGGAGGCAGGGAGGGAGAGAAAACAGAGGAGCACCACCGACTGAGACACGGTGCGGCGCAGCCCTTCGTGATCCTGGTCGGCGACGTGACGGGAGGCGGCGGCCAGGGTAGCCGTGGCCAGGGCCATGGCGACGATGCCGATGGGGAAGAGGATGAGGCGGAAGGAATATTCAACGTGAGACGCCGCCCCTTCCCAGCGGGAGGCGTATTGCATGTCAATGATATTGGTGAGCTGGACGGCGGCCAGTCCGATGATCCCCGGCGCCATCAGCTTGATGATGCGGCGCAGGCCGGGATGGGAGAAATCAAAGGAGGGACGGAAGCGAAACCCATAGCGCCTCACCATGGGATACATGGCCAGGCACTGCCCCGTCCCTCCCAGGGTGAATCCCAGCGCCACAGCGGTGATGGGATCCCAGCCTGTGAAGCGGGCAAAAGGCTGGGCAAAGACGCAGGAGAGAATCCCCACCAGGTTGAACAGGGCGGGGGTCATGGCTGGCCAGAAGAAGCGCCCCCTCACGTTGAGAATGCCCATGGGCACCATCGCCAGGGAAATGGCCAGAAGGAAGGGACCGGAAAGCTGGGTAAGCCGGGTGGCCAGCTCCAGTTGCTCCGGTTGGGAGGCGTAGCCGGCGCCGGCAAACAACAGCACCCAAGGACGGGCGAGAAACACAAAGGACAGAACCAGGGCCCCCACCACCAGGAGCAAAAAGCCCAGCACAGCGTTGGCCAGGGCCAGGGCGGCGGGGACCCCATGGTTTCGTTCGTATTCCGTGTAGTTGGGAACAAAGGCTGCGGAAAGGGCCCCCTCGGCGAACAGATCCCGCAGGATGTTGGGAATCCGCAGGGCGATGGCCAGGGCGTCCCGAGCGGGAGAGGCGCCAAAGTAGTAGGCGATGGCCGATTCCCGCACCAGGCCCAGGATCCGGGTGAGCAGCCCCGCCAGCCCTACCGAAGCGGCGCTGCGAGCGACTCCCTGGGGAGGCCCGCCGGGGGGAGGTTCGCCGGGAGGAAGAGAAGCAGGGCGGACATCGGGGAGGGGCGGTGGCATGGGAGGGTCTCAGCGGCAGGAAGGGGGCAGAGAATAGCGGAGATGGAGGCGAGGGGAAGGGAGGCTGAGGGCCTTTTGCAAGGAAGGAAACCGGTTCCCGGGAGGAGGAGGATCGGATCGAACCCGGGTTCGTGGCGGGTGATGAGGCTGTTTTTCACCACGAAGGGTCGAAAGTCAGTCCGTATTTCTTGAGCCAGGTTCTAGCCCAGGCGAGACGATCTCCGATTTCGGTTTGGTTACCCCGGTCAGGGTCGTGAAGCCGTGCCAGCATCTCTTCTGGCAGCCTGGTACTCTCCATGGTCTTGGCATGAATCTCCTCAATGGATCCAGAGCCGCCAGGTTCTCTCAACGCCCCCATGAGGGGGAGCATCAGTTGGTCATAAGTTGGAAAAGTGGCCATGGTCATGATGGTGGGGGCATCCTCTTCAGGCAGGTCATACCTTCACAACTCGCCGATTGTGGAACGACGAGTCAGCGGTCATTCTCAGGATCCGCAGTAAATACATATTCGATGGCAAACTCACTCTCCTCGAATTCATCGGGACCCTCCCACAAATCGCTGGCCATCTCAAAGATGTGAGCGGGCACGACCATGGAGAACGTTTCCCCTCTTTCGGCGTTTCGCCGTTGAACCCGGGCACGGCGGATCTCTCGCGGGGCGTCAAGAACGTGGACCTGGAGTTCGAAGCCCTCGTCCAGAACTCGTTGACAGAACGCGACTCGGCTCTGCCGCTGAATCAAACCCAGTTCAAGAATGACCTCGGTGCCAGACGCCAGGATGCGGCGGCTGTGGCTCCAGATCAGTTCAATCAATCGCTGTTTGCGTGCAGCGTACCAAGGAGCCAAGTTGCCCTCAGGGCGATCCGGGCTGAAGAGCCGAACGAACCACTCATCCAGGGCGATGTGAACGCCAAGGGTCCGCAGCGTCAGGGATGAGGAGAACGTGGACTTGCCCGCTCCAACCGGGCCCTCGACGAGATGAACTTTGGGCATGGGCTCCTGCCGGGGTCGTTTCGGTAGCGAGGCTACCCCAACCGCCGCCTTCTCGTACAGACGTCACGATGAGTGTGGCCCTCCTATCGACCCTCTCCTGCCTCCATCCCCCTTCCTATCCCCACTCCCCCAGCGCCCCCTGCGCCTCTGCGCGAGAAGCAAGAACCGGCACGACCTGATTGAAATATGTCGGCGCCTGACCCCGACACCCAAAAATCGATGGGGCTGGTTCGGTGATGAACTCAAGGGTCCCTCCGTTCTCTCCGCTTCTCCGTTCCTCCGTTTCAAAACAGTGCCTGGGTGAGTCGACAGACCCTGCCCTCGCCACTCCCCCCCAAATCCATATATGTCGTGCCTGACCCCGACACTTTCTCGCGCAGGGGGCGCAGAGGGAGAGGGCGAGGGGAACCAGGTGCGGGACGGGGAGGTGGGCCCCTTTTTCTCGCGCAGAGGCGCGGGGCTCGCAGAGGGAGAGAGGGCGAGGGGACTCGGGTTTGAGGCGGGGGGGCGGGCTTTTTTTCTCGCCCAGAGGCGGAGAGAGTTGGCTCCTGGGATCGGCATCGATAGTGGGTACGCTTCTCTCAACGGACTCCCTTCTGCTTCCCGTCCCCTTCTCCCTCCCCCACCTTGCGGCTGTTGGGCGTCACTGGTAGCTTCCGGGGAGACGCCACCCCTCCCTCTCCCTCTCCCTCCCCGTTCCCCTTCCTTTTTCCTTCATCCGAGGCGCCATGGTCGATTTTCCGCAACCCTCCCTCTTCTGGGAAACCCTGGGCTCCTGGCTGGTGGATGACGAGGTTCGCTCTCGTCTGGACCGGCTGCCTACCCGTCTCAACGAGTACGGCTACGACGATTTTGGCTTTTCACCCAGAGCGGCGACAGCGGCGGTGGGAGTCACCGGCTGGTTCTACCGGAACTATTTTCGGGTGGACGCCCGGGGGGTAGAGAACATCCCCAAGGGGCGCGTCCTCCTCATCGCCAACCACGGGGGGCAGTTGCCGGTGGACGGGATGATGGTGGCCACGGCAACCCTCCTGGAGGGGGAGCCTCCCCGTATGGCTCGCGCCATGGTGGAGAGATGGGTTCCCACCCTCCCCTTTGTGTCCACCTTCTTTTTTCGCTGCGGGCAGGTGGTGGGAAACCGGGACGACTGCCGGCGTCTTCTGGAAGCGGAGGAGGCGGTGCTGGTGTTTCCTGAAGGGGCCAAGGGGTCGGGAAAGACGGTATGGAATCGTTATCAACTCCAGGAGTTTGGCTTGGGATTCATGCGCCTGGCCCTGGAAACCGGAGCCCCCATCATCCCCATTGGAGTGGTGGGCTCGGAGGAGTCCATTCCTTCGGTATATGATTGGAAATTCCTGGCCCGGCTGGTGAACGCCCCCTATCTACCCATTCCTGCTACCCTTCCCCTGCTGGGTCCCTTTTCCATGGTGCCTCTCCCCACCAAGTTCATCATCCATTTTGGTGAGCCCATGTATTTCGATGGGGATCCTGACGCTTCCAAATCCTGGGTTTCTGACAAAGTGGAGTCGGTGAAGCAGGCCATCAACGTCCTCATCCAAAAGGGACTGGCGGAGAGGAAGGGGATCTTTGGCGTGGGAGCCATTGACCTCCCCGTTTCCACCTGGCCGGAAGGGAGGACCCCATGAGTCGCAAGATCCTGGTGACTGGAGCGGCCGGGGGAATGGGCCGAGTGGTTTGCAAGGGGCTGTTGGCTCGCCGGAACCTGTCGGTGGTGGGAATGGATCGGCGGGATTGGCCAGCGGTGTGGCATGGAGACGAGACCCCCACCCAAGGGAAGCGGACGACCCGCCCACAAGGAGAGGAGGAGACTTCTCCACCCTCCAAGGAGTCCCGGTTTCACTATTACAAGGTGGATCTCCGCAAGAGGGATGCCGAGGATGTGTTTCGGGAGGAAAAGCCCTACGCGGTCATCCACCTGGCCTTTGAGGATGACCAGTCTGTCCCACGGGTCCGTCGCCATGAGACCAACGTGCTGGCCACCCAGCAGGTGCTGGGCTGGTGCAGCCGCTATGGCGTCAAGAAAGTGGTGACCTCGTCCCGGGCCATCGCCTACGGGGCCTCCCCGGATAATCCGGGCAAGATCACTGAGGACATGCCCCTGAAGATGGGTGCACGCTACGAGGAACTTCATGACCTGGTGGAGTACGATTACGTGTGTCGCAGTTGGATGTATGAGCACAAGGAGGTGACCACCGTGCTCCTTCGTCCTGTTCATGTGGTCGGTCCCAACATCCGAGCGGGAATGATGTTTCGATACCTGAATCTGGCGCGCTGTCCGGTGTTGGCGGGCTTTGATCCCATGATTCAGCTCGTCCATGAGGACGACATGGGTCAGGCCATCGGTTGCGCTCTCAAGGCTCCCGCCAAGGGGATCTACAACGTCGCCGGCCCGGGTGCCCTGCCCTTGTCGGTCCTTCTGCGGGAACTCCACAAGAAGACCCTCACCCTGCCCCATCCCCTCCTCTATGCGGCCGACTCCTTCCTGTTTCGGGTGGGACGCTCCAAGCTGCCTCCCGCCAGCTTTGATTTCATCCGTTACAACTGTCTGGTGGATGGTTCCAAGATCGAGAGGGAGTTGAAATACCGCCCCGCATTTTCCCTCCCTGAGACCATCGCTGCCATTCCCCAGGTGGGGTGAGCCTGAGCCCGTGCCCCCTCCCCTTCGAACCGCCCTGCTGGGGAACTCGGGCTCGGGAAAATCCACCCTGGCGCGGCGACTGGCTGAGCGGGATGGGAGGCCGGTCCTGGACCTGGACACCCTGGTGTGGGAGCCGGGGACGATCGGGGTGATGCGAGATGCCCATCAAGTCCAGGGAGACCTGGAGAAATTCTGTATACAGCACGAATCGTGGATTATCGAAGGGTGTTATGCCCAATGGATTCAAGCTGTTCTAAAGTATCGGCCTGAGCTTGTATTTTTAGATCCAGGAGAGGAGGTCTGTATACAGAATTGCCGCAGCCGCCCCTGGGAGCCTCACAAGTACGCTTCCAAGGAGGAACAGGATGGGAAACTGGAGTTCCTGTTGGGGTGGGTGGCCGACTACTATCACCGGGAGGGAGACATGTCCTGGAGGGAGCACCATGCGGTTTTTGAAGGATATGAGGGGATGAAGAGGATCACACAGAATGCGTAGCGCAGCGGGCGAACGGCCGCAGCGCCATGGTGAGGATTTTTGGGGGGACCCGCGACGCTGCGATCCGGCCGTGCAGCAGCATTTCGTGTGATACTCGAAGAAGAGGGGGCTTCAGCGGCCGGAGGGGAGAGGGATCGGTGATGGGGGTGGGTCCTCGTTCTGGAAGTAGAGGTCAAGGGACCTGACCCGGCGCGCCAGAACCAGTCATCGATGGACCTTGCCCCTGCTGACCCGCCGTGGCATGGTTCAGCCCATCACGCCCTGTCTTTGCTGGGGCCAGGGCGGTTCCACCAGCGGAGGTTGCCATGGTGACGGGACACGGGTTTCCCCTTGGAGGGTGGGCGAGGGTGTTTGCCCTTGGGGTCGTCGCGGGTTGCTCGGGAGGACCAGGAGAGGGAGACATCGGGGCGACCGATGACGATGCCCTCCTGGATGATGACGATGCCCTCCTGGATGATGACGCCACTTCCGATGATGACGCCACCGCCGATGATGACGCCACTTCCGATGATGACGCCACTTCCGATGATGACGCCACTTCCGATGATGACGCCACTTC
>CAYRTW010000068.1:19433-23959 GCA_964426935.1 uncultured Rickettsiales bacterium
CGATGATGACGCCACCGCCGATGATGACGCCACCGCCGATGATGACGCCACTCCCGCCTCCCCTCCCACCGCCGCTGAATGCTTTGCCGATCTGGCACCAGCCGACGCCTCCATCCCCGTTCCCGACTACGATCAGTTCGATCCCACCATCGGTTCCCACTGCATGGGCACCAATCACCAGGACATCACCGGCATCGAGAGGGTGGTGTTCGTGGGGGATTCGGTGACCCTGGGCACCCCGCCCACCGCATCGGACGACTGGTTCCGCAACCGCCTCGCCGACGAGCTGACGGTTCGATACGGGCTGGAGGCTCCCTCCTGGGAGTGGCGCCTCAGCGATCTCATTGACGGGGACGGCCTTCTCCAAGACTCCGGAGACTTTTCCGTATGCGCGCGGTACGGCGCCCGCACCGACGACATGTACCTGGACCCCCATCGCCAGCTCCAGACCTGCCTCCCCGAGGAGCAGCGAGACAAGACCACCCTGGTGGTGATGACAGTGGGGGGCAACGACCTGTATGCCCTCCTGGAAGATCTGGGAGGAGGGGTGGACGCGGCGACCCTCCAGACTCAGTGGGAGACGGCCATGCAGGATCTTCGGGACGCCATTCATTGGTTGAGGGACGATCCCAGCTTGTTCCCCGGAGGAGTCCATCTCATCTTCGCCAACATCTTCAACGTCAATGACGACGACGCGGCAGCAGACATTGGCCAGTGCGATGGCGCCGATCTTCTTGGCTTCGACGACTGGCTGTCAGTTCCTCTGGTCCACGAACTTTCGGTGTGGCTTGCCGAGCAGTACATGGCCCTGGCGGTGGAGACCGAGACCGACATGATGTTCATGGGGGAGACCTTTTGCGGTCACGGGTACATGAACGAGGATCCGGACGGGAGGTGTTATCGGGGACCCGACACCGATCTGTGGTTTGACTTCACCTGCATGCATCCCAGCGCTGCCGGCCACAGTGGCCTGTACGACATGGTTCTGGCTGTGATCGACGAGTAGGGAAGGCGCGAGGGCGAAGCGAGACGGAGGGGGGACGTTGGCGGCGGAGTGGGAGGCCGAAGGATCCGGCGACACCTCCCCCATGGTGCGTCGCAATAATTTTCATCTTTGGTGATGTTGCGTTGCGTTCTGTGCTCCGCCTGCCAAAGCAGGCCCCGCCTCATACCTCTCTATTCAGCTCCATCATTTTGTAAAATTTCATTTAATATCATGCAGTTATCAAATTGCGCCGATATCGGCACTTTGATGGATAAGCAGGCGCGTTTTACCAAGAGCGCGCCGCTACTTGACGAAAACTACCACCCTCGATAAATTTTACCACCCGTGCGGCAAACCCGGCGCGCCGCGCCAGGTTTTACCAGGGGAGACCCGGAGGCACCTTTCATGGGAAAGCTGAGCAAGCGAGTCAAGTTTATTGCCGCCGAAAGACGCCTGAGCATGCCGGCGGAGTTCCTTCACGCCCACGGCATCGAGAGAGGGGATTCCATCCATGTGGCCGTCCGTGGTGGTTCGCTGTTTGCCTTCCCCAGCAAGGCAATGGAGGGATACCGAAACCTGGGGCGGCAGTTGGCTTTTCTCTTCCCTGAAGTTCGCCATCCCTTCTTCACCTTGTTCGAGGACGTGGTGTCGGTGTCCCTGGGAAGTCAGGATCGGGTCGTCCTCCCTCGGGAATTCCCCTATCACCCCCGGGGCACCATCCGCCTTCACTGGGAGATGGTGGACGGGTTCCTCCACCTCCAGGCGGAGGCAGAGAAGGAGACCGAAGCCCTCCCGGCGCCTCGTCTGCAGGGACAGATCAGCATGATGGACTTTCTCCCCGCCGGGGGGACCCCAGCGAGGCAGCCGGCCACCTCACCGCCGACGCCCCGGCACGCTTTTGATCGCCGGGCCGCCGAGTTGGAAGTGGTGGAAAAGGTGGCCCTCGAGTCCATTGATCTCCGCGATCGCTCCTATGCCGACAAGTCCCCCATCCCCCCGGAGGGGCTGCTGCGCTCCGTGCGCCTGGAAGGAGTCCGAAAGCCGGTGCTCCTTCATCGGTCCGACGACGGGCGTCTTCAGATCGTGGACGGATTCCGGCGGATCCAGTCGGCCCGGCAAATCAAGCTCACCCATATCCCCGCCCTGGTCTGGCAGGGACTAAGCCACCAGGATTGCCTGCGCCTGAAACTGACCGAAGGGGGCGGAGAAGAAGCGGGGGAAGCCCCCACCCTCAAAAGACTTCGCTCCACCTTGAAGCTCCATGAGGGACAGGTGGACATCCAGGAGATCGAGAAGATCACCGGAAGGCGAAAGAGGACCCTGCAGCGGTACCTGAGGGTGGCTGCCGACCCGGTTCTGCGGGAGGCCATTGAAAAGGGGCGCCTCTCCATCTTCAAGGCAGAAGAGATCCTCAAGGCGGGGGTGGACCCGGAGGCGGCGGTAAGAAAGAAGATGAGCGTCAAGGAGATCCGCTCCCAGGGGAGAAAACCCGCCCCGACGCGACGCCCCCGCAAGCGGGCTGTCACCCGGAGACGGGCTCCCCGAGGGACGACCACGGTGGGTTGACCTGCCCCCCCCTCGGATCAGAGCGGACTCCCCTTCTCCTCCATCCCAGCTTCGTCTCGCTTCCTCTCTCCCGCCTTCAGCGACCCGCTTCGAATCCCCCGCGCTCTCCCATCTTCTCCACACCCTGTGGATGACTCAACTTATCCACAACTCTCCGTCCGCCCCGGCGGCCGGCTTTTCAAGCCTGGTACGCGACATACTGTTTGGTATTCATACCATCTCGTTGTTTTTACTGCTTCGTTGCTGTTTGATGTTTGTGCAATCTTGGCTGGAATATCGCCCCTCCCCTGGCAGCCAGGACCAGGAGGGCGGAGGATGAGGTTGTGAAGCATCGCTCTGCTTGAAGATCGAGGGTGGGAGAACGGAGCTTGAGGAACTCCCCCAGCCCGCCGCAGCCCCCCCGGCCCACTCCCCTCCTCTTCACTCTCCCTTGGGCCAGGTCCGGGCCCGGCCGGGGAGGAGAGAGAGGCGCTCCATCAACCGCTTGTGGACGGGGGCCGGAACCAGATGGGACACGTCTCCCCCCAGAATGGCCACTTCCTTGACCATGCGGCTGCTGACATAGAAGCAGGACTCATCGGTCATCATGAACAAGGTGTCCACGTCCGGGGCGAGCTTCCGGTTCATTCCCGCCATCTGAAGTTCATATTCAAAGTCCTGGACCGCCCGCAGGCCGCGGATGATCACCCGAGCCCCCTTGCTGCGGACATAGTCCACCAGGAGGCCGTTGAACTGATCCAAGACCAGCCCAGGATGCCCTCCCACGCTCTCCCGGATCATCTCCATCCTCTCCAGCGGGGTGAACAAGGAGCTCTTCTCCGGATTCCCCACCACCGCCACCAGCACTCTCTCAAAGGAGTTCAGGGCCCGGGCGATGATGTTGATGTGACCGTGATGGGGAGGATCAAAGGAACCGGGATAGATCACCAGTTGCTGCTCAGCCATGTGATGCGATCTCCTCCCCAGTAGGGGGCCGATGACCGTAGATGGAAATGCCCGTGCGCCCATAAAATCGCTGGTCAACGCGGTGGAGGGAATCGGCCTGGAGAGGCAGGGTGCACTCCCGATCATGCTCGATAACCAGCCGCCCATGGGGCCGCAGAATGCCCGCCTCGGCGACCCGGAGGGGAACGGACTCGGCAACTCCCCCCTGATAGGGCGGGTCCGCCAGCACCAGATCAAAGGCGGCACCCTGGGCCTTCAATCGTCCCAGGGCCTCCCCCACCGTAAGCGACAGGATCTGGTAGGACCCGGCGGGAAGAATCGCGGCGGCATTGCTCCGAATGGCTTGGACGGCATCTTTCGCAGAGTCGACAAACACCACTTGAGATGCTCCACGGGAAGCCGCTTCGATGCCACAAGCCCCCAAGCCCGCATAGAGATCCAGCACCGACGCTCCGGAGAGGAAGGGGGCAAGGATGTTGAAAAGGGCTTCCCGAACTCGGGAACGGGTCGGCCGGCGCTCCGAACCTGCAGGCCCCTTCAGCGTGCGGGATCCGAACCGACCCCCATGAATACGCACCGTCATGAGGGGGTGAAGTAGCACGAGCGGGACCAATGCGCCAGGACCAGGGCGACGGAAGACCCCCCACCGAGAGGCATGGATGCTTTGGGATGGAGAAGGCCGGGGATGATGGGGGACGTGAGGAGGGACAGGAACGGGGGAGTTTGCACTCCCCCGCTCCGGGAGCGTCAGGAAGAGCGCCGGCGACGCCATCCCACGGCAATGCCCAGCATCAGGAGAGGCAGGGCGACTTGCCGGGGGGAGGAAGAGGAGGCGTCGCAGTTGCAGGCATCCGCATCCCCAGAGTCTCCTGAGCTCCCACAATCGGTGTCGGTGCCGTCCAGTTTCCCGTCACAGTCGTTGTCCAGGGAGTCATCGCAGATTTCACCTGCAGCCGGAGAGACATCGACGTTGTTGTCGTCGCAATCATCTCCACCCACCACGGTGGCGCCATACCCATCGCCGTCCACG
>CAYRTW010000069.1:0-23729 GCA_964426935.1 uncultured Rickettsiales bacterium
CTGAAAGGTCCACAGGGCTTCGCCGGTGAGGGCCTCCCTGGCGTACAGGTGGCCGTCTCCCGAGCCGAAAATCACCCTCCCCTGGTCATCCAAGAGAGCCGAGGAGTCGATGATCTCCCCGGTCTCCACCCGGTACTTCAGGGCTCCGTCCTGATCGATGGCGTAGAAGTTCCGGTCGGCGGAGCCGATGTAGATCGTTCCGTCCCCTCCAATCACCGGCGAGCTGAAGATTCCCTTGCCGGTGGGAAAGGACCAGGGCTCTCCGAGGGCGATGCCGGGGAGGACGGGGCTCTGGCCGGTCTGGGAGGCATTCCTACGGAACTTGGGCCAGGGGGAGGAGGGGTCCAGAGGAACATCGTAGGTGTAGGAGGGGCTTTCCAAAGAAGAGTCATCATCGTCGCTGGCGGAATCGTCGTCCTCCCCGTTCGGTGAACAGGCTAGAAGGGGGAGCAGGAGGAGGGGAAATTGGAAAGAATAAATACGAAACATGTTGAAACTCCTTGGAAAATCTATCGCCTCGCCGGTGGACTTCGCGTCAATCCCGAAGGTCCGATGGACCAGATCCCGTCGGCTTGGGAGCTCCGAACGGGGAAGGAGGGATCCCGGGGCGTTCTTTGGAATCCATCGGCGCCGGGGATCCACCAGGCCGGTCCGTCTTGACCGTCGATGGCCAGGGAGATTCCTCCTTCCGGCAGCGGGGCGAGGGCCACGCCCCGGGCTCCTTCCGGGAGGGGCACCGGATGGGGGGAACCGGAGGGACGGCCCTTCACCAGGGCCAGGGTGGAAACGGCTCCCCCTTCCAAAAGGAACCACAGATGCCCCTTCGCCTCCACCACTTCTCGGGCGCCAGGGGGTGCGGGGAAGCGGGAGTTTCCCCGGGCCACCTCGCCGGTGGTGAGGATCCACGGGTCGTGTCCCAGGGAGGAGGAGGCCACATCCCACACCCGGTCATCGGCAAACCGTCCAGCAGCGATGGCCCGGGGCCTTCCTCCTCCATCCACCACCCGGACTCCCTCGAACCCTTGTTGGAGGGTGAAGCCCGACAGGGTTCCTGCGGGGAGCCATTGCCGGTCTGCCGGCCCCAGGGGAATGAAGCGGAGGCCCCCATCCGCCCCGGTGTCGAAGCGAAAGGCGAGCCCCGCAGAGTCCCCTTCGGCGGCCCGCACCAGCAGATCCTGGGGGCCGATTCCGGTTCGAAGCAGTCGGGACACTCCGCCGGGAAGGGGCCAGAGCTGAGCATTCTGCAGGGGAAATTGGAGTCCTTCCGGCCAGGTGAGAATTCCTGCCCGGGTCCCCACCATCACCGTTCCATTCACCACCAGCAGGTCCCGCAGATCGTCAAAGGGGAAGCGCCCCCCTGCCGGATCGCAGGAGGAGAAGGTGCCGTCGGCCGCTTCCATTTCACACACCAGACGCTCGCCGACCGAGGTGGATCCTCCCAACGCATTGGGAATTCTCAGATCCTTTCGGGAGAACCGGAGCTTCCCAGAGGTGGTGAGGAGGACCTTGTCGAAGGGGTCTTCCCCGGTCCCTTCTCCTACGCGGGTCCCTGAAGCGGGAAAGAAGATGCTGCGACCTGCGTCGTTGCGGCTGCGGGCGAAAACTCCCGCAGGGCCTTGCCGGGAGGGAAGAAGATCATCCAATTCCCCATTTCTTGCCCAGAGGGTGGCGGCGGTCAGGTCAAGGGAATCGGGGGAACGGAACACTCCTTGAGGAGTGGATAGCCAGGCCTGGTTCCCGGTCAGGGCCACCGAGCGGAACCGATCCCAGACCCACCTCCCGGCGGAAAAATCCGCATCTACCCATCCCTGATCCTGGGAGAGGAATTGGAAACGGAGCCTCCCTTCGGGGAGGCGCATTCCCCGAATTCGACCGGCCACCGCCATCTCGACTCCCGGGGCCAGGCGCACCAGGGCCCGGGCTTTCTCTGCTTCGGTCACCGGCAGGAATCGATCCTTTCCGGGGTCAAAGCGGAGGACGGCCCCCCCGTCGCCGGCAGCGTACAGCCCCGGGGGCAGTCCGTCGGCGGGACCCAGGCGAGCGAGGCGGCGGATTCGCTGGGGAGTGGCGTACAGCACCAGGGAGGACAACGGGAGGGGACCCTCGCTGCTGAGGTGGTGGGCGACACCCGCATCGGTGGCCAGCCACAGGGAGTCTTCGTCAGGAAAGGCGTCCAACAGGCGATCAAAGGGAAAGGCGCCTCCATCCAGGTCGAGAAGTACGGGCCCCCCCCCCCGTCTCTCGGCGATGGCGCGAATCCCCCCGGGTTGGCCGGGAGCCCCCGGAGCCGCCGCAAAGATCTGAACCGGTCCTTCCTTCAGCACCGAACCCCCCTGAGGAGGAAGGGCCTCTCCCTCGGGCTTGAACTGGTCAGAGGAGGCGTCGTACACGAAGGCTTGCCCGGGAATGGGAGACCGCTCCGAACCCCCTGCCGGGAAGAAGGCCCGCACCCTGCCCGAGCGGATTTCCAGAAGGGGGGGATCGCTGCGCCCTCCCGGTTGATAAAAACGGGCGTCTGCCAGGGAGAGGGAGGCGGCAGCGGGATACCGCACCACGCCGGCGTCGGTGGCCAGCCACAGGGAGGAGCCATCTCCCACCCCGGAGGAGGCGATGTCGAAGGTGAAACGTCCCCCCCGAAGGGGGGCGGAGACCCAAAGCCCCGAGGCCAGGCGAATCTCCACCCCCTGTCCCCGGGAGGAGGCGGCAATGCGCCAGGGAAGGGAAGGAGAGAGGGGGGAGGAGACGGAGGGCGAGGCCGGGGGAGGGGAAAGGCGCAGGGAAGAAAGGGGGAGGCGGAGGCCCTCGGGCTGGACGGCGACCTCGCCAGCGGGGGTAAGGGTCCGCACCAGTCCTCCGGCAATGGTGAGGGAGGAGGGGCGATCCATGGAGAAAGCCAGACCGTCGGCCAGGGGATCCCACACCGGCATCTTGGGAAGGGAGGTGAACCGCGCCCGCACTCGTCCCCGGTCCCTCTCCCAGATCCACAAGGAGTCCCGCAGCAAGGTCTCGGCCCGGGAGCTTCCCTCGGTTCGGGCCGCCTGTACGGAGGTCAGGGAGACCAGCCCTTGGGAGGTTGACGCAAAAGGCCCCGTCCCTCCCCCGGAGAGGGCCCTCAGCAGGAGGGAAAGGGGAGGCCCCTCCCTCAGGGAAAGGGCCACCGGTGGGTCCCGGTGAGGCTGGGAGGTATAGAGGAGAAGGCCGGAATCGGTGAGGGCCCACAGCGAGTTTCCGTGGGCAAGAAGTTGCCGGTGACGGTCGAAGGGAAAGACGAAGCCGGATTCCAGACGGGCAGGAAGGGGCAGGGGCGAGAGGGTTCGAGGGGGAGTGTGCAGGCTGAGCTGCACTCCCGAGGCGGTTCGTTCCCAGCGCCAGAATCCGTCCTCCAGGAGAACCCGGTATACGCTCAGGGCCTTGCCCTCCGGCGAGGGGCGGAGGGGTCCCAGGGCTCCCCGGGAGGGAAGGGTCAACTCCCGGGGACCGGCTTCGGTGACCAGCCGCAGGGTGCCCGCATCCAGGCGCAGCCCCACCCAGGAGTCGAAGGCGAAGCGGCGCCCCCCCTCGGAAAGGCCCTCGCCGGAGCCCTGTCGAAGACGAGCGGCGGTCCTCCCCGAGGCCCTCACCAAGGAGAAGTCCCCGGATTCGACGAGGGGCTCCTCCACGTCCTGCCGGAGGGGAGAAAAGTCCCCTCTCTGCTCCTCCCACACCCTTGCCCCTCCTCCCTCCAGGAACAGGCAGGGGGCGCTCTTCCCTCCCGGCACCCTCCCCAACCCCAGCCTCTCCAGCCTCACCCCCAACAGGGGAAACCGCGCCGTTCCACCCCCCGAATCCACCCTCACCACCTCCTGGGAGGAAGCCAGAAAGGTCGCCCCCCCTCCTCGAAGCACCCGCACCGGTCCGGGAGGAAATCCCGCCAGGGCCGCCGCCAGGGGGGGAGGAGGAGGGCCCAGGTGCCCCTGCCCGTCGAGTCGGTGCACCCCTCCCCGGGCATCCCCCAGGAGGACCCCGTCTCCGTCGGTGGCCAGGGAAGTGATTCCGGGAAGGGTGGCGAGCAGGAGGGGGCGGGATCCCTCCGGGGAAAGGCGGAGGACCTGCCCCGAGGTCAGGGCGAGGAGGGGGGATTGATTCCACAGAACCGCTCCCGCCACCGAGGAGGAGAGGGGGATTTCCTGGAAGGCGTGGGCGTCGGGGTGGTAGAGGGCGCCGCGCTGACCGGCGGCGAGGAGGGTGCTTCCCCCCGGGAGGGGGAGGGCGTGGCGGACGGTGCGGAGGTCGAAAGGAGCCCGGGAATCCTGCCCCCGGAATCGCCGCACCGGGGTTCCCAGGGCCATGGTCACCGCTCCCGGGGCGGGAAAATCCCACAGATCCCCCTCGCCGGTGAGAACCAGCAGGGAGGTTCCCAAGGTGGCATCCCTGACCCTCATTCCCTCCGGCCAGGGGAGGGACCAGACGAACCGACGCCTCTCCCTGTCATAGGCGGCCAACCCGTCCTCTCCCACCAGCAGCAGGAGGGTTCCTCCGGAAAGAACCGTCTTCAGGGTGCCGATCCCGGCAGGCAGCCCACTTCCCCCCCGGCCTCTTCCCCCATCTCCCACCTCCCGCAAGGCCCCCTGAGAGTCGGTATAAACGATGCGACCCCCCGAGGCGGCCAGGCTGCCAACCCCAGAGGATTCCACCATTTCCCACGAGCCCGAGTGGCAGGCGAGACCTCCTCTGGTGCTGAGGACGCACGCCCTTCCTGAGGCCGCTGCCAGTCGGGTCAGATCGGTGAAGGGGGGAGAGGGGAGGCGGTCAAAGGCCCGTCGGGCGGTGTCATAACGAAGAAGGGCCTGGGCAGTGGCGAGCCACAGGGAATCTCCCTCCCGAGCCACATCGACCAGCTCCGCCGAGGAAATGCCTGCCACCGGCGCCGCCGAAAGGGCCGGGGTGGGAGTGGAAGCCCCCCGAGGGAGCACCGAGAGACCCGCCGCAGTGCGAATCCACAGCCCCTCCCCATCGGTGGCCTCCTCCAGGACCCCCTCCGCCACCCGGTTTCCGTCCAGCCACAGGTCCTGATTCCGGGTGCGAATGGCCAGGGACGACCCGGCGGGAAGGAGGCGCACCGGATCGGCGGAGGGTCCCGCTACGGGAAGAGACCAGGTATGGGTGCGGGCGTCATAGCGGTGAATGCGGTTGCGGGTGGCGAACCAGGCCTGCTGTCGATCTCCGGCGATGGCGGTGACCTCTCCTGGCTCCGGCCCCTGCCCCCAGGCGGGAAGAATCACCTTGGGGGCTCCGCCTTGGGTCATGGCCACTCCCCCGTTTTTACTGAGGAACCAGGCTCTGTGTCCGTCTCCCCAGGCGGTGAGCAGGTCGTCCTCGGGAACCCCACCCCGCTCCTGGCGATGCCAGCCCTCGAAGCGGCGAAACAGGGGGTCATAGGTCAAAACTCCCGAGCCCAGGGTGGTCAGCCACAGCTTTCCCGCCGCCATCGCCCCCCCCGTCCAGGGGCTGGGCGTGCCTGAAAAACGCTCTCCCACCAGGGGCTCCAGGCCCAGGGGAGAGGTGCGATAGCGGAGAAGCCCTCCTCCTTCGGTCAGGGAGAAGGCGGCCTCTTTTCCGGCTCGGACGGTTCGAGGGGAAGGCAGGGTGCCCAGGGGCTCCGCCGCCACCGGCAGGTAGCGGGCCCCTCCCTGGGCGATTCGGGCGACTCCTCCTGGCCAGGCCATCCAGGTGACCCCTCCCGGCGAGGCGGCCACCGCCCGGGGATCTCCCGAGGGCAGCCCCCGGGGCTTCTCGGAGGTGAAGCGCCTCCGGGTCAGGTCGTAGCGGGCGAGGATTCCGGTGTCCAGGGCCATGACCAGGGTGCTGCCGTCGACGTCCACTCCTCGCACCTGTCCTTCTCCCAGCGGGGCGGCGCCGAAATCGGGGGTGGTGGCAGGGGCACCGTCCAGGGCAAAGGTGGCGGTGGCCTCTCCGGGGGCCCAGGACGCCAGGACGGGTCCCGCCTCCACCCAAAGGCGCCCCTCCACCCAGGCCATCTTCTCCACGGGAGTGGCGAAGGCTCCCAAGGAAATCATCCGAACCGCCGCCCCCTGGGGAAGGGTGGCCACCCCGGCTTCCGAACCCAGCCACTTCAGGTCCCCTCCCTCCATCACCAGGAAGGCTCCCGAGCCCCCCAGGAACAATCGGCGGCCTTCTCCATCTGCGGCCAGGGCGGTGAGGGCCCCGGCAGCGACCCGGCCTCCCGTCGCGGTGAGAAAGGAGCGGGAGGTGAGGAAGGTGTGAGATTCGGAATCGTACTGATGCACGGCCCCGTCTCGGCTGACCAGGTACAGCATCGACCCCAGGAGGGAGGCCCCCCGGAGATCGTCGGGACCCCCAAAGGAAGCCGCCGAGCCACCGGCGCGAGTCACCATGCGGGAGCCTTCCACGGTCCCCAGCCGGGAGGGGTTGGTCGCCAGGTAGTAGCCCTGCGACGAGGAGGAGGCCACCGTCCCGATCTCCCCCGGAAGGCCGTCCCCAGTGAGGGTCAGGGGAGAGGCCCGGCCAGGAAGCAGGTGCAGCAGGCGCCTTCCCGTCGCCGCCCACATCCCTCCCGAACTCGCGGGAGTCAGAGCCCGGGGAGAGCCCAGAGAGGGATCGACCTCGGGACCCCACACCGACAGAAAGGTGCGGGTTCGAGGATCGTAGCGTCCGATACCGGCTCCCTCCGCCGCCAACCACAGGGTCCCCTCCCCGTCCCATTGCCCGACGCGCGTCCCCTCTGCCGTCCACCCGGGAAAGGCCCGGGCCCCCCGCCACCTCTCCCAGGGATTCAGGCCATCCCACCGGGCCAGGCCCCCATGGCGGGTGATGGCGAACACGGCCTCCCCCACGGTGCGGAGACGAGCCAGGAAATCCTCGGGGAGGGAGCCACCGGTGGACCGGAAGGTGTCGGTGGCGAAGTGCCGCAGGTGGGGATGATACCGAACCGCCCCCGAGGGAGAGGCCATCGCCCACGGGCCCCGCCTTCCCACCCGGGCGAGATCGGTCAAAGGAGGGGCTCCCTGCCGGCGGTGGGAGTCGGCGATTCGGTCGTCAGGGACGGGATTTTCGACGGTAAACCTCTGGTTGGGCCACATCATGCGTACCCCACCGGCCAGGGCGGAAACGGCGGTGATCCCAATGAGCATTCCCGAGACTGCGGCGACCCGGAATCGGTCCCAGCCAGAGAATCGTCCCACCCGGGAGGCGAGATCGGCCAGGGACGGCGGGGGAGGAGAGGACTGGGGAGGAAGGCCAGCCTCGGGGAAGAAAACCGGGTCCCCCATCGCTTGGAGCAGCAAGGGATCCCCACCCGACCCGGCGGTCACCGTCTCCAGAAACCGTTCCACGTCTTTGGCCCGGGAGGGGAGAAGGGCTGCTCCCCGGCGGATCAGGGCGAGTCGTTCCTCCTTCCCCACCCCCAGAAGCCGCGCCAGTCCCCGCCGCAGGTGCTCCTCCCCTCCCCCATCTCCCGCGCTGCGGCATCTCTCCAGGGCTCTGGGTAGGAGGAGGGCCAGGGGAAGGGGGCCCCCCTGGGGAAGAAGGCTCAGCAGGCGAGGCGCCAGGGACTCTCTCCGCGCCGGAAGCCCCGCCCCTTCCCGGGTCAGGAGGTGGATCGCTTCCACAGCGATGTGGAGGGCCTGATGAACAGGAGTCAGGGCCGCCTGGCGCAGATCCTCCCTTCCGGTGGCGGCGGACAGGTGGAGAAGGGCCAGGATCGCCACCGCCCCATCGCATTCTCGCAGGGGGGTCACCCTTCCCTCCACCCGGTCCAGCAGGAAGGACAGGGGCAATCGTTTTTCCTTGCCCTTGGGGGTGAGGGAGGCCAGGGCCAGCTCCAGGGTGGCGGGATCCCAGCCCCCACCCCGCACCAGGGCGGCGCGGTCCAGGGCGGCGAGGGAGAGGAGAAGAGAGGTCTCCGAGGCCTTTGCCGGGTCTTCCCCTCCCAGACGCCGCCGGGAGACCCCCTCTCCCCAGGGCCGCAGATCCAGGGGCCTCCCTTCCCGAAGCGCCCGTTCTTCCAGCAGATGCAGGCTCTCCTCCAGGGTGGCCAGAACCGGGCTGCGGGCCTCTCCTCGTCCCTCTTCCTGCTCTCCCTTTCCCAGGAATCCCCGCCCTGGGCCCAAGGCACGGGGGAGGGAGGCGCGGATCAACAGGAGGTGCAGGGTTTGGAGGGGGTGAATCCCGACCACCCAGGCGAGGAGCAGAACTCCTGAGGAGAGCCCCGCACCCCACAGGAAGGCCAGGGACAGGGGCCAGGTGGCGTATCCCAAAGCCCGCAGGGGCAGCCAGGCCCGGTCGTGAATCAGGATCAGCCCCGGCGGGGCCCACCCTCCCCGGTGGAGAAGGGGGTCCAAGGCCAGCAGGAGACCCATCCCCAGCAGGACCAGTCCCGCCACCCCTCCTCGGCGAAGGCGGCCGGCGGAGGCGGGGGAATGAGAAGAAGGGCCGAGGGGACGGGGCGAGGAGGCGTGAGGGAAGGACCCAGGGAGGGGGGGAGGAGGCGGCGGGCTTTGGTGGGGGTCCGGAGAAAACACTGTCTAGGACAGGATTCCCAGGATTGGGTCCACCCCCTCCAGCCAGGAGGAGGGATCGACCCCCGCCAGAGTCAGCAGGCTGGCCCCCACCGAGTCGGCGGAGAGGAGGTCCCCCGACTCGGTGGTGTCCCCGGTGGCGTAGTCGATCTTCTGCCCGTAGTAGTAGGAATCGAAGCCTCCCACCACCCGGTTGCCGGTGATGCCCGGCCCCACCCAGAGCTGGGAGGTGTAGGGCCAGTGGTCCTTGCCGTCGGCGCCGTTGAGCGCGGGGGTGCGGGCCATCTCCGACAGGACCACCACCACCGTCTCGTCGGCCAGGGAGGCTCCCGGAGCCGAGCCGGGAGAGGCGGCCAACCTGTCCATCAGGTCGATGAGCCCGGCGAACAGCCCCTCGAAGTTGATGGACTGGTAGAGGTCATTGTTGGTGTGGGTGTCCCATGAATATTGATAGTACTGGAGGGTGGCGCAGCGGCTGACCCCCTTGCTGAGAACATCCACCGCCAGCTTCACTTGGGATCCGAAGGAGGAATCGGTGGTCCAGTCCACCACGGTGGAAAGGCCCTTCAGGGAGCCCGCCCGGTCCAGCACCTGGCCATAGGCCTCGGCCAGGGAACGGGTCCGCCCCTCTCCGGAGGCGGCCGCCCCTCCGGCCCTCAGCTTGATGTAGGAGTCGATGAGGTCTTCCGCTCGGGAGATGGGTCCTGAGGTCTGCTGCTCGCTCCAGGAGAGGATGTCCCCGGAGAGGAGCCCCTGGAACTGGCCGGATGAGCCGGTGCGGGTGACGGCGGAGCCGGCGTCTCCGGGATAGGAGGGTCCTCCGATCACCAGATGGGGAAGGGCCTGGCCGGATTGCGCCTCCACCCCCAGGATGGCTGGCCAGTCGGCTCGGGTGGTGGCGGTGGAGCCGGTCATCACCAGGCGGGTGCAGTTGTCGTGGGCCACCGACGGCACCAGGATTCCGTTGAGAATCATGGACTTCTGGGCGTGGCGCTCAAAAAAGGTGCTGACGCTGGGGCGGCCCGGTTCGGCCACGAAGCGAAGCTCGCTCACCCGAGACTCGCCTGCGGTGCGCTCCATGTCCACGTTGGGGTTGTCGAACTCAGAGGCAAACACCCGGGTGATGTCCCAGCCGCCGGGGTTGAACACGAAGATGAACTTGAGGTCCTGGCCGGTGGCCGCCCTGGCCCGGCGAGGGGAAAGACCGGAGGCGGCGATGAGGGCGGCGGTGGCAGAGAGAAAGTGACGTCGAGTGGCCATGGTCAAAGCCCCCATCAGTAGAAGAGGAAATCAGGGTCGCGGAGGAGGGCCGACAAGACCCCCGCCCAGGCGGCGGCGGGATCCATCTGGGCCTGGAACAGGGCCTCCCACAACTCCAGGTTGGCGGCCACTTCCTCCCCATCGGCGTCGATGCGAGTGCCAAACAGGCGGAGGTGAAGGGCCTGAAGCTGTCGGACCATGGGCTCACGGGCCGATCCAGGGGTCTCGGTGAAGCCGATCTCGGTGAACAGTCGGGCTTCGTCGGGATGGGTGCGGTCGTGTTCGGTCACGAAGAAGGCGGCGCCTTGAGCCAGCCTCTCCACCACCAGGGCCATGGTGGCGGTGGGCTCCCGGGCGGCGGCGGTGACATACAGGCCATCGACCCCTCCCGCCAGGGCCCGCAGCCCATAGGTGTCGGTGGTCATCAGGTCGGCGCCGGCGTAGGTGAAGCGATAGCCGGTCAGATCCTCGATCTGGGAGGCCAGTAGCTCGGGATCCACCATCTTCCTGCCCGGATAGCGGGGGTCGTCGCTGCCCCGGGCCCTGTATTCGGGGCTCTCCATCACCGCCCGGAACAGGGCCTTGAGGGTGGTCCCCCCGGCCTGGAACGCCTCCTCGGCGGCCAGCAGGGAGGCGGTGTCGGAGAGGGTAGCGTCCCGGGCGTTCAGCACCTCAAAGACCTGCTCGGTGGCGCATTGGGTCAGACGAGAATCGCTGGCCATCTGTCGGCCCAGATCGGCCAGATCCCTCCCCGGAAGGCCGTAGTACCCCGGAGCCACCCCGGTCACATCCTCCCAGGTGTTCTCCCTCTCGGGGTGATAGGTCATCACATCCAGGTCGCTGTAGAGGAAGGCGTAATAGTAGCCCCAGAAGTACCCCGCCAGGGGATCCAGGGTGGCGTGGCAGGCGACGCATCCGGGGTTGGTGTCCAGGGCCTCCTGCACCGCGTCCCCATCCAGCAAGTTGACGTTTCGATCAAAGGCGATGGGGCGGGTGAGGTAGTCGTTGCACAGGAGGATGCGGCTGACGGCGTTGGCCCGGCCCCGGTTGGCGTTGGACTCGGTGCTTCCATAGCGCCACCACATGCCGTTGGTGGAGAGGATCCCCGCCTTGGGCCGGGAGTCGGTGTAGGTCACCGGCTGCCATCCCGTGGCCCCCTCTTCCCAGGTCACCGGAAGCCCCATGGCCACCATGGACGGAGTGGCCATGGACCAGTTCCCGGTGACGATCTCTGTGTAGGGCAGGTCTTCCTGGGCGATGCGGGCGAGGATCCGCAACGGCTCCTGACCCATTTCTGAGGCAAAGGTGGGGTCGTCGTACAACCCCGAGTAGTAGCCGGCGTCGGTGCGGTCCACCCGGGTCATGTACAGGGGGGAAAAATGCCGCACCACCTGATCGGCGAAGCGGGGATCCTCCAGAAAGTCGCTGAGGAGAAGGTCCACTTCGGTGGAGTCCCCCTCCACCCGGGCGATCTCCTCCTCGGATGGGCGAATCCCTCGTAAATCCAGGGAGATTCGAGTGAGGAGGTCCACATCCGACATGGCCTCCACCGGAGGATCCTCCTCGGGGGGGATCTCCTGCTCTTCCTCGGTGGCGTCGTCGTCCCCTTCCGTGGCATCGTCGTCACCCGGGGATCCCGGGTCAGAGGCGCACCCCCAAAGAAGCCCTGTCAGGGAGGCGAGGAGCCAGAGGGGAGAGGGTCTCAGTTGTGCCATGGTTCCAGTTCCCAATTGAGAAGGGGAGTGAGATCGGGGCAGACCTCCCCCAGCCATTCACCTCGGTAGAACACCTGCCCACACCCATCGCAGTCGGGGGGAAAGGCGATGGCGTCGGAGTCCGACGGTCCTTGGAAGTCCACGTCGTACCAGCCCCCGTCTTCGGCCCGCACCGAAAGAGTCCCCGAGGGCTCCAGCTCGCAGGCGCCCCCGACGCTGGCGGAATACATGTAGACCCGGTCAAAGGTGACAGCGGTGACCGAGCCCTCGAACCCGGCCAGATCCCCGTCCAATTCCATCACCCTTCCCCCCTCGTCCACGTAGTCGCTGGCGGAATAGTAGAGGTCCATGCTCAGGGGGGCGTTCATCCATTCTCCCCCGTCGGTGACCCCATCGAATCGAAACTCCCCGGTCAGGTAGCCGTAGCTGTAAATGGTGGGATAGGGGGTATAGCGATACTGATAGTTGTAGGCGTATCCGGCGAACTCAAAGGTCTCTCCCGAAGGGTTTCCCAGAGTCCCATACCCGTAGAGGTAATCGTACTTGTCGTAGACGTAGGGAGGATTGCGGTACTCCCCGGGCTCGAAGTGGGTGGAGACGGCATATCCGGCGTAGGTGGCCCCGGTGGAGGCCTCGCAGTTGGCGTACCAGAACTCCTGATCGTAGGCCAGGAGATAGTCGGGGTCGAAGTAGGGGCAGTCGGGATCCCCGCTCTCCAGGATGTCGTTGAACACCTGGAACATGGGGTCAGGATTGGTGGCCAGGACGGCGTCGAGCCCCGCCTCGATGCCGGCGCTCACCCCATCGAGGTCCAAGGAAGGAGGAGGCGCATCATCGTCCCCCAGATAGGGGCCGGAGTCGTCATCGGAGGCCGAGGTGGTGTCGTCGTCTGCGGGGAGGGAGTCGTCATCGGAAGACGCGTCGTCGTCCGCCGAAACATCGTCGTCGGAAGCGTCGTCGTCCTCTTCGGGGAGGGCGTCGGACCCCCCCTCACAGGCCAGGAACCCCAGGGGGACCAGGGCGGGGAGGAGAATCCAACGAAAGAGGACGGGAGGCATGGAGGCAATCCCCGGATTTGGCCCCATCGTATCCCCCTGGATCCGGCTGTCAACGGCGATTCCTGTTCCTTTCCGGTGGTTTCGGGGATTGTCACTCTTTCTTGACCCGAGCCTGGATCGGCGCCCCAGTCAGGTCCCCGGCACTCCGCACCGCAACCACCACTCCAGCCGGGTGCGGTCGGCGTCCTCCACCCCTCCCTGGGGAGGCATGGCAGGGTCGTCGCCGGTGGTCTGTTCCAGGACGTCCTCCGCCCGAGCCCACACCTGGGAGGCGGTGTCGAAGGTGACCTCTTCGGGGGCGTCGTGGCGATTGACCGAGGTGGAGGCGTGGCATCCCTGGCAGTTCTCGGTGACAAATCCCGATCCGAAGTTGCCCCAGGTGAGGAGGGGAACCCCGTCGCAGAAGGGATCCACGGAGTCATCGTCTCCTGGAGAGGTGTCGTCATCGGGGGAAGAGTCGTCGTCGGCAACCGTGGAATCGTCGTCGACCAAGGAGGAATCATCGTCCCCGCTGGAGGAATCGTCCCGGCAACCGCTCAGGGCCAGGAGGAGAAACAGGGGGAGGAGGGGGCGCATGGGAACAGCCTTGGGGAAGGTCCCGGGGATGGTACACTCCCCATCCCGGCGGGGGTAGCCTCCGCCCCGAACCCCCTCTGCGGGTCTACTCATGAGCGCCCTTTCCCTCGCCTTGCTCCTCGCCGCCACATCCCCGGGAGCCACCGCCCGGGTCTGGGAGGTCGCCACCGACGGCAGTGGCGACTTCACCTCCATCCAGGCCGCCATCGACGCCGCCTCTCCCTCGGACTCCATCGAAGTCGCCCCAGGCACCTATTGGGAATCCTTGGACTTTTCGGGAAAGAGCGTCGAGGTGCGCTCCCAGGGCGGGGCGGAGACCACCCTCCTTGACGCCTCCTCCTTCCCCACCGCCACCCTTCGCCTCCTTGCGGGGGAGTCCCCCACCGTGGAGGGATTCACCCTCCGCCACGATGGGGGCCGGGGCATCGACCTGAACGGGGGCAGCCCGATCTTCCGAAATCTCGTCCTGGACGGAATAGGGACCCCTTCGGAGGCGGGCGGCTCCGTCCAGGCCCAGGGGGGCTCTCCCACCTTTTCCGACTGCGTCTTTCAGGGAGGGGAGGCCACCGAGGGAGCCCACGGGTACTTTGTGGATTCGACCCCCACCTTCACCGACTGCACCTTCACCTCGGGACAGGCGACCCTTGGCGGTTCGCTGCGGATCCTGGGGGGCTCCCTCACGATGAGCGGGGGGACCTTTGACGCCAACGGCGGCGAGGGCTGGGAATCCACCGATTCCTGTGGGGCGGTCTCCTTGGACGAGGCCGCCGCCGCTTCCTTCTCGGGAACCTTGTTCACCGGGAACCGAGGTTTCTACGGGGGGGCCCTGTGCCTGGATGGGGGCGCCGAAGCCCTTCTGTCCGCCACGACCTTCGACCTCAACTACGGGTACAACGGGGCAGCGGTTTCGGTTGTGGGGGGCTCGTCCCTCACCGATGTGGGGAGCACCTTCCACGCCAACACCTCCAACAACCAGGCGGGAGGGGTCTATGGTACCGCCTCGTTCCTGTCGCTGGACGGCACCACGTTTCATCAGAACGTCTCCTATTACGGAGGAGCGATTTCCGCCGATACCGGCACCACCCTCCAGGTCTCCAATTCCCTCCTGGACGAGAACGTGGGCTACTATGCCGGCGGGCATGTCTATCTCTATAATATGAATATCGCTACGGTTTTTATCGACACCACCTTTCGGGATGGTCGTTGCCCCTACAGCTCGGGGGGAGCCATCTACGCCAACTACCTGGCTCCCCTCTTCCTGTCTGGCTGCACCTTTACCGGGAATGAGGGGCGATATGGGGGAGGAGGGATCTTCGCCTATGTCAGTGAAGTGACGGCGGTGGACAGCGTGTTCGAGTCCAACCTGGCCGAGGAGGGGGCGGGAGGGGCCCTGCTGGTCAGCGACGCCGACTGGGGTGCATTCCCGGTCACCCTCACCGGATGCGATTTCCTGGCCAATCAGAGCTTGAACCAGGGGGGAGGCATTTCCCTCACCCAGGCCTCCCAAATCCAGGTCTCCGACTGCCGATTTAGAGGAAACACCGCCGGCTATCAGGCTGCGGGAGGGGGCCTGGCGGTGGACGTGGCGGGGTCGGTTTCCCTCCTTCGCAACAGCTTCGCCGAAAACGTGGCCGGTTATGGAGGGGGAGCCTACCTGAGCGAGGTGGCCGGCCCCTCTCATCAGTGGCTCAACAACGTGTTTCAGGAGAACCTGGCGGGAGATGGGGGCGGCTTGTGCCTGGTGAAGAGCGCTGCGGTTCAAGTGGTGAACAACGTCCTGGCCGGGAACGCCGCCACCCGGGACGCCTCGGCCCTGTGTCTGGTGGAGAGCGGGGTGGATTTCCGCAACAACGCGGTGGTGTATTCTGGCGACGCTGCGGCGGTGACCGCCTACGACGGGCCGTCGGCAGGCAGCTCGACATTCTCCTATAACGATTTCCATTCCAATGCCGGTGGCGACGGGGGCGGTGAACTTCCTCCTTCTTCCCTCACTGGAAATGGAAACCGCACCGATCCGCCGGGATTTGCCGGATACACCTTGGATGGGGATCCCGACAACGACAGCTTCGTCCTGGCCCGGGACAGCCTCCTCATTGATGCAGGTGACCCCGCCCTCTTCGATCAAGACGGCAGTGTCTCGGACATTGGAGCCTGGGGAGGACCCGCCGTGGTGGCGGTGGATGCCGATGGAGACGGATTCCTCTCCGATGTGGACTGCAACGATCAAGAGGCCTCTGCCCATCCAGGAGGGGGGGAGGTGTGGTACGACGGCATCAACCAGGACTGCGGCCAGGGTTCGGACTTCGATCAGGACGGGGACGGAGCCGATGCGGAGGAACAGGGGGGAAGCGACTGCGACGACACCGATGCTTCGGTCCAGGAGGACTGCGGCGAGGAGCCGGGGGACGACGACAGCGCCTCCGACGATGACACCGTTCCCCAAGACGACGACACTTCGCCGGCCGGTGACGATGACGACGTCTCGGCCGATGACGACGGGTCGGGGGATCCGGATGGAGGGTGTTCGGGGTGCAACGCCGGGTCGAGTCGGGGAGGAGGAGCCGGGTGGTGGGGAGGGGTTGTCTGGGCTCTGGGGCGACGGAGGAGGACGATCCCGATTCGGGGGCGGTGAGTTGGGGAAAATTCCGACGTTTTGCTTGCTTCTGACCGGCGCGGCCCCCACCAACTGACCCGATGGTCAGTTTGGCAGGGAGGGTCTTTATGGAGAGTGACCTTGCGAGGCCGGGATGCGGTGGTGGTGGTTTCGATGGAGAATCTGGCGAGCCTGCAGGGGACGGATCCCCCGAGCCCGCCCCTGGTGGAATTCCTCCAGACATCGGCACTGGGAGAATTGGATGGGGTTTTGGTGCGGGAGCCCGATCGGGGGCGGGACCTTTCCCTGTGATCGGGTGGCTGCTCGATACCAACGTCATTGCTGAACTGGCAAGGGCGGGCGGGGATCCCCGAGTGCTGGAATGGGCAAGGTCCCAGGACGAGTCCCGATTGTTCGTGAGCATTCTGACGTTTGGTGAATACACCAAGGGAATCCACAACCTGCCGCCGGATGCGGCCCGGCGCAGTGCGGCCTCAACGGGGTTCACGAACGAGGCCAGGTTCCCGGCCGCCCCGCCGCATCGCCGATGTCGGTCTCCCGGCGTTGCAGGCGCCACTCATCCACTCGACGGGTGAGCTCCTCTTCGTCCAGGCCTGGGAACCTCCGCAACAGGTTCAGGCGGACCATCGCCTCGGTGGCTTCCTGAAGGTGAAAGGCCAGACGCAGCTTCTGCTCCGGGCTGAGGTCTTCGGGAGGGGAGAGGGGAAAGCGCATGAGGGAAGTCCAACCCCAGATGCACCGGCGCGGAACCCCAGCCCTCACATCCCCTCCCCGTTCCCCACCGCCCGTTGCACCCACCTCAGCACCTCCTTCTCCACCCCCGCCAGGGTCTCCTGCCACTTTTCCTCTTCCCTTCGGGCGGGAAGGACCCGGGAGGCGGCGGCGGTGGTTTCACTTCGGGCGAGCCGGCGGGCTTCCAGGAATCGGGCCAGGCCGGTGAACCACAAGGCCAGGCGACGACGCCTTCCCTTTCGTCTCCTTTCCCGGCGGTGTTCTCCCTGAAGTCGTTTTAGAATGCGTTCCAGACGGGCTCCCTCCCGGACTCCCAGGCTCTTGAGGCCCAGTCTCCTTCCGGCGGCCTGCAGAGCGCGGGCCTCTCCCAGGGCTGCTTCGGTGGCGGGAAGGAGGAGGGACCACCGCGCCTCCGCCCTTCGCAACGGGTCTTCCAATCCCCGCAGCAGGCCAAACCCGTTGTTTCCTTCGGCGGGAGAAGGATGCCGGGGCGCACCCGGGTTTTTTTTCTCAGCCATCCTGGGAGCCTCCTCCTTGGACCCCGTCCCGCAGGCGCCGCGCCGCTTCTTCCAGGGCCTGGGCCACGGCCAGGGCTCGGGAGGAGGGGGTCGGAGGGAATTCGGCAAGCCTCTCCAGGAGGGCCTTCTCCCTCACCTCTCCCTGAGCCTTCAGACGAGCAAGGGCTCCCTCCTCTCGCCCCGCCGCCTCCTCTCCCGACGAGACCAGAAGCTCCACCCGGGTTCTCAAGGAGTCGGCCAGGACCGTCAGGGACGCGGAATCGGCCTCCTGCTCCTCCGCCAAGGCCAACAGCACTTCCCCCACCTTGCGGGCGTGATCGGCGAGGCGCCGAGTGCCGGCCTTGCCTGCCTCCTCCATGGCGTTTCGGGCCCCCTCCACCGTCTCTGCCGCTTTTCGGGCCCTCTCCACCGCCGCCTCCCCTTCCCCCAGGCGCGCCAACAGGGAGGCGGTCTCCTCCTCCAACCCCGACAGGTAGACCCGGGCCTGGGCGTGGTACCCCTCCCTGGCCTCCCGCAGACGCAGCCGAAGCCTCTGAAGGGCCCCGGCCACCGCCTCCTCCCCCTCCACAACGCTCCTCTCCCTCACCGTCAGGAGGGTCTTGGTCCGCAGCAGTCGATTCAGGGTCGCCGCCGCTCGGGAAAGGGGCTCAAAAGCCTGTTCCGGCAGGGCCCGCACCCACAAGCGATCCTCTTGGGGAGACACCGCCAACCACTCCCGGCCCCTCTCGGGCGACGAATCGGGAAGTCCCAAGGCCCTTCGCAGCGAGGCGGTGTCGGCATGGGCCAGGAAGGGTTGGAAGGTGTGACCGAAAGGGAGGAACAGGCGTAAGGGTTCCCCGGGGAGCTGGGAGGCTCCAAGGTCCAAGGTGAAGGCCTGCCCCCGGGAGCCCACTTCTGCAGGGGGATCCACGTCGGGCTCCAGGTGGGCCGCCGCCAGCCACAGGTCGGGGGACTGCCCCTCGGTGTCGGAAAGGGCCGCCACCACGAAGCGCTCCAGGATCCGAGAGGGCCAGTGGGACACGAAGCGGGCGACGGCCTCCCTGCCTTCTCCGCTGAACCGATACAGGCGGGGGGCGGGTTCCAGCAAGTGATCCAGACGCTCGGCCCGGGCGGCGAGATCCAATTGGCGCTCCCGCAGATCCCGCAGTTCTTCTCGCAGAGAGGCCCGATCCATGGCGTAGGGGGCGGCGGCCCGGGGATGGGGAGGCCCCTCCTGGAGGCGGACCCTCAGGGTCAGGCCCGCAAACGCGCCCTCCCCCGAGGTTTTTGGAAACAGGGTTTTCAGGGGGGAGGCGGGCTCGACCCGGGCGACCTCGGACAGGCGGCGGAAGGTGAGGTCCTCGGGCAACCGCATCCGGCCGGCGGGAATCATGATTCTCTCCCCCGCCTCCAGGAAGGGCAGAATCTCCGGGGCCTTCAGGCGCCATCCTTCGGGGATCCAGACCGTCGTTTTTCCTTCTCCAACCCGGGTCAGCAGGGCGGTGCGAGTGGGGTCCTCTCCCCATCTCAGCCTGGGATAGGCACCAGAAAGCTGGGGAATCTTGAGCAGATAGGCTGGATCTTCTTCACCCCCCCAGGTAATGGAGGCCACCTCCAGGAGCCCCTCGGTGCGAAACTCAAGAGCCAGGGACAAGGCCTCCCGCAGGCTTTCGGGCCCCCCCCGCACCAGGAGCAGTCGGGGGCGTTCTCCCTCGGTCCTCTTCTCCCTTTCCCCCCTTCCACCTGGCCCGATGAACCGGGCCAGAAGCCCATCCATGTCGCTCACCCGGCAATGGGAAGGTGTTTCGGCCCGGGGACGCACCGGTACGGCCTGTTCTCGCAAACGGTCCACCCACGCCATGGCGTCCGCTCCCTCTCGGAGGAGAAACCCAAAGGATTCCTGGCGGGGTGAGTCGGGCCCGGGAAGAAGAACCGCAGCCAGGGCCTCCTGAAAGCCCGAGGGAGGAGTGGCCAGGGCCCGTCGCAGGTCTTCCGGCGTGGGGAACATCAGGGCGGGTGCGGTCACACCCATTCCTCCGCCCATTCCATTCCCACCTCCTGCCAACGGACCAGACGCCTCGCCATCGCCATCAGGCAGATCCGCCGCAGCGCCGCCCCGGAAAGGGGAGAGGCCACACTCTCCACTCCCTCTTCAGTGTGAAGATGAAGGCGCCAGGCCTGCCCTTTCCAACCTCCCTGGAGAAGAAGGTCATTCCCCTCCCTCCCCAGTCCCAGCCCCAGAACCCCCATCTGAAGATCCCGAGCGCCTGTCCCCTCTCCACGCAACACCACCACCATGCGAGACAGGGCCCCTCCCGAGGTCTCCTTGGCCTTCCACCGCATCCCCCGCCTCACCGTCTCGGTCAGGGACAGGCGGGAGGGGCGGGTGTCCATTTCCACTCCAAAGACCACCTCTCCTTTGGAAACGGAGCGAAACGCCCACCGGGGAGGGGAGCGCAGGTAGGCTCCCGGAAAGGGACCGCCGGCAAACAGGGACAGGGCTGCCGGAAGCAGGGAGGGAGAGGGTTCGGGCAGGAGGAGGGAGGGGAAGCGAAACCCAAGGGAGGGAGCCTCCCCCGAAGAGCCTTGGGCGGGATCCACAAAGCGCAGCCGGACCTCCACCTTGAGGGGAGGAGGAAAGCGAAAATGGCGGGCCAGATCCTGGAGGAAGGCCAGGGATTCCACGCCCACCGCCCGGCGGACCTCCTCGTTCTCTTCGGAGTCGGTCACCGCCAGGAGCTCCACCGCCAGATCCACCTGGGGCCAATCCTGCTCGGGGCGTTGCCAGGCGGCGAGGCGGCGCTCCTGGGCGGCGTGGACCAGGACCGCCCGGGGAAGGGCGAAATTGCGGGGAAGCCATTCCTGTACCGACTCCAGGCCGGCGTTGAAGCGGAGCCCGTGGTATCCCCCTCCGTGCTGGCGGGCGCGTCTTTGCAGCAGGGCCTCCCGGGCCGCCCGAACCCTCTCCTCCAAGGCCTCCAGGGCGGGGGGTCGATGGGCGGCCTCCTCGGCCCTCCCCGTTTCCAAAAAAAGATCTCGATCCGGCCAAATTCCCTTCTCCACGGCCCTTCTTTCCAATTCGGCAAGGGCCCGTTGAAGGGGGTCCTCCCTGAAGAAGGGGCGGCCTCGGCGAAAGGACGGCGAGGTGAATTGGCCCGGCGCCGCCATCTTCCCGCGAAGATCGACGATCCAGGCCTCCCGAAAGGCGCGCCAGGAGCGTTCCCATGCCTCCACTCCGGCGGGGTCGGGGGGCTCTTCTCCCCACAGCCAGGGGAGGAGAGCGCTGGAAGGAGGAAGGGGACCGGAAGCGGAGGCGGTGGGGGTGAGGAGAAGAGAGGGGAGCAAGCGGGAAAGGGCCTCCTCCTCCTGGGAAGAACGTCGCACCTCCTCCAGGGCCTCCCCCAGATCGGTGCGCCGACACATCTCTTCCAAAACCGCCCCGGCCTCGTCCTCCATGCGAAGGACCCCAGGCCTTCCCAGGGCCCGAGCGGTGACGGTCCATACCAGACCGGGGGGCACCGCCATCCAGCCCCGGGTCAGGAACTCCCCTCGCCACAAGCGCAGCGCCAGGGGAGCCAGATGCTCCGCTTCCCCCGTTCGCACCGCATGGCCTGCCCGGGTCCACGAGGGAGGGGTCGGAGGCGCCTCCATCAGGGGGGAACCTGAGGGCTCGACCTGGCCTCCCACTGCCCTCGCTATCATCCCAATCCCGCCGCCGAGAACGAGGGCAGAAGGGGCTCGGAGTAGCGCTCCAGCCGGGCCCGTCTCTCTCCATCCAAATCGTCCCACCCGTGGCGCAGCAGGACGAAATCCTCGTCCACCGGCAGCTCCCTCCCCTTCAGGACCGCCCGGGCGTGAAGGAGTTTCCAAAGCTTCACCACCCGGCGGTCGTTCAACCGGGCCAACCCCTCCTCCCGAATGGCCCGCACCCGCCTGAGGAACTCCCTCTCGAAGGGGGAGCCGGGGCCGGTCCGGGCCATTTCCCGGGAGGAGCGTAGGGCGAGGGCCACCGAGGTTCGGTGAAGGAGGCGAAAATCTCCCACTCCCGCCAGCACGGGGGAGAGGGGCTCGTCGGAGCGGGACAACCTCTCCTCCTCTCTTTCCATTCCCAAGCGCAGCAGGCGGGTCAGCCCGGTGTAGCTCACCGGCCGGGATTCCACCCGCAGGGGAAAGCGGTCCAGGAGGGCCAGAAGCTCGGGGCTCTCGGGCAGGTGGTTGGTGGCGGCAAACAGGGTCAGCAGGGGCACCCGCACCGGCCGGCCGGCGGGGTGATACCGCCTCTCGTTGAGGATCCCCAGGAGGGCGTTGAGGATGGCGGAGTTGGCCTTGAAGATCTCGTCCAAAAACGCCACGGTGGCGCTCTGGAGCATCCCCTCTCCCCGCCTCACCAGCCGTTCTTCCTCCAGAAGGGTGCGGATGCGGATGGGCCCGAAAATCTCGTCGGGTTCGGAAAAAGGGGTCAGCAGGCGCTCGAAATATTGCTCGGTGGGGCCTTCCTCCCTCCCCTCCTCCCCCTCCCGGGGATCGGCCTTTCGCACCCCCATGGCGGAGCAGAACTGCACCACCAGATCGCTCTTGCCGGTGCCCGGCTCTCCCACCAGGAGAAGGGGTTCCTGGGCGGTCATGGCCAGGACCATCAGGTCCACGATCTCGTCCTTGTCCACGAAGCGACCCTTGACCTGTCGGGCCAGGGCCTCAGCGCGATGAACCGCTTCCAGGACGCCTTGGGGCAGGGGCATGGGGATTACCGGGAGGAGGGAGGGCGGCGAAGGAGGGCAGCCAGGAGGAGCCCCAGGGCCACCAGGGAGGGAGGGGGAGTCCCACCGCTGTTGCATCCGTCGCAGGCGGTATTGCCGGGGCCGTCGTCGTCTCCACTGGCGTCGTCATCGTCGGAGGTGGCGTCGTCGTCATCATCGGAAGTGGCGTCGTCATCGGCAGTGGCGTCGTCGTCTGGGGTATCGTCATCCCCGCTTTCTCCCTTCCAGGCCAGGGAGAGGGAGAAGTCCCGGCGAGGGGGGAGGGTCTCGGCGTCCATTCCCGAAGTGCCCAGGTTGGCCACCCCGATCACCGCCCGGGTGCCCCCATTCAGGTCCAGCACCAGGGGGGAGGGAGGGCTGGAATCGGCGCCGCGAACCGAGGCGGTGACGGCGCTTCCCTCCTCCTGCCACACCGCCCCCACCACTCCAAAGATCCCTTCTCCATCCCCCTCCACGGTGGCGGTCACGGTGCCGTTCAGGTCTCCCCCGCTGCTCAGGGCGAAGTAGCTGACTCCCAGATCGTAGGGGGCATCGACGGGATGGAGGGGGGAGCCCAGGTCGGTGAGATCCACCACCCCTTCCAGCTCCACCTTGCAGGGCTCAATCCATTCCGCCCCTTCCTCAAAGTGGTTCTCGTCATCCCAACTGGCGGCAAACAGGCGCCACAGGGCGAACTCCAGGTACAGGTCCTGAAGATCGGCTCCGCCCGCCTGGGGAAGAGCGTCCAGGGAGTCCAAGAAATCCGGCTCGGCAGCCCGCTCCCCGGCGGCCATCCCCTCCCACAGGGACAGCAGGGTGGTGGAGTCGTTGGTTCCATAGCGCTGCTCCAGGAACAGGCCGAACAGGACCCCGCCATATTCGTAATAGCTGTAATCGTTGTATTCGATGACCTCGTCGGTATACCCGTCAAACAGGAGGGAGGCGAAGGGAAGCTCCTGAAAATCGGGGATGTCCAGGGCGTAGAGGTTGGTTTCGTCCACCACCACGTCTTCCACGGCGGTGGCCACCATCTCCCACACGAAGAGGGTCGATTCCCAACCGTCGATGGTGTATTGCAAGGCGTGGTTGAACTCATGGGCCACAAAATCCAGCATGTCAGCGTCGCCGATCCACTGATCATCCAGGGCAATGAACGAGGACAGGCTGTACCACCCGTCGTCCGCCGTCACGTCCTGCCCGGTGCCCCAGGTGTAGGCTCCACCGAAGGTGTCCTCGTTGGTCAGGTATATGTCGTAGCGGTCGTCTCCCCCCAGCCCCTCATCCACGGGGGGCTCGGGCCAGCCCCAGGTGTCGATCTCCACCTCCCAGGAGGTCTCGGCAGCGTTCAACACCACTCCTCCCGCCCGGTCGGCGTCCACTTCGCGCCGGTAATGGATGCGGAGGGGATAGATCGCCGAATCCACATAGCCCACCGCCTCGGGCCGGTAAGGATTGGGAGAGGCCATGGAAGGAGAATCGGCGCCTCGGGAGGCCAGAAACTGGGGAGTCAGGCAGCGGACCCGGGCCAGGGCGTCGGCGGGGGCGAGGAGAAGGGGCAGGGCCAGGAGGAGGCGAAAGGAGGGGGGTGCCATGGGAGGACCGTCCGGGGAGGGGCTACCTGTAGCATGAAAATGGTCGCTGAGACAGGCGGGAGGGGCGGGCAGGAGGGGGCTCGCACCAGGCAGGGGGTGGGACAGCCATGGATGGGAAGGCCCGCCCCAGAGGGGTCAAGGGTGCCCCCAATCCTCCACCGGGAGGCCGGTCATGCGCCGGAAGTCCTGTGCATTCACCGTGGCCACGGCGCCCCCTACGCTCACCGCCACCGACCCAATCACGAGGTCCATGTCCAACCTTGGTGAGGCGCTGGCGGCCCATCCCTTCGGCAACCACCTACGGAGAGCCCCCCATCATGCGCGTTTCTGCCGGTACCGTCTTCGCAGGCCGGGTGATTCCTTGGGATGGAAAGGGTTGGCCTCATTCAGGCACCCTCCCCCTCCTCACGGT